>JAFVYP010000177.1 GCA_017508555.1 Lentisphaeria bacterium
CAAACAAGACATTGAACATACGGCAGCCGCACTGGCTGGAAAGGAGTGAAACATGGCAACTGAAAATGGGAAGTACACCGTTATTGAACTTTCGGAACTGCTGGGGGTGAAACGGACCACGGTCAACGACTGGCTTGCAAAATATGCGGTCTATATGGATTATTCCGTGCAGGGAAAACGGCGGATCTACTCGGACAGCACCCTGACGGTTCTGAAAAAAATCGCTGAACTGCGGGGGCAGGGCAAGTCCTCCTTTGATATTGACTCCACCCTTGCGAAACTTTATGCCGTCCATCCCCAGCCGGAGCCGGAAAATGTGACGGCAATCGCCGTCAATGACGGAGCGGGGCAGGGGAGATCTGACGGAGAAACGACGGAGACGCTTCCGCAACGTATTGATTATCAGTCAGAACAAGCAGAGGAGCTTCTCCGTCAATTCCGTGCAATGATGGAAAAGATCGACCGTCTTGAAGCAGCAGCGGCAGCCCTTCCACCGCCGCCGTCACCCGTCAAAAAGAGATCGGAAGCCTGGATCTGGGCGCCGACAGTCCTGCTTCTGATCGCCGGGATCGCCGTCATTTCCTGGTTCGGATACCGTGAATTGACGGATCTCCGGAGCGAAAACGCCGCCAGGGAAAAATCGCTGCAGGAACAGCAGGAAGCACTCCGTCAGCAGATGGCAGAAAATGAAAAACAGGCAGCCGCCCGGGAACAGTTGTTGAAAGATCAGGCGGCGCAGGAAAAAACAGTCCGTCTTGCTACGGAAAAACAGTTGGCAACGGAAAAACAGCTCTACGCCGAGAAAGCAGCCAAAGCTCAGGCGGAATTTCAGAAACAGTTGGCGGAACAGCGTCTGAATGCAGAAAAAGCGGCGGAAAAATATGCCGCACTGCAAATTGCCCTCAAAGCCCGTGAAGAACAGATCAAGACAGAAAAACAGCTTGCGGAAAAGCAGGTTGCAGCCATTCAGAAAGATCTTCAGCAGGCGATCCGTGATCTGGCGATCGCAAAAAATTCCGACGCCACCCGGCAAACAAACGCCGCTGCCGAAGTGAAAAAACTGCAGGATCAGATCAAAAAACTGGAAGCGGATGCCGTCAAATCGAAAAAAGATCTGGAACAGATCCGGAAAGAAGCAGAAGCCGCGATCACCGCCCGGAACAAAGCCGAAGCGGATGCGCTCAAGGCACAAACCGAGCTGAAAAAACTCAAGGTTCCGGCAGCCCCTGCGGCGAAATAATATTCCCTCATTTTTGAAGTGTTTGCGATTGTTCACTTGACATTGCAAAAGAATGGATATATAGGAAACGCATTATGAATACTTTGATTATGACAAATATGTTCAAACAGGCATCCTCCTGCGCTCAGACTGCGGAGGACAAGAGCATCCGGCTTCGGGTTGCTCCGCAACTCTGCGCCGTGACAAGAGCAAGCAAGGCTTTATTATCTAATAAAGCCTTGTTTCAATTCGGCGTAATTTCTGCCCGTTTTTCCTCTATCTGCACCGGAGGCTTCTGGGCTACCGGCTTTTTTGTCCCTGAAAACGGGGGAGGGGATCAGGGACGGGGTACGTTCAGGTTGGTGGTGCCACCGGAGAGGATCGCCCGGACTTTCCCCGCTTTTCCGACGGCAGAAAACCGTAGAAAATGGTGAATCATATTATTTTGTCAGGGCTTCATAAATGAAACTCGATTTTTAAGATTTTTTATCACAAAAACCGTTTGACATCCGTTTTTTTGGCATTATAGTGTCAAATAGGTAAAATGAAGGGTTCTTCACTTCAAAAAACAGGAAAGGAATCAAACATGCAGAACGCCGCCCCCACACCAGCTCCCGTCAATCCGTTTACCGCACTGACCAAGTATGCCCAGTTCGATGGCCGCTCCCGCCGTTCAGAATTCTGGCTTTGGGTACTGATCAGCTCCGTCATCAGCTCCATCCTGAGTTGTATTGATCCGGTTTTGCCATCCATTTGGTCTCTTGCCGTTTTGATTCCCACGTGGGCGGTTTTCTGCCGCCGGATGCACGATACCGGCAGAAGCGGCTGGAACTGGCTCTGGCTCCTCGTTCCCATTACAGGAGCGATCATCCTTCTGGTCTTTGAGTGTCAGGATTCCCAGCCGGGGTACAACAAG
>JAFVYP010000178.1 GCA_017508555.1 Lentisphaeria bacterium
CTCCACTGATAAAGAGTTGTTTCAATTATTCAGCTTTGGCTTCAGCAGCTTCGGCCTTGGGAGCGGCAGCCTTCTTGGCAGCGGGCTTCCTGGCGGCGGGCTTTTTGGCAGCGGGCTTCTTGGCCTTTTCTTCGGTCTCACCGGCTTCTTCGGCCTTTTCCTGAGCCAGACGCTTGGCGGCCTCGGCGGCTTCCTTCTCTTCAGCAACGCGCTTCAGATGGATCTCTTTGGCGACCTTGATGGCTTCGCGGAAAAGTCCGGTGATGATCTCAACGGACTTCACAGCGTCATCGTTGGCGGCAACAGGATAATCGACCATGGAGGGGTCGCCGTTGGTATCGACGATGGCCACGATCGGAATGTTGAGCTTGTTGGCTTCGCGGACAGCGTTGATCTCGTTGCAGACGTCAACGATGACCAGAGCGGCCGGGAGTTTCTTCATGTTGGCGATGCCGTCCAGATCGCGGTGCAGTTTGGCGCCGCGGCGGGAGATACCGGCGATCTCTTTTTTCTTCATGGAAGCAGCAGCTTCGGAGTTGAGGATCTCGTCGATCTCAGCCATCTTGGTGATGCTCTTGCGGATGGTGACGTTGTTGGTCAGAGTTCCGCCCAGCCAGCGCTCGGAAACGCTGAACATGCCGGTATCATCAGCCAGACCTTTGATGAGGTCGCGGAGCTGACGTTTGGTGCCGACGAAGAGAACGTCGCCGCCGTCAGCGACAACGTGCTGCAGGAAGTTGCAGGCGGCCGCGATCTGGTGCATGGTTTTGGTGAGGTCGATGATAGAGATGCCGTTCTTGGCCCCATAGACATATTCCTTCATTTTGGGGTTCCAGCGACGGGTCTGGTGTCCGAAATGACAACCGGCTTCCAACAGGTCCTTGATACTGATCTTGGCCATTTTTCTGTTTCCTTTTTCTTCGCGGCGCCTTATTTTTTCAACTTTTCAGGCTGCCTTTTGATTTGGTTGTTTTGCTCCGGGATCCGTTCCCGGTGCAGTTATCTGAGTAATATAACGCAGAAGATGCTTTTTTTCAAGTCCTTCTGCAAACTTTTTTTACACTTTCCGCACAATGCGGCAAAACGGCACGGCGTTTTGAAAACACCGTGCCGTTTCTGACGGATCAAACCTGCGTTTTACAGGGTTTTTCCGATCATCTCAAGGGGATTGGAAATGGTCATTTTGTCGATGTCCTCTTCACTGTATCCCATGGAGCTCAGGAACTCGGCACACTGTCTGACGCAGACAGAGGAGCCGACCAGACAGCCCTTTTCCGGATTGTGGAAACGGCCGCTGGGTTCCAGGATGGCATCATTGTTCCAGCAGGTGTAGCGTCCCGGGGGGAATCCCGCGATGGGAGCGGCATCGCTGGTGACGATGACTTTATCCACGCCTTTGCAGCGGATGATGCACTTGACAAGGTCGGCGGGCAGGTGATGGCCGTCGGCGATGATCATGGCTGTCAGGTCATCATTGGCCATGCCGGCCCAGATCATATTGTTGTGCCGGTCGATCTGATTGGGACAGCCGTTGCCCAGATGGGTCAGCAGCTTGGCACCGGCCTTGGCGGCGCGGGCCAGATCGGCGGCCTGAGCCAGCTGGTGTCCGCAGGAGACCACCACGCCTTTGGAGACCACGTGCGCAATGAATTCATCCATGCCGGGGACCTCCGGAGCCACGGTGAGCAAAGTCACATAGCCGTTGGAAAGATCCATGATCTCGTCAAAGAATTTGCAGTCCGGTTCGCGGACAAATTCCGGAATATGGGCCCCCACCGCTCCCGGTTTGCGGGAAATGAAGGGACCTTCCAGATGGGTTCCTGGAATGTTTTTCAAAAGACCGTGGCTTTCAGCCGCCTTGTACATGATCCCCAGATTCCGCAGATAGACCTCTTTGGAACTGGTCACGATCGTGGGCAGGAACAGCCCCGTGCCGGATTTGAAAATATGATCCGCTGTTGCAAGAAATTGATCGGCGGTCAGCTGGGGATCGGCGAAATCGACCCCCATATAACCGTTGATCTGCAAATCAACATATTGTTTGTTACTCATTACAGAAGCTCACTCATTTCTACCATACGGTGTTCACGTCTTGAGATTTCCGCCGCCTGTCCGAGAGCCGTGGCCAGCAGACCGTGTTCAGCGGTACTGGTGGAGGTGGCTTCTCCGCGGAGGACCTTGCAGAAGGTATCGACCAGACTGGGATCGGCACCGCCGTGTCCGCCCGGGGGGATCTGCACGTGATAGGTGACGATCTCACCGCCCCAGCGCGGGGTGATGGTGATTGTCTGGTTGTGGAGACTGACTTCCGCAACAGCTTTGTCGCCGCCGATGGTGTAGATGCGGTCGCTCTTGCTGCCGATAAAGTCCTCGAAAAGAGAGACTTTGATGTTGCCTTCGTACTCCACCATGGCAAGACCGTTGTCATGGTTGTCCTTTTCGGAAAGATAGATGCAGAGATTTTTGACATATCCGTCTTCGGCAACGGCCTTGTCTCCCCAGAGCTTGAGCTCTTCTTCGGAGAGGAGGAACTTGTCTTTGCATTTATCCTTGTAGGGGCAGTGGTTGCAGTCGGGACCGGGCTTTTTGCCCTCTTCCAACTCAAAGGGCAGATGGTTCTCATCCAGCACGTTCACTGCGGCAAAGGAGCTGACGCGCAGCGGTTTGGGGAAGCCCAGAAGCCAGTTGAAGATATCGAAATCGTGGCTGGCTTTGTGGATCCACAGTCCGCCGGTCTTGGAGAAAAAGCGGTTCCAGCGGGCCATGTAGGTCCGTCCGCCGTCGTAGAACTCTCTGTTTTCGGCGATGAAAACTTTGCCCAGAGTGCCGTCGTCAATGAAGCTTTTCAGGCGTTTGAGCACTTCGCTGTGACGCAGATTGAAGCCGATCATCAGCGTTTTGCCGCTCTTCTGAGCAAGTTCGATCAGTTCTTTGCCGTCTTTTGCATTGGTGGCAAGAGGTTTGTCGATCAGCACGTTCCATCCGGCATTCAGCGCTTTTTTAGCGCAGGAGTAATGCTCGCAGTCGGGCGTGGTGATGATGACACCATCCAATTTTTCCGCAGCGGCCATCTCTTCGATGGAGCTGTAGAAATTCGGAGTGATGCCGAGGATCTCTGCCGCAGCACGGACACGGACAGAGTTGGTATCGCAGAGAGCTGCGATCTCAACATCGTTACGCTTGGAAAACAACCTACCGAAAGTGTGTGTTCCCCGGGCGCCGGTTCCGATAATGGCGACTCTAAGTTTTTCGCTCATTGTTGATGTTTCCGTTTTTTACTTGAGGGTGCAGAGGTCACGGGTGAATTTGCTCAGTTCAGCAGCGGCCGGAGCATCGCAGAAGGTGCGGCAGTCATCATGCAGACGGATGACAGAAGCCGGATGCATGGGAGA
>JAFVYP010000179.1 GCA_017508555.1 Lentisphaeria bacterium
CCCCACCCCTTTTCGAGAAAAGCGAAGTATTTTTTAGTTTTTATCATTTATCTACCCGTATCGGGAACAGAACTTACAAAAAAGAGCTTCCGCCTGTGGAAAAAACAAAATTTTTCCCTCAGACTTTTCCCCGGGAACACGGCCTCTTTTTCTGGTGTTCTCTGGGACTGCTGTGGGTCTTTTTCCGTTTGATCCTGGGACGGAAAGGCGGCAGTTCCGCCTTCTTTTCTGCTGTGGATAATACCTGCTCTGCCGCGCTGGTCGTTTTGACGGGGTTCGCCCTGACGGCTTTCCACCGCATGGAGTCTCCTGTACCGGAAGCCCTCTATTTGTGGTGTATCGTCCCGCCTCTGGCCTGCTTCGGCAAAAAAGGTCTTGCTGAAAAAATCCTGCTTTTATGTTCTCTTGTTCTGCCCTGGCTCTTCCTCAGCAGCGGCGGCGGCGCTTATCATTACGCCGCTGTCTTTGGCGCCGCTTTGATCTGTTCTGTCTCTTCCGGCGTGACCGGAGGAAAACTTTTCCATGAACAGGGGGGAGCCGCCGGAACGCTGACCGCAGGAGCTATCTGCGGAACAGCCCTCGCCGGTGTTTTGTTTTCGTTCTTTTTCATCCCCGGAAACATCGTTCCTGTATTGGGGATTTCTGCCGTCATGCGCCTGGGCTGTCTCCTCAGAAAGTAAACGCTTTTTCCCCTTCCCTTTCTCCAGGAGCCACCGGAACAGAGCCTTCAAGAAAAGCGAAGTATTTTCAGTTTTTTATCATTGTATCTGCCCGTGTCGGGGACAAAGTCTGCCGGGGATCGGCGTTTTCAAAATATTCTCTGACCTCAAAAAGCAGATCATCCAGCATATCCTTGATCTGTCTGCGTCCCAGCCTTTCCCATAATTCAGGCAGGGGCAGGGTAATGGTGTGGGGAATGAGGAACATTTTCTGCGGCGGCTGTTCAAGACAGGAAAGGATCCCGGCACACAAATCCCTTACCGGCAGAAGTTCCAGCATGACATTTTCGATCCGTTCGGGCGTTTCTCCCCGGGCGGCCAGCAGAGCGAAGGTGGAGACCACTGAATTGTAAAAGGGTTTGCTTCCGGGACCGAAAGTATTGGGCATCAGCAGGGCGGAAGCCCGGACTCCGGCATTTTCAAAAAGGGTCATGGCATCCCGTTTGCTCTTGTGGTACGGCAGATCTTTCGTCAGCACATGGGGACTGCTGGCCAAATAGATCACAGTTTCCTTATCAACGTGTTGGACAAGGAGCTGAGCCAGACGCATATTGGTCTGGTAAAGATATTCCCCGTCAGCGTGGCGGCTTATTCCGGCAAAGTGCAGCACTTTTTTGACACCGCTCAGAAGAGAGGCCAGTTGCTTTTCATCCTCAAATGCCTCCCGTGGGATCCGGATGAAAGAGATGTCCCGTTTTTTAAGTTCCCTGACCATAAAGGAACCGATAAATCCCTCCGCGCCGGTGACGGCGATCTCCGTGTCGGGCAGGGAAAAGGGCGCAGGACTTTCAAAAGAGAGAACTTTGCCGGTAAATGGATGCTCAAAAACGAGTTTGGAAGCGTGCAGAGCCTGCCGCGAGAGGATCAGCAGACGTTTTTCCTCAGGCGTGATGGATTCTGTTTTCTGTTTGAGATAGATATTTTCATCCGGCCCGTAAAGTTTATCGCCCACAACGGGATATCCCAAACTGCACAAAGTGGCGCGGATCTGATGCATCCTGCCGGTCACGAGCGTCGCTTTGAGCAGGGAGTGCCTGCCGCTGGACTCAAGCAGTTCCAGAAAAGTTTCCGCCGTTTCCGAGGGCACTGAGGGTTCCGTCAGATAAAAGTGCCGCTTTTTCCGCACAGGACTGTTGGGATCTTTGGCCAGAAAGCCCCGGGCATGTTTTTTTTCTTCCCCGAACTCTCCGTAAACCATGACGGTGTAGCTTTTTTCGCGGAGAAGTTCCCGTTTGGCAAATCCGGATGCCGTCTCTCTGTCTTTGGCGGCGATCATCAGACCGGAGGTTTCCCGGTCCAGACGGTTGACAAAGTGGATCTCACCGAACCGGGAACAGAGGGCATGCCACAGCGTATGCTTGAAAAAGGGCCCCGCCGGATGCACACAGAGATTGCCCGGTTTGTCGATGACAAGAAGGTGTTTATCCTCATAAACGATCTTGAAATCCATATCCGCAGGCGGTTCCGGCAGCTCTTTGGGCAGATACTCCACCTGATCGTGGAGAGAGAGGACTGTTTCAGGGGGAATATTTTTTCCGTTCAAAGTGATCTCCCCGCCGGCGATGGCCTTTTGCCACCCCTCTTTATCCCGGTAGGGAAAACGGCTGACGAGAAAAGCGATCAGCGTCTGTCCGCAGCAGCTCCAGTCAACGGCTGTACGGACAACGCGGCGTTCGAGAGATTGAGGAGTGTATTTCATTTTTCGACCCATATCACCCGGCAGTCAGCCAACTCTTTTCGGATTTTTTCAGCCAGCATTTTCCCCTCCTGAAAAGCGGCCGTGGAAAGCCAGTCCGCCCGCATGGCCGAGGGCGCAATGACTGTTGCTGATCCGTTTTTCCGCTGGGGGATCCCGGTTCGGACATTGATGATGTGTCCGAATTTTTTATTTTCCAAAGTGACGAAACGTTCATAATCTCCGCTGGTGGAAACAGCTGTTCCGGGAGCGGCCGTCACGGTTTTTTTCAGCTTGTGCGGAGCCCCCGGATCTTTGATTCCGACGGTATAAAAACTTCTGCCCGCAGGCGGATGAGACAGAAACTTCAAATTTCCTCCCAGATCCAGCACGCCGGTTTGGATGTGGGGCGAAACTTTTGCCGCCGCCAGATCCAGCGCAAAACCTTTGGCGATCCCCCCCAGATCCAGCGCCATGCCGGGAACGGAAAAACGGATGGAGCGCTTCTGCCTGTTGAGGATCAGTTTTTCAAAACCTGTTTTTTCTCTGGCGGAAACGATCTCCGCAGGCAGAGGGATCTTGCCCCGTTTGCGGTAAAAGCCCCACAGATCCATCAGGGGTTTGACAGTGATATCAAAGGCGCCGCCGCTGAAATGCCAGGCAAAAGCCGCTTCTTCGATCATTTGCCACAAGAGTCTGGAACAGATGAATTCTTTTCTGTACGCCGACATATTCAGCCGGGAAAGCTCGCTGTTCTGATCGTACAGATTGGCGATTTTTGTCACCTCTTCAAAAGCGGCTTTGCCAGATTCCGCAGCCCGGAGCGCTGCCGCCTGCTCCACGCCCGAAAAGGAAAAGGAGGCCGTTGTCCCCATAATGCTGAAAGTGTAAACGTGGGTGGGCAGGACTTTTTTCTGAAAAAATGTCCCCCGGAGGCAAAAAATACCTGCGGCCGCAAAAAGTACGGCCAATATCAAACCTGCTGCTGTTCTTTTATCCATACAAAATCCTTCTCCGTAAAGATAAAATAGCACAAAAACAGAAAATTGCCACCTGTTCCGGGGCAAAGAAAAAAGAACTGCTGGCAAACGGGGGATCTTACTGCAGTTCTTTTTTCCTGGCTGTATTCCCGGGGGCAGCTCAATGCCCTCCCCAAAAATACACCGCTTTTCTTAAAGGCTCTGTTCCCGATACGGGTAGATAAATGATAAAAACTAAAAAATACTTCGCTTTTCTCCTATGAGAGACTATTTGTCAAGTTATATTTGCAAAAAAATCGTAAAATATCTGAGATAATCAGCAAAAGATGATTCAAAAAAGG
>JAFVYP010000180.1 GCA_017508555.1 Lentisphaeria bacterium
ATGCAGGTGGTGGTGGCTTCGATCGTTATACTCGCCGGCCTCTTTCGCCACAGTAACTACCGCTAAAGCCTATCTCTGCGGCGCACCAAGCGCAGACTGCGCGCCAACGCAGTCAGCAAGAGCTTGTACTGCCCCGCGCGTCACATCGGCCTCTTTCGCCACAGTAACTACCGCTAAAGCCTATTTCTGCGGCGCACCAAGCGTCGGACCTGTCCGACTTGTCCGACAAGTCCGACACAAGCGCCGCACCAGCGATACCCGCGCGTCACATCGGCCTCTTTCGCCACAGTAACTACCGCTAAAGCCTATCTCTGCGGCGCACCAAGCGCAGACTGCGCGCCAACGATGCCATCCGAAGTTTATACAGCCCCTTGACAACGGAAAAAATGTGTGATATATTACAATATGTTGAACATATTTCCACCCCAACATAAGGAGAACAAAAAAATGAAACGATTTCTTCTTCCAGTGTTTTTGCTGACGGCAAAACTCGTTTCCGGTCTGACAGTTGACAGCGGTATTGCGCTGGTCATTCCGGATAACCCCACAGTCCAGGAAAAATATGCAGCGGGTCAGATGCAGCATTATTTGAGCCGTGTGATCGGCAAAAATTTTGTCCTTGTTCCTGAAAAGGATCATAAAGGGGGTGCCGCGCTTTATATCGGTTTGACGCGGCGGGCCGCTCAGCAGAAGTTTCCGGCGTTCAAGGTGGAGGAATACCGCATCAAAGCCGCCGGTAAAGATGTCATCATCACCGGAAGTCTCGAACGCGGTGTGCTTTTTGCGGTGTATGAGTTTCTGGAAAAATTTGCCAATGTCCGTTTTTTTGCGCCCGGGTGCGAGTATGTTACCCGGAAAAAAGTTCTGACCATTCCCGATAATACGGATATTTTTTATAAACCCCTCATCCAGTACCGTTATGTTTACGGCGGTCTGGCCAACCGTCCGGAGACCTTTGCGCGCAAACTGCGCATGACCGGCTGGGGACCGCTTGCCCATCTGGGCGGATCCGAACGGTACGGCTTTGCCGGACACGGACACTCCCTGGGGATCTATTCCGGAGATTTCCCTCTTGAGATCTCATGGGTCAGCAGCGGCGGCACCCGCAAGATCGTCAAGAAAAATGATATCGGCGCTATCTGTTACTCTGATCCTGAAGTAATGAAACGCTTTGTGAAAAAGCTCAAGGCCGGTATCGCGGCCGACAGAAAAGAGGCCGCCAAACGGGGCGTTCCTCCGCCGCGCTTCTATTCCATCACGCAGAATGACGGAGAGGCGGCCTGTTTCTGCAAAAAATGCCATGCCTTTTCCCGCAAACACGGTGTTTCCGGACTGCTGATCGACTTCCTCAACCGTCTCTATGACAATGTCAAGGGAGAGTATCCCTATATCAATCTGGTAACGCTGGCTTATTTTGATTCTCTGGATGCACCCCGGGGCGTTGTGCCCAACAGTCATGTGGTTGTCCGGATATCCACTTATACCAGGGGATTCCACGATCATCTGCGTCCGATCAGTTCTCCTGCCAACGTTGAATACCGGAAGATCCTCAACGACTGGCAAAAGTGCGCCAGCGGACGTCTGGGCGTCTGGGATTACTGGAGATACTGGAACGGACTTATTCCTCCGGCCACCTGCGCCCTCGCTTTGCAGGATATCTGCCGCAAATACCGCGATATGGGTATGAGAGTCGTTTTTGTCGAATACGAGAACGAACTTGACTGTCTGCTTTCATTCTATGACCTGACTTACTATCTCGGCGCCCGTCTGCTCAATGATCCGGATATGGATGTCCCCCGGGCCGTCAAAGAGTTCACCGATTTCTATTACGGCAAAGCGGGCGTTTACATGCGCCGGTATCTTGACCTTATCCATGAGGGAATGAACAGAGATGAGAAACCCATGGAGCAGGCGCCGATCAAATCCAGTAAGTATCTGGCCGATCCGGAATTCTACCGGCAGGGATTCGATCTGCTTGAAAAGGCCCGCAAGGCCGTCGGAAGCAATAAAAAGCTCCGGGCACGCGTGGATATCGAAATGGTGATCCTTCAGGCGGCGTATCTCAAAACCTGGGAGGCCCACCGCAACACTCTCAAGCTGGAAAGAAAAAAGATCCAGCAGGATATCATCGCCACGCTGCCCGGGGTACTGAAGGAATTTTTCTCTCCCGGAGCCCTCAAGACAAAATCTCTCGGTGAACTGGTCGCTTTCTATGCGGATACGGTCGTTTACAAACCGGTGAAGGCTCCCCGGAACGTGAAGCCTCTCAAAAACTTCAATACCAAAGCGCCGGGAATACGCCTGTTTGAGTATGACAAGGTTTACGGACACGGCATGAAGATCTCCGATCCCGATTCGCCTTCCGGCTGGACCAAATCCCATTCGGCTGTCATGCCGCCTGAAGAGGTGGCCAAGACCCATAAAAAGGGATTTATCTTCGGACTGTATTCAAGTGCTGTCCAGAAGCATCTGATGATCAGCGGCATCTCGCGGCAGAATATGGCGCAGGATGAAAAGTATCACTGGTACTATATGGGCAGAACAGTCTTGTATCCCAAACTGCTGCTGTTCATGCACCATACCTGGACCCTTTCAGTGGTGTTGAACCTCTATATCGACCCCGGGGATCCCGCAAGAGAGTATGACATGTATGCATTCCTCAAATTCCAGGGCCCCGATTATGTCAAAGGATCAAAATCTCCCGGTGACGTCAGAATTGCCCGTTTTGCCCTGATTCCGGTCAAAAATGCGGAAAAATCAAAATAAAATTGAAAATTTCCGGCAAAATTTTCTTTTGCCTCTTGACAAGGAGAGAATTTGCAGGTATAATTAGTTATGTTGAACATAAAATTTGCCTGCAAGTACCACTAAAAAACCAAAAGGGGGAACCTATGACTTGCCTAAAAAAACACGATCTGCCGGAAAGAAAAGATGTTGCTTTATCCGCGTACACGCGGATAAAGCCCATGGGCTTTACGCTCATCGAGCTGCTGGTGGTCATTGCCATTATTGCCATTCTGGCGGCGATGCTGATGCCCGCCCTTGCCCAGGCAAGAGACCGGGGCAAGGCTGCCAGCTGTCAGAACAATATGAAAACCCTGGAGTCCTGCAGTCAGCAGTACGGCGATCAGTTCGATGATTATGTTCTGCCCAGCGATCCCAAGTCCATGCCGGGCAAAATCGACCTTTCAAAGATCTTCGGCACAGTTCCTGCCGCCGGCGGTGTTTACGGCGCCAGCAATGTCCATTCGGCTTTTTTCAATGTTTTCAAATGTTTGAAATATCTTTCAAACTACAATACGGCGTCATACTGTCCGAAAGACTCCTCCAAAAGAGATACCTATTGGGGAGCGACCACATACGGGATCGTTTCTGTTGCCGCATATCCCTGGCGCGGTGAGGGCAGATATTACTGGTGGCGTTACAATAAAGTCCACAATCCTTCCAAAAAGATCCACTTTACCGAGGGACAGAGTCAGACGCCCGGCAAAGGTTACTGCCGCATCAGAAGTCAGGGTTCCGGCCCCTCCACCGGAGAGGCTGCTCCCTATAACTGGCATGGCAATGAGACCACTGTGGGCTTCATCGACGGTCACGTGGAATCGATCTACCGTGTTGACTGGACCTACAACAACAGTTTGTGGCATCTTGTCAATGATGAATATATGACCTACGGAAAAACACGCGCCGGATACTGATAAAATTCTTATTCCCTGTCTGCTGAAGAGCTCCTTTAAGGAGGCTCTCAAAGACCCCTTATTGCCTGAAACAGCCCCTCCGAAAAAGCGGAGGGGCTGTCAAAAATTGAATGGATATTCTGCAAAGATGTCATACTGAATCATAAAGAAAGGACAGTTTTATGAAACAATACTTCTCTCTCCTTGCCGCTTTGTTTTCGGCGGCGCTCTGTTCGGGTGCGGAACCCAAACCCATCTGGCAGGGTGATTTTGAAGGCTTCAAAAAATTCAAAGCCCCTTCAAACAGGATCGACTCCTTCACCATCAGCAAGGGACGCAAAGGTCTGTTTGTCGGCAGGATCGTTCCCGGTGCGGGCGTCGGCAACTCTGTCGGCGTGTCGAGCATCAAAGAGGGAACATGGATCAATAATCTGCCCCTTGAAGGAAAAGAATTTGCCCTTGAAATGAAGTTCAAACTTGTCAAAGAGCTTCACAAAAAGAAATATTCCACTTTGTTTGCCTATTCTGCGGATGAAAATTTCCGCAGGCGCATGATCGTCTGGATCCATCCCAGAGGAAACATCCAGGTCCTCTTTGAGATCCTCAATGACAAAAAGAAGGCCGTCAAATCCTTTGCCATGTCAACTTCTGCTCTCAAATGGCAGACCAATAAGTATTATTCTCTGCGCTTTTCCTGTATTTCCGGCGGCGCGGCGGAGTTGGAACTGGACGGCAAGACCGTTGCTTCCTGCGAAGAGAACGCCATGAGTCTGGGAGATCTTCACCAGAAAGACGGCAAATATTTCTCACGCATCTATTTTGGATACTATCCCTTCTACGGCCCCCGGACCGCTCCCTCATCGCTTCTTCAGGGCTATGTGGATGAAATCAAAATTTACGATAAAGTCGTTCGCAGATCCGCTGCGGAAAAGGCCGCCGCTGTGGAAAGCAAGGCCGCGCTGCCCCATCTCTGCCTCGACAATACCTGGAGCAGCTCCTTCCTCGTTGCCGATCAGCCGGGCAAGTTCATGGGAACATTCCAGCGCGCTGAAGAGAAATTCTGGCAGACCGCAGCCAGAGTCCGTGCCAAAATCGAAAAGGACGCTCTGATCGCGGAATTCGATTGTCCCGTTCCCGCCGGCATGCGTGTCACCTGTGATCCGAAGTTTTTCTGGTCCAGCGACCGGGTGGAGGTTTTCATCCAGCCTGATCCTGTGGTCAGCAAATACTATCAGTACGCCGTCAACGCTGCCGGTGAAGGCTATGCCGGTTCCGGTTTGACGCAGAACCGCAACACCCGGGCGCTCTTTTCTGCCAAAACCACAGACAAAGGTTTTACGGCCAGGATCGTTATCCCTCTCAAGGAAATAGGTCTTGAAAAAATCAAACCCGGTCAGATGTTCAAAGGCAACTTCATGCGCGGCGGCAAGACTTGCGGTTCGGGTTCCTTCTGGGCCCCCACCGGAGACAACTGGCATGCCGTTGAAAACTTTGCCCCCATCATCTGCGGTTCTCGCAAAGCCTATTTTGAAGGAAAAATGGCTGAACTCCTCAAGGAAACTGCCCGGCTCAAACTGACGCCGGCTGTCCGGCAGGGCATGGAGGATCTTAAAAAGCGCATCGCCTCTTCCGCCGTAAATGCCGCTGCTTTCGTACAGCTTGAAAAACAGTTTGCCGTCATGGAGTTTTCTGTGGCGCAGATCCGTTTTGACGGCATGAAACAGCTGATCTGGCAGCCCGCCCCCTGGGAAAACAATATGAATATTTCCCGACTGGCAAAACCCGTCAAAACCATCAGGGTTTACATGCCGCGCAATGCCCGCAGGATGGTTCCCTTTGCCGTCTCCAATCTGGAGCAGTCCCCCTTCCTCGGACAGATGAAGGTTTTCAGAAAATGGCCCTATGAACGGATCACCTATCAGCACTTCGGCGATCAGCCCTGGAATGCCTTCCTCAACGGTATCCGTTTTTATGAGGGCCTGCCTACCACGGATGTCAACGGCAAAATGGTCTATGACCCCATTGCCCCCTTCCACATGAACACCGTTCTGCGGATACCGCCCCGGACGACCGCGCCTGTCTGGATGGAGATATCCAGCAAGGATCTTGCTCCCGGTAAATACACCGGCAAACTCGTCCTCAAAAACTGCGGCGGCTCAGGCGGCGTGGAGACCGTCGATCTGGAAGTGACCGTTTCCACGACTGATATTGCCGCGTTCCATCTGGATAATTTGCAGGGAAATACCCTCATGCGCAAAGCATGGCATCATGAAAATTTCCGCAAATTCTTCGTCAAATACAACTACAATTACATCTATTCCCGCCTGGGCGGAGATGTCAAAGTCTATCTCTCTTACAATCCCTACACCGGCAAATGGAATGTGCCCGATACCATCACCCGGCTCGATGATATGGTCGAAAAGGCCATTGCAAGCGGATTTGATGTAAAAAAACTGAAGCTCTGCTTCTACCTTTCATGGGAACACAATTTCGGCGGTCTCCCCGATACGCCCGCATGGGAAAGGGGCATCCGTGCCAGTATCCCCTATTGGCTCGACAGGCTCGAAAAGAAATACGGCATCCCCCACGAACACGTTGTCTTTTATCCTATCGATGAACCCAACGGCGATATCAATAATCCCAACACCAGCATGGCAAAGGCTTTGCGCTGGCTCAAACTGTTGCGGCAGGTCACGCCCCGGGCAAAGATCATGATCAATCCCCTCTACGCCGGCAAATCCCCCGTCTTTGAGATGATGGCTCCTTACTGCGATATTTTTGAGTGCTACCGTCCCGAACTGGACAACACCCCCGGATTCACTCAGCGTATCCAGAAACTGGGCAAAGAGGTCTGGACCTACAATATCCTCCGCAAACAGCAGAGCCCGGAACTTTACCGCGCTGACTACTGGAAAAACTGCCGCGACGGTTTCATTCTGACCCAATTCTGGGATCTGGATGACAGCGCCGGCGGCGATACCTTCGATTCAAGCGACGTCACCAATCCCAAAGGCCGCATCCGCCGCGATGACTATGCCATGGCTTATGTGGACTTCAACTACGGTACCATCATGGCCAGCCGCCGCCTGGAAGCCGCCGCCCGCGGTTTTGATGAGACCCGCGTGGCCTGGTACTGCCGCGATCTGCTCAAAAAACTCAAGAAACAGGGCGTCAATGTGAGCGCCTTTGAAAAAGAACTGGCCGATGCCGTTGCCAAAGGCGCCGCCGGAAGCATGACGGATATGGATGAACAGGCCGATGTCATTCTCCGTCTCTCTGAAAAGATCATCCAGCTCTACGAGTCAAAGAACGGCAGGATCGTTGTTCCCAAAGCTGCTGTTTCCGGCGCCCCCCGGCGTTTTGCCGATGTGAAAGTCCCCGTACCTGCTGTTGCCGCTCCCCCGGCGGCCAAAGCCGCTCCCAAAGCGGCCGTTTACGGCGGCATCAACAAGCTGGATCTTGATTTTGAAAAGTATGCCGGACGCGATATCAAAGGCGGATATTTTGACCACCTTGCCGTTGACAGCGGTTCCCGTATCGCTTTCTACGGAATGCCTGTCCGGAAACAGGGCGTCGGCAATTCCGTTGCCATCAAGTGCATGAATACCCGCAATCAGCTGGCCAATCTTGATCTCAACGGCAAAAAAATGTCTCTTGAACTCAAATTCAAACTGGCCAAACCTGTCGGCAAAAACGGTTCCGTCCTCTGCGGTTATGTGGCCTGCAAGGATGCTTCCCGCCGCATGCTGCTCCGGATCACCCCCAAAGGTCAGCTGGAAGCTGTGTTCAGAGTGATCGATCCCAAAACGAAAAAGATCATCAAAAATACAACTCTCACCTCTGCTCCCTGCGCGCTCAAGACCGGCGTTTACTATACCGTCCGTCTGGAATGCGTCAGCGCCGGCAGGAGCGAGCTTTTCCTGGACGGCAAAAGCATCGGCGCGCAGAAAAACGCCATGAGTTTCTATGATCTTGATGTCAAAAGCGCCAAACCCTATAAAGTGCTTTTTCTGGGCTTCTATCCCTTCTTTATGGACGGCAATGTCTCCCGGCAGACCCTCAACGGTTATATCGACAATATCAAAATAAGTGAGCTTAAATAAAATGATGAAAAAACTTTTCTGCTCTTTTCTTCTTGTCTCCGGTGTATTTTGTTCCGCAGCTGAACCCGCCGCTGTTCCGCCGGAACTGGCCAGGATCCGCAGCTATCTCCAAACCAAAGCCCGGGGACAGGCCCCCTGGACATGGATCTTCTACGGAGACAGCATCACCCACGGCGCCAAACACACCCACGGCTGGCGCTCTTTTCCGGAGATCTTCGCCGAACGTCTGCGCTATGAGCTGGGCATACGCCTCAATACCGTCATCAACTCCGGTATCAGCGGCAACACCACCGCCAATCTGCTGGATGGCACGCAGTATTATCACAGGATCAAAAAGTTTTATCCCTCTGTGGTCATTATTATGATCGGCACCAATGATATCGTCCGGATCAAGGATATCAATGTGTACCGGAAAAATCTGGAGACCCTCGTTGAAAAGATCCGCAAAGACAAGGCTTATCCTGTTCTGATGACGCTCCCCGGCATCTGGAAAAACACCAAAAGACGGGATTATATCGCCCGTCTGAAGGGACTTGATGCCTATAACGCCGTTATCCGTGAAACGGCCAAAAAATACAACACCGTCCTCGTGGATAACGCTTCTCGCTGGGAAAAGATCGCTCCCACCGCCGACAAACAGAAAAAATTTCTGGGTGAAGAACTTCATCCCGGCCCCATGGGACATCTGGAGATCGCAAGGGAGATCTTCCGCGTTTTCGGTATCGACGATCCCGCCGCTGTCTCCAGCAATCCCGTGGGCAGAGAGTATATGGATCTTGATCTCTATCACAAGACCCAGCAGAAAAAAAAGGCGGCCGGAAAATAAGAGGCTGTTGACAGATGAAAAAGTTCCTTTGTTCTCTTGCGGCCGCAACAGTTTTTTCTCTTGCGGCCGCAGAAAAGCCTTATCTTTCCTTCGATTTTGAAAAATACAACAAACTCAAAGCGCCCTCCTTGCGCGTTGAACGCTTTCAAAATCCGGACAAAGAACGCAGTACTTTTCTGGGAACCATCGTTCCCCAGGCGGGGGTCAACAACTCCGTCGCGCTGGCGTGTACCGGCAAAGCCGCCTGGTGTTCCAGGCTCCCCATGGATTGGGAAAGCTATACCATCGACCTTGCTTTCAAGCTCACTAAAGGGATCGACAGCAAAAGGCACTCGGTCCTCTTTGCTTATTCCGCCGATGAAAATTTCACCCGCCGCATGATCGTATGGATCACGCCCAAGGGACAGGTGGAGGTTATTTTTCAGATCATGGCGGACAGGAAAAAGATTTTGAAGTCCTGTGAGATCATTTCCCCTGTCATCAAGTGGCAGAACAACAGGTTTTATTCCCTGCGCCTGACGGGTGTTTCCGGCGGCAAAATGACCCTCTTCCTGGATGGAAAAGTCATTGCCGAAGGTGAAAAGGCTTTAAGTTTCAGTGATCTGCAAAAGAAGGGAGAACCGCTTTTTTCTCAACTTTATTTCGGTTACTATCCCTTCCGCGGTCCGCGGAACAAACCCGGAAAAGTCCTCAACGGCTTCATGGATGATATCAAACTTTACAACAAAGCTGCCGCTGTTTCTTCTGCGTCAGACGGTGTTTCTTCTGCGGCTTCTGCGCCTGTCTCTGCTGCACCTCATCTGCTTCTTGACAACAGCTGGAGCAGTCCCTTTATCGTCGGCGATCTGCCGGGAAAACTGCTGGGGACTTTTGTCCGTGCGGATGAAAAATTCCATCAGAATGCCGCCCGTGTCCGCCTCAGGGCCGATCAGAAAAATCTGATCGCAGAATTCGACTGTCCCGTTCCCGCAGGCATGACGGCAGAGAGTATCCCCAAGCGTATGTGGAGTGGCCGATCCGACCGGGTTGAAATGTTCCTTCAGCCCGATCCCGCAGGCAGCCGTTTTTATCAGTATGCCGCCGCCGTCAACGGCGAAACTTACGCCGGGATCAATACAACGGCCAATCCCTCATCAAAAGCCAAATTTGCTGTCAAAAAGACCGCCGGAGGATACAGCGTCACCATCACTGTCCCCTTGCAGGAGCTGGGGATCCGGAAACTTGTTCCCGGAAAAGTCCTCAAAGGCAACTTTATACGCGTGGGCAAAACTGCCGGACGTCATTCTTACTGGGCGCCCGTCGGCGACACCTACCAGTCCCCGGAAAACTTTGCCGTCATCATCTGCGGTACGCGCAAAGCCTATTTTGAACAGAAATATGCCCTCCTGAAAAAAGAGTTTTCCACCCTCAAAACCACACCCGCTTTCAATAAAGAGACAGCGGCTGTTGAAAAAATGATTTCAAAAGAGGGCGATGATCCTCAAAAGTTCAATGCGCTTGACGCCCGTCTGACCGCGCTGGATTTTTCCGTCGCACAGCTGCGTTTCGACGGCGCAAAACAGCTGATCTGGCAGACGGATATGTGGGCCAATAATATCAATGTCTCCCGTCTTTCCCGTCCTCTTAAAAGCCTCAAGCTCCGCATGGCCCGCAACAGCAGAAAAACAGTGGGCTTTGTGGTTTCCAATCTGGAAAATACGCCCTTCCTCGGACAGGTCAAGGTCTTTAAGCACTGGCCCTTTACCCGTCCCCGGAAACAGCAGTTCAGCTACCAGCGCGAATGGGATGGGCTTCTTGCCAATATCACCATCCATGAGGGGATCGGGACAAAAGATGAGTCCGGCAAAACCCTTTACGATGTGCTTTCTCCTCTGCCCCTCAATACATTGCTGCGTATCCCGCCCAAAAGCTCTGCCCCCGTCTGGCTGGAGATCTCAAGCAAAGGCCTTGCCCCCGGCAGATACACCGGTTTTGTCGTCCTCAAAAACTGCGGCGGACAGGGCGGTTTTGAAAGCGTTCAGCTTGACGTGGAGATCTCTCCCGCTGATACGGATGAGGTCCATCTGGATCAGATGGTTTACAACAGCGTTCAGAGCAAGGCATGGCATCTGGGATCCATCCGCAGATTTTTCCGCAAAAACCACTACAATTATCTGGAACTTATTCCCGGCAACGGACTTTATATCTATTGGAAAAAAGCTCCCGGCGGCAAACTTATCCCCGGCGACCTCGCTCAGCTGGATCGATTTGTCGATCAGGCCGCATCTGCCGGATACGATATCAAAAAACTCAAGTTTTTCTTCTGCCTCGGATGGAATTACGGTCTGGGCGGCAGTTATGACAGAAATCCCGAACTCTGGAAAAAGATCATGGCTGCCAGTATCCCCGCCTGGCTGGATCATCTTGAAAAGAAATACGGTATCCCTCACGAACACATCATCCTCAATCCCGTGGACGAACCCGGCGGCAATGTGGATGACCCCAAATCCAATAACGGCAAGGCTTATATCTGGAGCAAATTCATCAAGAAAGTCGCTCCCCGGGCAAAAGTCTTGAACAATCCCCACCGCTCCGGTATGGAGGTTTACCGCCGTCTGGCTGAATACACGGATATCTTCTGCTTCTACCGCCCGGATTTTGAAAATAAAAAAGACTTTCTCAAATACATGTATTCCCTCTCTCAGCAGGGTAAAGAGATCTGGACCTACAATATCCTGATGAAAAACACCCATCCGGAAACTTACCGCCTAGACTACTGGCGCAACCGCCGCGACGGCTTCAATGCTGTCACCACTTTCTGGGACCTCAACAGTCACGCAGGCGGCGACGGCTTTGATCCCAATGACGTTACCGATCCCAAAAACCGTCGTATCAAACGCACCGATTACGGTATGGTTTATGCCGACTGCAACTACGGTACGATCCTCGTCAGCCGCCGCTTTGAGGCCGCGCAGCAGGGGTATCAGGATTCCCGTCTCATGGCACTCTGCTGTCAGAAGATCGCTTCCCTCAAAAAGAGAGGCACCGATACAAGTCTTTTTGAAAAAGAGCTGAAAGAGGCCATCGAAAAGGGATGCCGCGGCGCCTCCATGGCCCATATGGATGCCCAGGCGGAGGTCATTCTCCGGCTGGCTGAAAAACTGATAAAACTGGATAATAGTAAAAAATAAAACAGAGAGCAAAATCATGCTGAAAAAGTTTCTTCTCACGCTCTGGGGGGCGGCCTCTCTTTCGTCTCTTGCCGCTGAAAAGCCTTATCTTTCCTTCGATTTTGAAAACTTCAGCAAACTCAAAGCACCCTCTTTCCGTCTGGAACACTTTCAAAATCCGGAAAAAAAACGCAGTACATTCCACGGGACCGTTGTTCCCCAGGCGGGGGTCAACAACTCCATCGCGCTGGCGTGTACCGGCAAAGCCGCCTGGTACAATCAGCTGCCCATGGATTGGAAAAGTTATACCGTGGATCTTAAATTCAAACTCACAAAAGGCACTGATAAAAAGAGACATACGGTCATCTTTGCTTACGCTGCCGATGAAAATTTCACCCGCCGCATGATCGCATGGATCAAACCTAAAGGACAGCTGGAAGTCATGTTTCAGATCATGGACGGCAAGAAGAAAATTTTGAAGTCCTGTGAGATCATTTCCCCTGTCATCAAGTGGCAGAACAACAAGTTCTATTCCCTGCGCCTGACGGGGGCTTCCGGCGGCAAAATGACCCTCTTCCTGGATGGAAAAGTCATTGCCGAAGGCGAAAGGGCTTTGAGTTTCAGCGATCTGCAGAAAGAGGGGGAAAACTCCTTTTCACGCCTCTATCTCGGCTATTACCCCTTCTACGGTCCCCGGACAAGTCCCTCCAATCTGCTCAACGGTTTTGTGGATGATATCAAACTGTACGACCACAGCATCGAAAGCTCTCCCGCTGCCCCGGCTGCCGCCTCTGCGGAAACGGCTGCCGCGCCCCATCTGCTCCTTGACAACAGCTGGAGCAGTCCCTTTATCGTCGGCGATCTGCCGGGAAAACTGCTGGGGACTTTTGTCCGTGCGGATGAGAAATTCCATCAGAATGCCGCCCGCGTCCGTCTCAAGGCCGATCAGAAAAATCTGACAGCAGAATTCGACTGTCCCGTTCCCGCAGGCATGACCGCAGAGAGTATCCCCCGCCACATGTGGAGCGACAGATCCGACAGAGTTGAAATGTTCCTTCAGCCCGATCCGGAAGTCAGCCGTTTTTATCAGTACGCCGCCGCCGTCAACGGCGAAACTTACGCCGGGATCGATCTGCTGGAAAATCCCAAGTCAAAAGCCAAATTTGCTGTCAAAACAACGGCAAAGGGATACAGCGTCACCATCACGATCCCCCTGAAAGAGCTGGGGATCGGAAAACTTGTTCCCGGAAAAGTCCTCAAAGGCAACTTTATGCGCGTAGGCAAAACCGCCGGACGTTACACCTATTGGGCCCCCACAGGTGACCACTTCCAGTCCCCGGAAAACTTTTCCATCATCATCTGCGGTACGCGCAAAGCCTATTTTGAACAGAAATATGCTCTCCTGAAAAAAGAGTTTTCCTCCCTCAAAACCACACCCGCTTTCAATAAAGAGGTTGCGGCTGTCGAAGAAATGATTTCAAAAGAGGGCAGCGATCCTCAAAAGTTCAATGCGCTTGAAAGCCGTCTGGCGGCTCTGGATTACTCCGTCGCACAGCTGCGTCTCGACGGCGCAAAACAGCTGATCTGGCAGACGGATATGTGGGCCAATAATATCAATGTCTCCCGTCTTTCCCGTCCCCTCAAAAATCTTAAACTCCGTATGCCCCGCAACGGCAGGACAACTGTCGGTTTCGTCGTTTCCAATCTGGAAAACACCCCCTTCACCGGTCAGATCAAGGTTTTCAAACACTGGCCCTTCAAGCGCCCGACATGGCAGCACTTCGGTTTTCAGACGGATTGGGATGATTTTCTCAGTAATATCACCCTTTCCGAAGGCGTCGGTACAAAAGATGAGTCCGGGCGCACGATTTATGATGCCCTCTCTCCCCTGCCCCTCAATACACTGCTGCGTATCCCGCCCAAAAGCTCTGCCCCCGTCTGGCTGGAGATCTCAAGCAAAGGCCTTGCCCCCGGCAGATACACCGGTTTTATCGTCCTCAAAAACTGCGGCGGGCAGGGTGGTTTTGAAAGCGTTCGGCTTGATGTGGAGATCTCCCCCGTCGATCTGGCAGAGGTCCATGTGGATCAGATGGCCTACAACAGCGTCGTCCGGCGCGCCTGGCACCATGAAAATTTCCGCAAATTCTTCAAAAAATACAACTACGACTATCTGGAACTTGTCCCCGGCCAGGGCCTGAGCATCTACTGGAAAAAGGGACCGGGAAATACCCTCATCCCCGCCAAAATGGACGCTCTGGATCAATATATCGACCAGACAAAGGCGGCCGGTTTCGATATGAAACAGCTCAAGATCTTTTTCTGTCTCGGATGGAATTTCGGTCTGGGCGGCAGTTATGACAAAGATCCCCGGCTCTGGGAAAAAATCATGGCTGCCAGTATCCCCGCCTGGCTGGATCACCTTGAAAAGAAATACGGTATCCCCCACGAAAACGTCATTCTCAATCCCGTGGATGAACCCGGCGGCAATGTGGATGATCCCAAAAGCTCCAACGGCAAGGCTTATATCTGGAGCAAATTCATCAAGAAAGTCGCTCCCCGGGCAAAAGTCATGAACAACCCCCACCGCTCCGGTATGGAGGTTTACCGCCGTCTGGCTGAATACACGGATATCTTCTGCTTCTACCGCCCGGATTTTGAAAATAAAAAAGATGTCCTCAAATACATGTATTCTCTCACCCTGAAAGGCAAAAAAATCTGGACTTACAATATCCTGATGAAAAATGCGCACGCCGAAGTGTACCGTCTGGACTACTGGCGCAACCGCCGCGACGGCTTCAACGC
Source organism: Lentisphaeria bacterium (assembly GCA_017508555.1). Lineage (GTDB taxonomy): Bacteria > Verrucomicrobiota > Lentisphaeria > Victivallales > Victivallaceae > UBA1784. Next base: position 14,558 of record JAFVYP010000180.1, read on the forward strand.
GGTCACCACTTTCTGGGACTTTGATGACCACGCAGGCGGCGACGGCTTCGACTCAGGAGACGTCACCAATCCCCGGGGCCGTATCCGCCGGACAGATTACGGTGTCGCTTATGTGGATTTCAATTACGGCAATCTTCTGGTCAGCCGCCGCTTCTGGGGCATCCGCAAGGGCTATCAGGATACATGTCTCATGGAGCTTTGCCGCCAGAGGATCGCTTCCCTCAAAAAGAGAGGCACCGATACAAGGCTTTTTGAAAAAGAGTTGAAAGAGGCCATCGAAAAGGGATGCAGCGGCGCCTCCATGGCCCATATGGATGCCCAGGCGGAGGTCATTCTCCGGCTGGCTGAAAAACTCGTCAAACTGGATAACGGCAAAAAGTAATATGCTGCTCCGCCGGAATAAAACAGATCTACCCCTAACAAAATAAAGGATCAAATAAAATGAATAAAAAAGTTATCAGCGCCACCGTCACTCCCCTTATGGAAGATGGCAAACTTGACCGCAACGGTCTCAAAAACATCTTTGAACGCAATATGCGTCACGGACTGGACGGCGTTTTTCTTTTCGGCTCCATGGGCGAATGGGGCAGCTTCAGCAGCTCTTTCAAAGAGGAGACTGTGGAATATGCCTCCGAACTCATCGGAAACAAAATGGAATTGATGGTCGGTATCAATGCCACCAGTCTCCCCCTTTCCCTTGAGCTGATGAAAAGCTATGAGAAATATGATTTCGGCGCCTATGTCTATATGCCGCCTGCCGCCACCAGCCGGTTGAATCCGGTCAGATCCGTCCTCAAGGTGCTGGATACGGCTGACCGTCCCGTCTATCTCTATCACTGCCCGCCCAACAACAACATCAATTTCACGCTGGATGAGTTTGAATTGATGATGAAACATCCCAATCTCAAGGGTATCAAAAACTCCTCCTCCAACATGTGGCTGCGCCGGGAACTCCTGCTGCTGCGCGCCGAAAAGGGCCTCAAAACCCTCTTCTTTGAAGGTCAGGAATGGGCCGCTGATGAAGCCCTCATCGCCGGATATGACGGTATGATCTGCGGCATGGGCGCCCTCTGCTCCAAAATGATGAAGAAACTGGCTGCCTGCGTGGATAAAGGTGATATCGCCGGTGCTGTCGCCGCTCAGAACGATATGATCAGAGTTTTCCACGGCGTTTACGGCATCGACATCAAAAACTGCTGGAACGGACAGAAATACGCGCTGGTCAAACTGGGATTGATCTCCACTCCCTTCACCATCGCTCAGGAAATGGATAATCTCACCGATGATGTGAAGAAAAGAGTTGAAAACTGTCTGGCCGAGTTCAAAGAGGAGCTGGATTGATCCAAATGAATGTCCTTGACAGTTTTTCTTGCAAGGGGAAAGTGGCTCTGGTGACCGGCGGTGCCGGTCATCAGGGCGGTTTCGGATCCCAGATATCCGAGGCGCTTTACGAAGCCGGAGCCACGGTTTATACAGCGTCCCGCAATGTTGAAAAATTGGCCGCTTTTACGGCACAATATCCCGGCATGAAGTTTGTTGAACTGGATCTGGCCGATGAAGGCTCCATTGCCCGATGTATCAGGCAAATCATTTCACAGGAGGGAAAACTGGATATTCTTGTCAACAATGCTGTTCTGCGAGTCCCCGGCGGCGCGTGGGATAATCCAATGGACTTTTTTGACAAAAGCATGCATACCAACGCTTCCGGCCTTTTTCTCATTACCCGGCTGGCTGCGGAAAATATGATGAAAAACCGTTCCGGTTCCATCATCAATATCGCAAGCTATATGGGGATGCTGGGCCTGGATCCTGCCAATTACAAAAATACCGGGATGCAGACTGACGGCGATCATTTCCCTTCACCCATCTATCATTACGAAAAAGGCGGCATGATCAATTTCACCCGCTGGGCCGCAAGTGTGCTGGGCAAGTACAATATCCGCGTCAACTCTTTGAGTCCCACAGGGTTCGATGCCTCCTGGCAGGATAACCCTTCGGAATTTACCCGCAATCACGCGCAGGCGACCATGCTGGGCAGACTGTGCAATGCCTCTGACCTTAAAGGCGGGATCGTCTATCTGGCTTCAGAGGCCTCCAGTTTTGTCACAGGAACAAATCTGGTCATCGACGGAGGATATTCGGCAAAATGAGCAGCCAGTTTTCTCCTTTGATGCTGGGAACAGTTCAGTTCGGCATGGATTACGGCGTGGCCAATGTCTCCGGCAAGCCCTCTTTTGAGACCGTCAAAGCCATTTTGAAGGAGGCTTATGACAACGGTATATGCGCTCTGGATACAGCACCGGAATACGGCGACAGTGAAGAGGTCATCGGACGCGCCCTCAAAGAACTGGGCCTCTCTGACCGTTTTGCCGTCGTCACCAAGATCCCGTCTCTTCCCGAAGGAGCGGAGCCGGAAGCGTTTATGGAAAAATCGCTTCTCAACTCGCTCAAACGGCTGAATATTTCCTGTGCTGCCGCCGTCCTGCTCCATACGGAAAATGACTGCATCCACCTGGAGCCCCTCAAAAAAATGCGGGATAAAGGATTGACGGAACGGGCGGGCATATCCCTCAATACCCTGCAGTTCAAGGATGCCGGAGAGGAGGCCGACTGCCTTCAGATCCCCTGCAGTCTGCTGGATCACCGCTTCGATCACTGTTTCGGCAGGGGGGATAGACTCTGTTTTATCCGCGGCGCCTATTTGCAGGGCATGCTGCTGATGCCGGAGGAAAAGATCCCCTTCCCGGAGATCCGCGAAAAAAGGAGGCTTCTGGAAGCGCTGGGTATCCCCATGGCGGAGCTGGCTCTGCGCTATCTGGCGGCCAAAAAGGCCCCGAAATGCATCCTGACAGGCGTGGAGACCCTGGAGCAGCTGCGGGAAAACATCCGTCTGGCACAGCTGCCCCCTTTGAGTCAGGAGGAAATCGCGGCCGTTGAAAAAATCGTTCTGCCCCCGCTGGATGAGGCGCTGGTCAGCCCGTGGATGTGGAACAGACGAAAAGGAGTTGAAAAATGATCCCCAGTGACCATTTTGTCCGTTTTTACAACGAAGTTTTCAAGTTTCTGGATGAAAAACAGGCGCTTGAAACATATTACAAACATATCAGCCGTCATCAGGAATTCCACTGTCTGCAAGAGTTCCGTTCCCGGAAACTTCAGGCCGTTTACGATTACTATGTCAAGATCCGCAAAGAGGAAAACTGCGGCCTTGATCTGATCCTCAATGACGGAGAACTGATCCTGAAAATGACCGCCTGTCCCAGCTTGGCCAAGGCCATGAACAACGATGCGGGCGTCTGCAGAAAATACTGTCTGCACTGTCCCGGATGGACTTTGCCTCTTTATCAGAAAGCTGGTCTTTTCCAGGTCTATGATATCGTCAGTCCGGATCAGCCCCAATGCACGGAGTGGATCTATGAAGAGAAGAACAAAGCTCAGGCCAAATACGATGAATTGATCCGCCGGTATTCTCCGGAACGGATCATAAAAAATTTTTAACATAAGGATACGTTTGTCAAATGCTGCGTTATCAGGAAAACAATGAACTGCACCGTGATTTTCACGGAACGACCAACACCACACTCAACTATATCGCCGAAAATTACGGCGTGGAGGCGCTGAAAGCCATTCTCCGCAAAACCGGACATGATGTTTACAAATCCATCCGCGAAAAGCTGGAAAAGGGCGATGCCAGTGAACTGATCGAACATCTCAACTGGTTCTTTTTCCGCGAAAACGGCAAGTATCAGCTGACTGTGGATGAAAATGAGATCCGCTTTGAGGTTCTGGAGTGCCCCGCCCATAAACACTTGAAGGCTCTGGGAATGGAGATCTCTCCTTACAGCTGTCTTCAGACCTCTGAAGTCAATGCCGGCATGTGCGAAGGGACCCCCTGGGAAAGCTCGGTGGAGATCCTCGGCGAAGGTCATTGTGTCCAAATTTTCAGAAAGCAGGTGACCAAATGATCCCCAGTGACCACTTTGTCCGTTTTTACAACGAAGTTTTCAAGTTTCTGGATGAAAAACAGGGCCTTGAGAAATATTATGAACATATCAGCCGCCATCAGGAGTTCCACTGTCTGGAAGAGTTCCGCACCAAAAAACTCCGGGGCGTTTACGATTACTATGTCAAGATCCGCAAAGAGGAAAACTGCGGCATGGTCCTGCGTCTGGAAGAGGACTGCATCTATCTGGGCATGGAAGCCTGTCCCAGTCTGGCCAAAGCCATTGACAACGATGCCGGTGTCTGTCTCAAATACTGTCTGCACTGTCCCGGGTGGACGTTCCCCCTCTACCGTAAAGCCGGACTTTATCAGATCAAGGACATGATGGGATTGGAAAATCCCTACTGCTGCTCCTGGATCTTTGAGGATAAGGAAAAGGCTCAGGCCAAATATGACGAACTGCTCAAAACCCGTCCGGTTGATATGATCAAAAAGAATTTTTAACAGAGCGTAACAGAAAGGGAAATTTGCAATGAAAGCTCTTGAACTCAAAGACCGGCGCGAACTTTTTGTGGATGACTATCTTATTGACGATATGGGCAAGGCCGATCTGCGTCTCCATTCACCCCAGCGTCAGGAGATCGCTCTGGTACTGGATACCAACAGCGCCATCTATGAACGTGTTCTGTATGATGATGTCACCAAACGTTTTCTCCTGTATTATCACACGGGCAACATGGCTCCCACGGCGAAAAATCCTGTGCGCAACAGCAACTTCCGCATGATGGTCACCACCTCAGAGGATGGTATCCACTGGGGAGAGGCTCAGGTGGTCATGGATCAGACGGATGTGGCCGCTGAACCGGATATCTACATTCAGGGTTCTCCCGCCCACATGACTCCCTTCCTGGATACCAATCCCGCCTGTCCGCCGGAAGAGCGTTTCAAAGCGGTCGTTGTCGCTCAGCAGACACTGCGTCTCATGGTCTCCCCCGACGGCTTGAAATACACGCTCAGAAAAGATATTCCCGCATTCAACATCGAAAGCCGCCGCGACTCACAGAATATGGCCTTCTTTGACCATAATCTGGGCTATTACCGTATTTACCACCGGGTCCGTCACTTCGGCGAACGGGCCATCCGCGTCCATATCACACCGGATTTTGTGGATTTCCGCAACTCCACGGATCTGGTTTACAATGACACAGACTCCATGGCCTTCTACACCAATCAGATCGAACCTTATTTCCGTGCGCCCCACCTGCTGATGGGCTTCCCCATGCGCTATGAGGACAGAGGACAGGTCTGGGATCGCAGAATGAGCTATCTTCCCGCCCGTGAGACCCGTCTGGCCCGTATCGAAGCAGAAAAATACACCCGTCTGGGAACCGTTTCCACGGATACCGTTTTCATGTGCAGCCGCGACGGATGGCATTTTACACGTTATCCGGAAGCGTTCCTGCGTCCGGGCCCCTCCCGCGCAACGTGGATATACGGCGACAACTTCCTGGCGGCGGGCATGATTCCCACAAAATCCACTCAGGGCGATACTTCGCCGGATGAACTCTCCTTCTTTGCCGTTGAACGGGATGAAAAGAATGAAGGCACTGAATACCTGCGCCGCTGCACCCTGCGTATGGATGGATTTGTCTCCCTGCATTTCCCCGGACGCGGAGCCCGGGTGCTGACCAAGCCCTTTACCTTCACCGGCGGCGCTCTGGAACTGAATGTTGCCACCAGCGCCTGGGGACAGCTGGATATCGAGATCACCGATCAGGACGGTATCCCCATCCCCGGTTTCAGAGAGGAAAACTTCTATACGATCAAGGCTGATGACATCGCTCTCCGTCCGGAATGGGAAAAGACCCTCAGCGATCTCCGTTCCCTCGAAGGAAAAGTCATCCGCCTGCGTCTTTCTGGACGCGACGCCGATCTTTACAGTATGAAGTTCGTTCCCTGGGAAAAAGAACCGGAGATCCCCGAGATCCCCACCACGTATGAACTTGAAATGATCATGTGGTAATAAAGATCACAACTTCTGATGACTGCGCCGGTACAAACATTTGTGCCGGCGCATGTCTTTACCGATGCCGGAGCTGAATGAGGGCAAAAAACAGAAAAATAACCTGTTTTTTGCCCTTTTTACTTGAATTTTACGTGAAGCTGTGCTTTATTATAAAAATACCTAACACTGAAAGATATTTTCATTAAAAACTTTTATCACTGAAAAATAATTGTTTTCAAGGGGGATATTATGAAAAAACAGATGATGTTCTGTGCAGCTGTGCTGATGTTGTTGACAAGCGGCTGCGTTGTTGTGAGAGAATATGCACCGGCCAAAGAGACAGTGCAGGTCAGCAAAGAAGAATACACTCTGGCCCGCGAACTGCTTGTGGCTTTTGTCAAAAATGACGGGAAAAAATTCGTCTCACTCCTTCCTGAGGAGACCCGGAGCAAATTCACCGAGGAGACCTTTGCCGCCACCCGTAAATCCGTTCTCGACTCCATGGGGGAACCTGTGAGCTACACCTATCTTGCCACGCTGAAGCTGGAGCCGCTGCATCCCCAGCTTTGGAAAGTCACCTTCCGCCGTCAGAATGTCAACAGGACGAAAGAGTTTACCAGTGAGATCCTCTTCAAGGTCGTGACCGGCAAGCTGGATAAAAAACAGGCCGTCATCACCGGATTTCATTTTCTGTGATCCAAACAAAAAAATTTACACATATTTTTCAACCTTAAAAACAAAGGAAAAAACATGATGATCAATCACAAAATCCCGTCCCGGTTCTGCTTTGCAGTGCTGGCCCTGTTGAGCGGAGGCGTCTGCGCCGCTGCTGAGAACAACCAGGTCAGAACCATCCGGCTCCGTCAGGATGATGCTCAGATCCTTTTCGAGAGCAAAGTCTATGAACTCAAAAACGCCTCCGCAGAAGAGATCCTGCCTTTCGTCAACTCAGCGATCTTGCGCTATGACCGCAACTCCACCGTCCGCCGCGTGACGGCTGCCCGTGGAAAAAAAGAGGCTCTTCTGGTTTCCACCGGACGCAATTTCATCCCCTATGTGGATAAGATCGTTGCCGCTCTGGACCGCAAAGTCGCCCGGAAAACGGCCGATGGATCCACCATCTGCGGAACGGGACTGACCCGTGTTTCCTACACGCCCAAATACAGAGCTGCCAATGAACTGGCAAGAGTCATCAACTCCACCATCACCTCTTCCAGCGGTGCGCTCTTCATCAACGATGAGACCAATACCATTTTCTGGAGAGATCAGGATGCCGCCGCCAAGCGTACACTGGCCTGGCTCAAAAAACTAGACCGTCCTCTGCCGCAGGTGCGCGTCCGCGTCAATTACTATGAGATCCGCGACAGCGACCTCAAGGACTGGGGCTTTGACTATCTGGCCTGGAAAAACGGTCCCGGTGTCAATCTGCTCAATGTGGGATACAATGCCGGTAAGATCGTCATGGACGAGCTGCTGGAAAATGTTCCCTATGTGTTGAGCAACTCCTGGGGACTGGGCGGCTTCTTTACCGCTCCCCAGTTTGATATGAGCTTCATCCGCTGCCTGATGCAGGCCAGCAACGCCACCGCTGTCGGAACCAGCGCGCTGCTGATGGTCAATACGCCCGTCGGCGATAAAAAAGATCTGGCGCTTCTCCGTCAGGTCCAGTCCGCCAATCCGACCACGGCTCCCTTCATCTACCGGACCAGCATGACCCCCGAATACCAGAATATCGCCAAAAATACCCTGGGCCGTACCTTTGTGGGAAAAAGTTTCTACGAAGATGAGGATGGTGTCATGCACGCCGATCCCCCGCAGCTGGAGCTTCAGATCCTCAACCCCTTCATCTGCCATGAACCGGGCAAAAGTGCCAAATCCGGCGGCGTGATTTTTGACTACTCACTCTATTTCAAGAGCGTTGTCGAACGCGGCAACACCGGTGCAGAGTTGAGCAACTCCGCTCTCTTCTCCGGTTCCAGCACCCTGGCCTTCGGCAAGGAAAAGCTCCTGGCGATCTATGAAAAAGAAAACGATGTGGAACAGACCATCGGTCTGCCGATCCTCTGCCGTATTCCGATCTTGAAATACCTGTTCAGCACTGTGACCTCCATCAAAGAGCGCACCTACATCGCCGTGACCGCAGAAGCCGCTTATATCGACATTGAAGCCAAAGAACCTGCTTTCAATACCGACAGCGCCGCGACCAGGATCGACCGCCGCATTGAAAATCCTTTCCGGATCGAGAAAAAAGACAGCGGCAAAAACGATAAAAAAAGCAAAAAGTAATTGACAGGAAAGGATCATTGCAATGAATAAATTCAATCTCTCTCTTCTTTTTGCCGGAGCGGTCATGTTCTCCCTTTCCGGCAGAGATGTCCTTGTCACGCCTCAGGCGATCCCCGGCGTGAGCAGAGTCAACAACCATGCGCCGACGGGCGGCTATGCCCCCTCCAATGTGCAGGCCCAGCTGAAGATCAATGTTGCCGACAAGACCCGGGTTGTCAAAGTCATCCGCGACAACACCGATCCCTTTGTCATCACCAAGACCTACACGCTCAAACACGCCGATCCCTATGCTGTTCGCAGCTATCTTGAAGCGGCAGTTGGTGCCAGAAGCATCAACACCAGTCCTGCGCAGGTGACGGCGGTGAAATTCAGCGACGGCGCTGGTGTCGTGCTTGTTTCCGCTGAAGAGTACCGTTTTTCCGACTCCGGCAAAGGCAAGGGCATCGACGGGATCGTGGCCTCTCTGGACCGTCCCGGTCTGACCTTCCTGCCCGATGCAGATGCCCATATCTACTTCCCCCGCATCAGCCGTGCCTCCAATCTGCGCGATATGCTCATCAAAGTCGGTTCCTCCGAACTGGATCCCCAGTTTGAAGTTGCTCCCGGAACCATCACCGTGGATGCTGAACTCAATGCCCTGGTCGTCAAAGCCAGCAAGTGGAACTGGAACGATATGCTGACCATGCTCCGTCAGTATGACCGTCCCATCCCGGAATTCAAAGTCACCTACCGCGTCATTGAGATCTTTGCCGAAAACGATGACCGTATCGGTGTGGACTTCCAGAGCTGGAAGAATAATGAAGGTGTGGACCTCTTTTCCGCCGGCGTCATTGCCCGCCGCAACTGGGGAACCTTCTTCTCAAGCGCCATCCAGAACAACGGCGACAACCATACCTCCTACTGGAACTTCAATCCCAAGTGGAATACCCGCTATCTGGACTTCATGACCTCCATCGGCAAAGCCAAATGTCTGGCTCAGGGAGAAGTTGTTGTCCAGAACCGCAAGTCCTCTCTGATCCAGGTCAACAGCGGTTTCTTCTATGACCGCACCGACTACACCGCCGGAGCCAAGTCCATTGCCGAAGGCTGCAAGGAGTTCACCTATACGGATATCAATCCCGATACCATTCTCCGTGAGTCCATCAGCAAGATCATTCCCATTGAAAAGCTCAATGAATCTCTTGCCGATGCCGGTGTCAATGCCTACATGACCAAGGCCGGTTACACCATGCGCGTCATGGGAACTCAGGTGGGAACGGCCACCTACTACGATGCCATCGCCCGCAAAAACTATCAGACCCTGCTCGCCGGTGGAAATCAGGTCAGCGGTTCTGAAAAATACAAAGGCGTTCCCATCAGTACTCTGGAGGCCAAAGTCGCTGAAGCCCAGGCCCAGGCCATTGCCGCGGGCGGTGGTATGCTCAATTCCCAGAACGTCCACGCTTATCTCTATGCCTCCAATGCGGACTATAAAGAACTCTACGATGCCAGCAAGACGATCCTCATGTCCTCTCTTACGCCAGAGCAGGCTGCGATCATGGCCAACACCACCACCAGTCCCCTGACCAAGTACCTGACGGGTTATGTGGATGCCGAAGGCAACCGTTACAGCGGCAACTATTACCGCGAAAATTACGCTTATGTGGATGCCGCTCCCGGTATCATCCACGGCTGGCTTCAGTATCCCATGGTGACGGATGGTTTCCAGTTCAAGCTGAAGATCTCCCCGCTGGTCACCGGAAAAGCCGCTTCCATGAAGTTTGATCTGGACGGTATCTCTCTGCTGGGCTGGAACTCTGACGGCAGTGCCCGCCGCAGCAATTCCAAGATCTCCACCACGGTCCAGCTGCCCTACTCCGATCAGGAGTTTGTGCTGGGCGGTGTCCGCAAATCCGAATCTGTCCGTGCCAACACCGGACTGCCCTATCTCAAGGATCTGCCGGTCATCGGACGGCTGCTGTCCACGGAATCCGAGTCCATCAAACAGTCCCAGCTGGTGGTCATCGCCAAAGTCGAATACAGCAATCCCGACAGCTTTGCCGGTGCCAGGATCCGCGAAAATCTGGGCAAGATCGTCAAGGGCGTCAACAAGGGCATGAACAGCCGCGTGGGCAACATGTTCTTCGGCCAGTACGGTCTGGATGAGGATGTCTGGGACCGTCACAAACGTCTGGATGACGTGGGCGAAAAGATCAATGATGACTACAAAACCATCAAGTAATTGTCAATGAAGAAAAACCTGCAAAAAACCGCCGGGCAGGTGCCGCTTACCGGGAAACCGGAGCATCTGCTCGGCCGGATAGAAGTTTTCAAAAAAATGTGTCGTATGCTGGAAGTCAAACGGAAACGTTTTATTGAAAACGACTGGCAGCACTATGCGAAACTGATCCCCCGACAGCAGTTTCTGCATCTGATGATGGTGCGCCACTCCCTGCCGTGCAATCTGGCCAAGATCATGCAGATCACCGGGATGACCTCGGCAGGGGCTTCCATTTTTGTCGATAAAATGGTCAAACGCGGTGCTTTGGAGCGTCAGACAGATGTCAATGACCGCCGCAACGTCATCATCAGTTTCACGCCCCGCGCCGCGAAGATCACAGAGCGTATCGAGGATCGTCTCAACCAGTACATCTTTCAATTCTTTGCCGACTGCGATGAAGAGGAGCTGGCGGTGCTGGAACAGGCCAGCCGGATCGTCTGCCGGGTGCTGGATTCACGGGATGACGAAGCTCTGGATCAGCCGGCAGGTTCCCAGGAACCGGAGGCCTGAAAAGCATTTTTTCCTGTACGCTGATTGGTCCCTGATACGAAGAATCTGCCGGGACCGGTCAGCAGACCGCTGACTGCAAGCGTTTCCCCGAAGGAGGTGGAAGAATTGAAATTGATCTGGATCTCCGTCATACGGACAGGAGCAGCCGCCTGCTGACTGATCCAATCTTCTGTGAACATGGCGTAATAAGCGTTGTTCAGATGGCGGTTGTAATCGATCCAGGCGCCGGAGATCCGTTGAAAGAGGGGCGTGTTCAACTCCTCTGCCGGCGGAAGAAGTTTTTCCAGATTTTCTCCCTGAAAGAAAGTTTCTCCTTCAAACTCCCATTCCGGCAGTCCGGCAAAGTATTTTGCCGGAGAGACCGGACGGAGATTTTCCGTATTCAGGGTCAGCCAGGCACTGCCCGCCCGTCCGAATACTTTTCCCGTTTCTGCGGAGCTGAGGAGAAATTGCCGATAGGCGAAAAGACGCTCAAAACCACTTGGGTAAGTCGTGACTTTGACTGTCTCCCCGTACCGGGGGAAAGAATCCATCTGAAGTCTGATGCGCGACAGGACCCAGCTCAAATTACTTTCGCGCAGCTGTTTCAAGCCTACGCCAAGCTGATCGGCGTGGCCGCCTGCGGCGTCCTGCAAAAGATCGAACAGGACCCAGCTGCGCATGCGGGCATCCGCTGAAATATCGTTGAGACCGGCTGTGAAGCGGATCTCGAAAGGCTTTTTTTTCATAAAAAAAGTTTCTCCTGAACGGGGGATCGGATGATTTGTTCATAATATAATCAAACTTTTTGACTGTTTCAAATATTTTCTGTAAAAAACGGAGGTGACTTGAGCTTTACTGCAATAACGTAAAAAATTATTTTTTTGAAGGCTTTACATCGTGAAAAATCAAAAAAAGTTTTGTTTTGTAAAATTTTTAACAGAGTTGATTTGACAAACAGATTTAATGGTGTATGCTATATACGGTGCTTTTGCCGTTCACAGGGCGGCGTGTGCCGTGTTCGGGTAAAAAAAGATAAAATTGGGGAATAGTATGTCCGAAAAATTGTCAGAAATGTGGCATCTTGCCATACCTTTTCTTTGTGAGTATTATCCTGCGATCCTTATTGCAGGTGTGCTGTTGATCCTTCTGTCACCACGCCTGACGCTGAAAATAGCCGCGTGGGTCGTGCGTCTGGTTCTGTTCCGTCTCCGCGTTGTCGGACGGGAAAACATGCCCTATTCAGGGCCGATCCTTCTTGTGTCCAACCATGTTTCTCTGATCGACCTGCTGATGATCCAGGCCGTTGTGAAACAGCGGGTGCGCTTCCTGGTCAGGACGGAAGTCATCAACTTCATTCCGACCCGCTTCATATTCTGGTATCTGGGCGTGCTGAAGGTGCCCAGCCCCCGCCGTCCGAAGGAGATGAAAAAGTTTATCTCCGAGATCCAGAACCGTCTGCGTGCCGGAGAGACCATCTGCTTCTTTCCCGAAGGCGCTATTTCCGGCAGCGGCAATCTGATGCGTTTCCGCTCCGGCGTCCAGGCGCTGATCCCGCCTGAGATCCAGGTGACCGTCATGCCGGTCCGTCTGGGCATGATCCACGGCCGTCTGACGGGTATCTACAACAAACGGCTCCATTTCCGCAAACTGACCCGCTGGCCCGTTGACTTTTCCGTGGCCATCGGTAAACCGATCGATCCCAATTTGACGGCGTTCCAGCTGCGTCAGAAGATCTCTGAGCTGGGCGCTATTGCAGAAACGTCTCCCCAGCCCGGAGAGCGTCCCATCCATACCGCCTTTATTTTCCACGCCAAGCGCCATCTTTTCGGAAAGATCTTTTATGATGCCACCACGGAAACATGGTTCAGCAACTTCAAAATGCTGCTGCTCACCATCATGCTTTCCAAAGTGATCCGCAAGATCGACAAGGGAACTGCGGGATATACAGGTGTCCTTCTGCCCAACACCCCCGTTGCCGCCGGTGTCCTGCTGGCCATCCAGTGCGCGGACAGAACGCCTGCTGTGATGAACTTCAGCGCCGGTGAAGCTGTGGCTCTTGCCTCCATGCGCCGCGCCGGGGTCAAAACCATTCTCACCAGCAAAAAGTTTCTGGATAAACTCAAGTGGGAACCCGCTGAAGAGATGGTCCTGCTGGAAGATATCGTCCCCACCATCACCAGGAAACAGAAGCTGCTCACGATCCTGATGGTGCTGTTCCTGCCGACCCGCACGCTGGTGCGCAATATCGCTCCCCTGAGCTGTTACAACATGTTCCAGCAGGCTGTGCTGCTGTTTTCCAGCGGCTCCACCGGCAATCCCAAGGCGGTGATGCTGACCCAGCGCAATATCAACTGCAACGTGCAGTCCTTCATTCGTGTTGTTGACTGGTCCACCAATGACAGAGTGGGCGGCAATCTGCCTATTTTCCACTCCTTCGGTTTCACCGTCTGCTTTGCGCTGCCTGCAACCACGGGAACGCCCGTGACTTACGTTGCCAATCCTCTGGATGCTTCTCTGATCGTCAAGACCTGCCGGGAATTCAAGGTTTCCATTCTCTGCGCCACGCCCACCTTCCTTCAGAAATACATGATGAAGGCAAAACCGGAAGATTTCAAAACGCTGCGTCTCTGTGTCACCGGTGCGGAAAAACTGCGTACTGAGCTGGCTGACCGTTACCGGAACCTGACGGGCAGAGATATCGTTGAAGGTTACGGATGTACGGAGCTTTCTCCCATCGTGACCATCAACTTGAACAACTCCATCTACACGCTGGGAACGCGAAGCGATCATCCGGGCAGTATCGGTTGTCCTCTGCCGGGTATCCATGCCCGTATCGTGGATATCAACACCGGAGTCGAGCTGCCTCCGGGGCAGGATGGTAAACTTCAGGTCCGTGCCGGTTCCGTGATGAAGGGATATCTCAATGATCCTGAACTGACCGCCCGGGCGATCCTGAACAACTATTACGATACCGGTGATATCGGCCACATGGATGAGGATGGCTATATCTACATCACCGGCCGTGCCAGCCGCTTCAGCAAGATCGGCGGAGAAATGGTTCCTCACGAAGGTGTTGAAGATGCCATTACCCGTTGCCTCCACTCCGAAAACCGTGAAGTGGCCGTGGCCGGACGCAGCGACCGTCTCAAATGAGAGCGCCTTGTTGTCTTCCATATCCTTGAAAACATTGATACGGCTGCCATTATTGCGGGACTCCGCGAAGCGGGGCTGCCCAATATCTGGATCCCCAAAGCTGAAGACTTTGTGAAAGTCGATCATCTGCCGCTGCTGGGCAGCGGAAAACTGGATCTTCTGGGCCTCAAGGAGATGGTCAAAAAGATCGAACAGGAAGGCATCTCCTCCTGATCTTGCTTCATCTGCGCGGTTTCCTCAGAGACCGCGCTTTTTTTCATCTCAAGAGGTCTCTTATGGAAAAACATCTGGAAAGCAAAGTTGCCGTCCTGACCGGCGCTGGCGGCGGTATCGGACAGGCCGCCGCTGTCAAACTGGCTCAAAACAAAATGAAAGTTGTCCTGCTGGGAGGACATAACAAAGATAAACTTGATCTGACCCGCCGTGCCGTCGAAGAATATACCGACTGTCTGGTGATCCCCGGAGATCTGACGGATCTGGATTTTCTTGAAGCGGGTGTGGCCGAAACTGTTGCCCGTATGGGCGGCATTGATGTTCTTATCAACAATGCGGGCGTGGCCCAAAGTACCCCGTTTGAAGAGGTGACACCGGAGGAATTCGACCGTATCATGGCTATCAATACCAGAACGCCTTATTTTCTCACTCAGAAAGCCCTGCCCTTCCTGAAGCGTTCCGCCTGTGCCACGGTCATCAATATCTGTTCTGTTGTCGGACATGCCGGATATCCGCTCCAAAGCGTCTATACGGCCTCCAAACATGCCATGCTGGGATTTACCAAAAGTCTGGCACGGGAATATTACAAGGATAATATCCGGGTGCATGCCGTCTGTCCGGGCGGCGTTTATACCGATATGGTCAAGATTTCCCGTCCGGATCTGACGCCGGAAGGCATGATCCTTCCAGGAGAGATCGCCGATATCATCTGGTTTTTCCTCGCCAACAGAGGCAATGCTGTCATTGACGAAATATTGGTCCACCGGGTCAGCAAAGAGCCTTTTCTGGTCTGACAAAGCACAATTTGCTGCTCCCATCCGGGATAACTGCCGCCCGGGCATGACAGCGCTGCAAAGCGGGCCTGCCGGGCGGTCGTGAACACCTGTTCAACAACCGGGCAGCCTTGATCGGGGATCAGAAGGGCTGCCAATCAGCGGAACCGTCCTCTTTCCGGGAAAGGATCTCTATGCGCTGCTCCAAATCGTCCAGCTTTTTCCGGCAATGGACGGCCAGGCGGCTGCCCTGTTCAAAGGCTTTGATAAGCGTTTCAACGGGCAGACGTTCCTGTTCCATGCGCGCAACGATCTGTTCCAGCTCTTCCAGGGCCTTTTCAAAAGGCATATCCACAGAAAGAGGCTGTTGAGCGGAATTTTCTTCTGCCATGATCACATCCAGTTTTTAAGCAGTTCTTCCCGGGAAAGGGTTGAAAAATAACTTGCGGGGATATCCAGAATAGTGAATGCGCCTTTGCGTCCTTCCTGAGCCATCCGGGCGGCGGCACGGGCGTGAGCCACGAGGACATTGGCAGTGGCTTCGGGATTGCTTCCCCAGACACAGCGGTATTCAGCCAGGGCGGGATGTTTTTCACCTGTTCCGGTCGTTCCTGCGGTAATGACAATGCCGTCGTGGGGGAAACCTTTGTAATTGGCATCCAGCTCTTCCTGTGAAATGAAGTTGACAGTGGTGTCATACGGCTCAAAATAACCGGGCATTTCAACGATGGCTTTGGTCACTTCTGCGGGATCGGCGCCCTCTTCAAGAACCACAAACCACTCACGGGAGTGCATGTCTCCGGCAGTCAGAGCGGGATTTTCCCCCTTGCGGACCTTTTCCACAGCGCCGGGGATGGCGTGGGTGAACTGACGGGCATCTTTGACCCCTTTGATGGTGCGCAGCGCATCGGAGTGTCCCATGCTCAAGCCGCCAGCGGGGCCCATGCCGTAAAAACCGTAAGCTCTGGCGCCGGGGATGAAGCTGTTGCCCAGAACGCGTTCCAGAGAAAAGATGCCGGGATCCCAGCCGGTGGAAATAACGGCCACATTGCCACCTTTTTGAGCCGCTTCATCCATGGCTTTGAAATATTCAGGGATACGGCTGTGGTTGTCGAAGCTGTCCACTGTGTTGACATACCGACAGAGTTCGGGACCCTGCTGGGGAAGGTCGCTCTTGGAACCGCCGCAGAGGATCACCACATCAGGAGAAAGGGTTTTGCTCCACTTTTCCACATCAGCCAGAGCGACGACAGGGACTGTTTCCCCCAGTTCTTTTTTGACCCGTTCGGGAGAACGGCTGGCGATACCGGCCAGTTCCATATCGGGATTGTTGGCAATAGAGGCCATGACGCCCCGGCCCACGTTGCCGAAGCCTGCGATGATGACGCGGATTTTTTTCATATAAGGTAAAACTCCCTGTTCAAAAATTTTCTTTTGTTGAGAGTAATATACTCCTGCGGAAGCATTTCTTCAATGCAGAAAAACATGTTTTTCTTAAAAAAAAGGAGATCTTCCGTCAGAGAGAAGCGTTTTGTTATTGCAAGATCGGTAAAAGTGTGATACATTATAAAGATGATATCAAGTTCTATCATACAGAGAATAATGGAGTTCAAAATGTCAGAAAACACCCCTTCTCCCGCCGTGGAAAATCCCGGCGATATTTTCAACCAGCGTGTTGCGAAAGTCCGGGAGCTTGAAGCCGCAGGGATCGCACCCTTCGGTCAGGCTTATCCTGATGTGCAGATGATCGGTGATGTCCGCGGTCTTTTTGAAAAGCCTGCGGAGGATGATCCTGAAGCTGCGGGTCCTGAAGTCAATGTGGCGGGCCGTCTTGTTGCCAAGCGCGGCATGGGCAAATCCATCTTTGCCGATCTGCGCGACAGCTCCGGACGTATCCAGCTGTTTGCCGGAAAAAGCGACCTGGGCGAGGAAAAGTTCCCCTTCTTCAAAAAGCTGGATATCGGTGATATCATCGGTATCAAAGGAACGCTTTTCTATACCAAAATGGGCGAATTGACCATCCGTGTGGCGGAGGTGACACTGCTTTCCAAGTCCCTGCGTCCCCTGCCTGAAAAGTTCCACGGCCTGGTGGATGTGGAGCAGCGCTACCGTCAGCGCTATCTGGATATGATCGCCAATCCCGAAGTGATGAAGACCTTCAAACTGCGCAGCAAGATCATCAGCGAGATCCGCAAGTTCCTGGAAGGACGCGGCTTTATGGAGGTGGAAACCCCCATGCTCCAGAATCTTGCCGGCGGTGCGTCTGCCAATCCTTTCAAGACCTTCTTTGAAGCGCTGAACTCTCCGATGTATATGCGTATTGCGCCTGAGCTTTACCTGAAACGCCTGCTGGTGGGCGGATTTGAGCGGGTTTTCGAGCTGAACCGCAACTTCCGTAACGAGGGTATGTCCCGGCGTCACAATCCGGAGTTCACGATGCTTGAGCTTTACCAGGCCTACGGTGACTGCCGTTCCATGATGGAGCTGATCGAGACCATGATCACGACTGTGGCCATGAACACCGTGGGAACGCTCAAAATCGACCACGGCAACGGCAAGATCATCGACCTGACGCCTCCTTGGAGACGGGTGACTTACCATGATCTCATCAAAGAAAAGGGCGGAGATGACTGGTTTGATATTTCCCACGAAGAGCGTGTGGCCCGCGGTCAGTCCATGAAACTGGATGTCAATGATAAGATGTCCGATCTTGAGATCACCAATGAGCTGTATGAAAAGCTCATTGAGCCCAACAATATCCAGCCGACCTTCGTCATGCGTCTGCCGGTGGAGCTGCTGCCGCTGGCCAAGGGCTGTCCGGATGATCCCTCTCTGGTGGATGTCTTTGAGCTGGGCATCAACGGTGTTGAAGTGGCGCCTGCCTACTCCGAGCTGAACGATCCCATTATCCAGCGCAAGCGTCTGATGGATCAGTTCGAGCAGAACAAGGAGGAGGGTGACGAACTTTCCAACAAGGTGGATGAGGACTTCCTCACGGCTCTGGAATACGGTATGCCTCCTGCGGGCGGTATGGGCGTCGGCATCGACCGCCTGATTATGATCCTCACGGGAGCTGAGGCGATCCGTGACGTGATCCTCTTCCCGCAGATGCGTCTGCAAAAGTAAGTCGATGGAGACATCAGCCGCCGGTTCAAATATTGAGCGAACCGGCGGTTTTTTTGTGTTTTCCTGTCGGAAAAAGAACACTCTGTTTCCGACAAGGGGCGATCGTATCCCGGGGAGGAAACACACCTCTTTCCGGAAAGGCTGTGTTCCCGATACGGGTAGATACAATGATATA
>JAFVYP010000181.1 GCA_017508555.1 Lentisphaeria bacterium
CAGACGCAGTTCAACACTTTCTTTAGAATATTTTACTTTTTCCTGTTGAAATCCGCGTACCTTCTGTGTATAGTAGAGATTGACCGGCATTGTTTACCCCCTACTGTTTTTGTTGGACACTTTACAATAGGTGCAATTCCGGTCTTTTTCAATTCCGTCTTTCTATTTTTCTGCTTTTTCTGCGTATTTCTGTCACAAACCGTCGAAGAACCAAAAATTTGCCATTTCAGCGATCTTCTTTTTCCTTGCCGGGGGCGGTGTCTCTTGAAAACAGAGTGGTCACTTTTCGGCAGAACGGCGAGGCGTTTCATGGGCGGCGGGTGTCGGGATTGATGATGTCCGTCAGACGGAAAGCCGGGGCGGGCAGCTCCTTCCGGGCGAGGAAAAGTGTTATCAGCTCCTCCGCCTGTTTCTGATCCCCGCGGAGCAGCCAGTGGATCGGAATGCCCTCCCGCTCCATCTTGCGGAAAAAGATATCCTGTCTTTTGGCGAACTGACGGATCCTGTTGAGCAAAGTTGTCCGCATTTCCTCAAAGGTCGTTTCTCCTTTGAGATGCAGGGACATTTCCCGGTACTCCAGACCGAAAAACTCCAGCTGTTCATGGGTGACGCCGGAATCCAGCAGACGGCGTTCCTCCGCGAGCATGCCGTTGTCGAGTCTTTTATCCAGACGCTCCATGATCCGTTTTCTCACCTCCGCCCGGGGATAATAGACGCCCAGCACAAGGGCATCCAGTTCAAACGGAGGGGTGAAGGAGTATTCTGCTGAAGTATCCTGTTTCTGCCGGGGAAGTCCTGAATTGCGGGGCGGCAGTTCTTCGCCCGGCAGCCGGTATCCGGCAAGAAGCGCCTGAAGATACAAGGCTGTGCCGCCGCAGAGAACCGGCAGTTTTCCCCGGCTGACGATCTTTGTTACCGCGGCGAAAGCATCTTTGCAGAAACGGGCCAGATTATACACTTCGCAGGCGGGATCTGCAATGTCGATCAGATGATAGGGGATATCGCCGTATTCTTCGATATCCTTGCCGGAACCGATATCCAGTCCTTTATAGACCTGACGGGAGTCAACGCTGATGATCTCTCCGTTGAACCGCTGCGCCAGAGCCACGGCCAGAGCGGTCTTGCCGGTTGCCGTGGGACCTGTGACGGCAAGAATACGGACTTTTTCAGCGGATTTTTTACAAAAATTTTCCATGTTCATCCAAAAATAAGGGGTATCAAGTTTTACTTTTATTTTATCTGCGTTATATTATGATATGTAATTGTAAAAAAATCAACCCTGAAAGGATGATATTTTATGGAAAAGCAACAAACTTTGGCAAAAAAGGTACGTCTTTCGGGAATTGCGCTGCATACCGGTATCCGTGCGACGTTGAATCTTCTGCCCGCTGATGAGAACACCGGAATCATTTTCCGCAGGATCGATGTGGAAGGCAAACCCGAAGTGCGGGCCGTGGCCTCCAATGTGGTGGATGTCCAGCGGGGAACCACTATTGCGTCAGGCAAAGCTGTGGTCTATACGGTGGAACATATCATGTCCGCGCTGCATTCCCAGGGGATCGACAACTGTATCGTCGAGATGGATGGTCAGGAGCCGCCCATTTGCGACGGTTCCAGTCTGCCCTTTCTGGAATTGGTCAAGTCTGCCGGAACAGTTGTCCAGAGCGCCGATGCCCGTATCTATACGCCCCCGGTTCCCCTGTCTGTGGTCAACGGACATACCCAGATCATGATGTTCCCGGATGAGGAAAAACTCTCCATTTCCTGCATCACCAGTTTCAAGGGCTGCCCTGTGGATCCCCAGTTCTACGAATATGTGCTGGATAAGGATACCTACGGCGCTGAAGTTGCTCCCGGACGGACTTTCGTGGATTACAAAGACCTGAAAATGCTTCTGGCTATGGGACTGGTCAAAGGGGGCAGTCTGGATGCCGCAGCCATTATCCACAACGGCGCCATCATCTGCAAAGATGCTTTGCGCTTCCCCAACGAGATCGTGCGCCACAAGATCCTCGACCTGATCGGCGATCTTTACCTGGCCGGTGTGCGTGTCCGCGGACGGATCATCGCCGTCAGACCCGGACATCCCACCAATGTCAAACTGGCTGGTGAGATCATCAAAACCATGCAGAAATAAACAGTCAAAACAAAGGGGTACGCATGAAAAAACTCGGGATTTTTCTTGCAGCCGCTGCTGCGGCAGTTGTTTTTTCCGGATGTTCCAGCCCTCAGCTGGATATCGGTGAATACCGTATCGAAGCATCCGGACGCAGAGATTTCATCGTTGCTTATCAGGATATGATCTTTCTTCAGATCAAAAGCCCTGAAGATGCCCCCGGTTCTCTGGAATATTGGAACTGGGCCGGAACATACTCCCTTGATGAAAACGGTGAGATCCTCTTTGACATGGACCGCGAAACCGGAAAAAGATGGCGCTTTTATTTCAACTTTCTGAAAAAGCGCAACGGGATCGTCCTCAATGATCTGAGCAACAACAAGGGATATCTGCTGAAATACAGGATCCCGGCCAAACGGGCCAATGCCCGCCCCACTTATATGCGTACCGGTTCCACCGGAACAGATCCCAACTACACGCCGCTGCCGGCTGAATAAAATCTGCCGGCAGGGGGACTTGAACGGATAACCGGGTCAGTTCGCTCTTTTTTCCTGCTGTGAAAGGGCCGTAAAGGGCATGCCCGGCGTCAGGGGATCTGCTGTGCCGGAAACAGGCACAGCGGCTGAGACCCAGGGGCGGACGGATATGACCCGCAGACGCAGAGAGGGGTTCCGTTCGCATTGATAGATCAAGCCCGGAAAAACCCCGTGGACCGCCCCGGCAGAAAGAACGGCTGTTTCCAGCTCTCTGTTGACCGCCACGATGCGCACATTCCGGAACGCTGACGGATCTTTTTCATTTTCAGCCGCGCCCGTAATGGATACGACCCGCATGGCGGCCCGCTCCAGATCTTCCATCTGAAGCAGCAGGTGAGCCTGACGGGCGGGACCTATGGGAAACTCTTTGATAAGTCTGCGGAAGGTCCGGGTGATATCCGAAGCCTCCACAGCCAGACGGCTGCTGTGTTTGATCATTTCTGTCAGGATCTCCGCCTGACGGATCTCCCGTTGGGAGACCGTTGTCAGCTTGCCCGTATCCGTCACGCCTGCCGCCCAGCGGCGGAACTGCATGATCTCTCTGTCACGGGTGGTCAGTTCCTGTCTCAGGCGGTCCAGTTCGTGACGGAGTTTGCGGTTTTCAAGGCGCAGACGGTCGATGGCCGTTTCTCCGGCAAAAAGAGGGATGCGGCACAGGGCTGCAAATAAAGTCAGCAGAAAAAAGATTTTCACTTTTTCCGGTTCTCCTGCATGAGGACTGCGATTTTCTTTTTCAACGCCTCCAGCGCCTTCCGGGGATCGTTGATCCCCTGGACTGACTGCTCAAGAGGACAGAGACCGTTGCGTTTGCGGTTGAGGATGCGATGGACTTTGAGGGAACAGGAAGAGGAGATCCCGTTCTCCTGAAGAAAACGCTGGGCGTCTTCACTCATAACAAGTCCGTAAACATGTTTGGCTTTGCCGTTAATGGCAATGGCGGCGGCGGCCCGGCCGATGACTTTATCGACGATCACGGCTCCTTCCATGGCTTTTTTATCCCGCTCATACAGACGCAGCAGGGGACTGACGCCCCGGCCCCGTTCGGCGGCGGCGATCCTGCCCTGCCGCAGAAGGACGCACTCCGCCTCTCCCGCTTTGACCATGGAAACGGCTTTGTCGAACTCATTTTTCATGGCATGGAGCGCTGTCCGCAGACGGGCATTGGAGGCGATGTTGCCGGCAAAAAGCCAGATGTCTCCGGCATGGAAACAGCCCGGACCGAAAAGACCTTCGTAGAGTTTCCGGGCAAGAGACGGCACATCTGAAACAAGCAGCGTGCCGTTTTTATCCAGAACGGCCGAACAGACCGGCAGAGGCGCGTTCCTGTGCATCCAGAGCAGAGGGGCAAGAGTCCTGTGGTCAAAAAAGACCATGCCTTTGTGGAGAGCGGCTGCAGCCGGGAATGTATCTGTCCGCCAGTTGAGCGGATTGATGCCGTATCCGCCGGAAGAGGTAAAGGAGGATCTGCTTTCCGGACTTTGGGTGTTCCAGATGATGACAACACCCGTTGAGCCCTCGTCTTCTGCGGGCAAAATGCCCCGTTTGCCCAGATCTTCTCTGATCTGCCGGGCCGTCAGGCCGGGGAGGCCGGGCAGATAGGCCGCCGCAAATCCTTTCCCGGGCGTGATCTCCGGGACGCGTTTGAGGACTTCATACAGAACCATCGCTCCCTGACTGTGTCCGAAAAGGATGTAGGGACGGCCCTGGTTCCAGTGTTTCAGGTAATATCTGAAAGCTGCTGCTGTGTCGGCAACGCCGGGATAAAAGGGGGAATCTTTGTCGATACAGCCGTTTTTGTATCCTTTGAGCGCCTCTTTGCAGCGGGTGTATTCCAGCTGACGGACTGCGGGGACAAAGATACGGGCGTTGTGGTCAAAGATCCCTGTCTGTGCCGCCGAAAATTTTTTCAGCCGTGTCCGGACTTTCGCGGCGGAAAGATCGGGATAGGGCGTCTCTTTATCTTTCAGAAGCGTCGGATAGATGTAAAATACATCGAATGAGGCATTTTTTTTATCCTTTTCAGCGATAAGCCAGCTGCTTTTCGGGGCGTTATCCAGCGCGGAGAGACAGAAAACAACTGTCAATGCCGGAAGGAACAGAAACTTTTTCAGCATAAAATCCCTCTCCTTGTGTTAAAAATCTATCTTTTGGAAATCCTGACGGTCAGAATGGCTCCCAGCACCTGAAAAACGATATTGGGCAGCCAGAGCAGATACTGCGGATACAGATGCGGCCGGGAATCCAGACTCTCGCACAGAATGATCGAGAGAAAAAATGCCCCCGCAAGGATCACGCTCAAAAAGAGCCCCACCGATGTCTCTCTGCGGCTCGTTCTGATGGCCAGAGGCAGGCCCAGCAGCAGGAAGGCGATGGGCGAAAGTGCAAAGGCGATACGCTGATTGAGTTCCACCTCCAGCTTTGTGGAGTCCCGGTTCCACTGTTTGGTCATGCGGATCATGCCCATCAGGTCGGAAAGCTTCATGTATTTGGGTTTGATCTGGATGCGCCGGGCATTGGTCTGTTTTCCGTAATAGAAGCGGAATTCCAGTTCGCTGCTGTAAAAGCGGTCGATGGTTTTGGTTTTATCGGCCTTTTTGTCGGTGACAAGGCAGTCGTAAAGGCGGATCGTCAAAGTCTTTTGTTCCTTATCCACAAAGACTTTTCCTCTGACGGCGGAAATATCCTGAGCCACAGTCGTCCGGTCGGCAAGGGTGTAGAGCTGAACGCCGAGGATGGTGTTTTCCCCCTCCTTGTCTTCGATGTAGATGATGGTGTTTTCATAACTGATGGGTTTGCCCGGTTCAAACATGGCCAGCGGCTGATTGATAGCCGCTTCGCCCATCATTTCGCGGGATCTTCCCAGCATGGGGGGACCGATTTCCACCTGAAGATAGAGACAGAGGGCCGTCAGCAGTATGGTGATGATCATAATGGGGGAAACGATCTGCATGATGGATACACCGCAGGCCCGCATGGCCGTGATCTCGTTGTCGGCGGACATCCTGCCGAAAACCAGCATCACCGCCACCATAACGGCCCAGGGGACCGTGAAAGTCAGGATGATCGGCAGGATATAAAGGGTGAATTTGCAGAAAGTCACAAAGGAGATCCCCTGTGAAACATAGTCCAGGACTTTGACAAGATTGGCTCCTGTCATCCCGAAAGTCAGTATCCCGATGGCCATGGAAAAGGCCAGCAGAAAACCGCGTGTAACGTACCAGTTGAGTGTTTTCATATTTCCCTGCTGATATTCAAAAATGTGACCGGTTCTCTCTATTGGAGAATTGTTCCTCCATGTAAGATACATGGCAGAACGGTTTTTGGCAAGGGGAGGAAGGATTTTTTTACGTTGAAAAATCGCTTTTACCTTGACCTTTTGGAAAATATGATGTATCTTTTATGTAAATTCTGTTCTGATTGCTGTTTTGTTGAACATCAAATATACCAAGGAGAATGACTGCAATGAAAAAATCAATGTCCTGGCTTCCGGCGATCCTGGCTGTTGTCGCGGGTGCCGCATTTATCTGGTACATGAACTACTCTTTTGAAAACTCTCCCCTTGTCCGGGAGCTCTTTTCCGGTTCCGGTTCGGGCGTTTTGGGAGAGGTCAATGAAAACAGCGGGGAGACCCTGGCCATGCGCGCCCGTTTCACCGGCAAGATCTCCATGCTGATCTTTTCGGCCATCACGGTTTTGCAGTTTGTGGCCTTCGGTGCCGGGACCGGTGTGATCTCCCGTATCCGTACGAGCAGTGAAAGTCCTGAACTCAAGCTCAAGAGACTGGATAACTCCGACATTATTTTCGACGTGCCTCTTTATGTGGGATTGTTCGGTACGGTCTCCGCATTTCTGGTGATGACATTTTCTCCCCAGAGCAGCCGTTTGATCGCATACAGCTCCACACTGATCGGCATTATTTTCAGTCTGCTGCTGCGCCTGACCATGCACTACCCGCTCAAAAACAAGCTGCTGGGCATTGCAGGGAACAGTGAAAACAAAGGAGCTGACAAGTGAACAGGGCGATCCTGATCGTCATCTGCGACTTTCTGGTCTCTGCGATGCTTTCCATGATGACCGGCATGGTCGCCTCCCACACCGGCGGTACGGGGGTGGGGTTGGATGAAAACACCACGCAGGTCCTGCTGGCCCAGCTGGATGCCAGCAAGAGGGAGTTGGAGCGTGTCCGCAGAGAGCTGCGCGCTGCTGCCGAAAAAATGGGGCAGCACGGCCAGTACGATCCCCAGCTGCGGGAGATCGCTGAAAAACTGGCACAGAATCGTTTCAAACGGGAACAGCTCGAAGAGATCCTGCGGCGGACGCCCCGGAATACCGGGAAACTTTCCGCTGAAACGCTGAAAAAAAGACTGGATGAGGAAAAGCTCAAACGCTACCGCACCGAGATCGAACTCAAAGACCGCCAGGAAAATCTCAAACAGGCCCGTGAGGACATCAAAGAGTACCGTTCCGAGAGCAAAACGCTCCGCAAGGAACTGGCTGAGTCCAATAAGAACCTGCGCGAGATGGCCTCCACCTACGGGGATGCCCGCCAGAAGATCGCCGCCGCAGAAGCCGCCGCAGCCGGCAACAAAAAGGAGCTGGCTCAAAAGGAACAGGAACTGGCCCGGAAAGAGGCTGATCTCTCTGCCGTCCGCGAAGCGCTGACAGAAATGTCCAAACGTGTGGGGCAGGCCGATACCCAGGCCCGCAAACTGCAGAACACGCTGGCCTTCACCACCGGAAAACTCAGCACCACAGAGCGGGATCTTGCCGGATACCGGGATCGTTTCAACCGTATGCAGCGGGAGCTGGCAGCGGTCAAACTTCAGCGGAACGAGGCTGTCCGCAACCGGGAGGAGATGGAAAATCTTGTCCGCCGCACCGTCGCGGATCTCACCCGCGCCCGCACCGATCTGGAACAGACAAAGATCGCTGCTGAAAAAGATCATAAGCAGGCCGTGGCCGTCAAAGCCAAACTGGTTGCGGCTGAGACCATGCTGGCCGATACACGCCGCCAGCTTCAGACCAATGTCCTTGAAAGTTACAGCGGGGCGGCTTTGCGCCTGAAAGTCAGAGTCACCGAATCCCGCTTTTTCATCAACCAGCAGGGCGGAGGACTGTATTATCTGCCCCTGGTCAGGTTCGGCAGCAAAACCTTTGTCACCGGATTTTTCCGGACCTTTGCCGGCAACGGTGAAGTTCCCATGATGTTCCGCAACGTGAAGGAGCTGCTTTACGAAGCGGTCCGTCCCGGCAGCGACGGCAAAAGCATTGTTGTCAAAGGACCTCTGCTTTCTCTGCCCCGGGAACAGAGGGTGGCCGCTCTGGAGGTGGCTCTTCCCGGAGCAAAACCGCTTAAGATCATCACCCGTTCCCAGCTGGCCAAACGGGGCATCCATCGGCTGTATCTTTTCAAAAACAGCTCTTTCGGACGGGAGTGTGCTGAACTGGGCGGACGCTGTTCCTATGATCTCTTCAACAAAACGGGCAACCTGCTCATCCGCAACGCTGCCCGCGGCACCGGTAGCGAACTGCGGGCTGAACCGGGAGATTTTGTCCTGACAGGCGAGGGGGATTTCGCCGGTATCGTCACGGGACTTTCCTCCTCGGATCTGGGCCGCCGGCAGACAGCTCATGTCTATGTTTTCGAGGATGAAAAGGTCTGGGAAAATGCCGACAGGATCCGTCTCTACCGGGAGCCGGGAAAAGGTTTTGCTGAGTTTGCTCAAAAGGTCCGTATCATCGACCACAAGATCACCGGCGCGAACAACAGGGCAAGACGGAGGCGATGACTGACGCAGGAAATGCGCCGGGAGAACAGACCTCCTCCGTCCCCGGTGTCAGTGACAACGAGGCAACGCTTATCGCCGGCACGTCGCCGGAGGATATCTCTTTTACACCGTTGGAAATGCGTCAGCGTCTGGGGCTCCCCGATGATGAGAGGATGAGCAATTACAACAATCTTCATCCCATCGGACTGGGCGGTGTCGGTGCTGTCTATTCCGGCAGAGAACCGGGAACGAACCGCGAAGTCGCCATCAAAATTTTAAGGCCCCAGTACCGTTACAGCACCGACAGGATAGAGTCTTTTGTCCAGGAGGCCCGGACGACGGCCCAGATCGACCATCCCAACGTGGTCCCTGTTTATCGTTTCGGCGTGTTCGATAATGAGGGTGTGTTTTTTTCCATGAAGCGTGTTCAGGGAGAAACTTTGCGGAATGTGCTGCGTAAATTGGAGGAAAACCGCAAAGGCTATGCCCGTAAATACACGCTCCGCCGTCTGGTGGATATCTTTCTTGCCGCCTGCAACGGCGTCGCTTTCGCCAATAAAAACGGTATCCTCCACGGAGACCTCAAACCCGGCAATATCATGATCGGGGAGTTCGGTGAAGTGCTGGTCATGGATTGGGGCATGGCCCGTTACCGTCCGGAACTGGATACCATCGAGGGACGGAAAAAGATCCGGCTCGGTTCTCAGGATGAACTGCGCTTTGAACCTCTGCCGGAAGATGACAAACCCATTGGCGGAACGCCTGTTTTTATGGCGCCGGAACACTTGACGGGGCAGGAGAAAAATCTGACGGAAAGCTCTGAAGTCTATTCTCTGGGAACGATCCTTTACTCCATCCTCACCTGGAAAATGGCGCCTTACGATACCGATCAGCCCCGGGAAAAGATCGTTCAGCAAGTTGTCCGGGGGCGTTTCATCTCTCCGCGCCGCGCCGGCAACAAGCGGCAGACCGTTCCCCGGGAGCTGGAGGCCATCTGCTGCAAAGCCATGGCCAGAGAGCCGCGGAAACGTTATAAAAATGTCAGTGAGATGGTGGAGGAGATCCAGAACTACCTTGACGGTTATCCGGTGCGGGCTTATTCTCCCTCACCTCTTTATCATCTGGGCAAGTGGCTGTTCCGTCACCCGCTGATCCCTGTCACCCTGGTCACGCTGATTCTGGGCGTGGGCGGATTCAAAGCCTATACCGTGCTGGTAAAAGAGGCTGAAGACCGTTCCCGTTTCAGACTGGCTGAATACAATGCCAACAGAGCTTTTGATTATGCCTCCACTGTCCGCAATTCTCTGCGTAAACTCCGTCACGGGGATGACTTGGAGTATGATGAGCGTTTCCGCCTTTTCCGGAGCATCAGCCGTCAGGCGGCTCTGATGGCCAACTCCAACGCCATGGCGCTGGCCTCGCTTTCGCTGCTGCCCCGCACGATCGGCGATGCCAATTCTCCCCGTCTGGTGCTGGCAAGGGAGATCTTCCGCAGTGCCGTTGCCCTCTACCGGGAAATCGGCGAACAATCCCTGCTTCAGGAGGCCGTGGATAACTACCGCAAACGCTGGGGAACTCTTTTTCTGGAAGTCCTTCAGCACGACCCGGAGCTGCTGCGCCTGATCACATTGACGGAGGCCCACAGCGGCTTCCTGAAGATCGAACTGCCTGCGGATAAAAAATGGCAGGTGCAGATCAGGACGCTTTCAGGCAAAATCGTGGATATCAAAGGAAAAACACTTGACAATCTGCAGCTGGCTGCGCAGGACTATGTTGTCCGGTTCACGTCTGAAAAGAATGAAAGTTTCACCTTCCCTGTCCGTGTATCCTCCAGCAAAAGCGTGACGCTGGCGCCGGGATTTCCCGACCGTATTCCGGAAAATATGTGTTATGTCGGTGCAGGAGAGATCCCTGTCCACGACCTGCTCCACTCCCGGGCAGGCGGGGATGTGCCGCCCTTTTTCATCGCCAGATATGAGGTGAGTATCGGCGAATATCTGAAGTTCTGGCATGCGCTTCCTGCGGCAGAACGGCTCAAACATATTCCCGTGACCTCCATTTCCCGCGACGGGACACCCGCCCGTATCTGGGATGCGGCGGGGATGCTCCGGGCTCCCTACCGGGAAGAGCTGCCTGTAACGGGGATCTCTGCCGCCTCCGCAGAGGCTTACTGCCGCTGGCTGGGAAAGCAGCTCGGGCTGAAAATAACGCTTCCCACGATCGCCCAGTGGCGCAAGGCCGCCTTCTTTGCTGATCCGGAGGAGGCCCGCAAAACAGGCTTGTTTTACACTTCCGTCAACGGCAAACTTCATCCGGCAGGGGCGCCGGTCAGGTCGAAGCCGCAGGATGTTTCCGTTTTCGGGGTGGTCAATACCCGCGGCAATGTCAGGGAGATGCTTGCCAACTCCCGCGGACGGACAAATCTGGTCATCGGCGGATCTTTTCTGACCTCCGGAAGCATGACTTTGCTTCAGCGTCCCCAGTTTACGATTTCAGGCGACAACGATATCGGTTTCCGTTTTGTCGCTGATATATCTCCATCATCCAACAGATAAAGCAGTTATGATCGATTTTCAAAATGTCTCCAAAAGTTATTCCGGAGAATACATCCTCCGGAATGTCTCCTTCAGGATCAACCACGGTGAACGGGCCGGTATCGTCGGTCCCAACGGCGCGGGCAAGAGTACCCTTTTCGGTATGATAACCAACACCGTCATTCCCGACTCCGGCAGCATCATCATTCCGAAAGATCACCGTCTGGGGATCATGCGCCAGCATATCGACAGCAGTGATACCGTCCGGACCCTTCTGGAATTTACGGCCGATGCCATCCCGGAACTCAATACGTACAGTGCGCGTATCGAAGAGATCGAAGAGCTTCTGGCTGACGGCTCCTGTTCCGCAGATGCGCAGGACTCTCTGCTGCGGGAACACGGCAGACTTCAGACGGCCATCGAGCATCTGGGGGCATACAGTCTGGATATGGAGGCCCGGCAGGCCCTTTCCAGTCTGGGATTTCCGGTCAGCAGTTTCGACCGTCCTCTGGGAGAGTTTTCCGGCGGCTGGCAGATGCGTGCCGCTCTGGCCCGGGTGCTGATCTCCCATCCCGACATCCTGCTTCTGGACGAACCCTCCAACTATCTGGACGTGCCTGCGGTGGAGTGGCTCTGCCGCTATCTGGCCAATTTCCCCGGAACGCTTCTGCTGATCTCCCACGACCGCTTTCTGCTGCGGAAACTTGCGGATATTACCATTGAGGTCAATTCCGGATGCGTCACCCGTTATCCCGGCAACTACGATTTTTACCGCACAGAACGGGACAACCGCCAGAAGATGCTTGAAGCCGCCAAGAAGAATACCGACCGCAAAAAAGAGCAGATGGAGCGGGTCATCGACCGTTTCCGCGCCAAAAGCACCAAAGCCGCTCTGGCCAAAAGCATGCAGAAAAAACTGGATAAGATCGAAGATGTGGAGCTGCCCGATTCTCTGGAATACAAAGGCGTCATCCGTTTCCCTGCGCCGCCGCCGGGAGGAACAGAGGCCTTCCGTTTTGAAGACCTGGCCTTCGGATATGAACCGGGAAAACTCCTGTTCCGGCATGTGGATCTTGCTGTGGATGCCGGAGCCAAGTGCGCTTTTATCGGATACAACGGTCTGGGCAAAACCACGCTGCTCAAGCTGCTGACGGGGAAACTCAAGCCCACGGAGGGGTCCGTTGTTCCCGGACACCACAGCATCATCGGTTATCAGGCTCAGGAGTTCGGCGATCTGGATGCCGACGGCATGAGCGTTTACGATGCCGTCAAACAGGCTCTGCCCCCCGGAGCCTCCACGGCCAACCTGATGAACGTGCTGGGCTCCTTCGGATTTTCCGGAGAGGCCTCCGGCAAACTCTGCAAAGTTCTTTCCGGCGGTGAAAAGATCCGCGTTCAGTTTGCCCGTATTTTCGTCAATCCCCCCAATCTGCTTGTGCTGGATGAACCGACCACCCATTTGGATGTTCAGGCCCGTGAACTTTTGCAGAACGCCTTACGGAATTTTCCCGGAACGGTCTGTTTTGTCAGCCATGATATCGAATTTGTCCGGGGCGTGGCAGAGACGATCATTGCTCTGGAAAACGGCTCCGTCAAAAAATATTTCGGCAATTACGATTATTATCTGGAAAAATCCGGCCAGCTGGCCAATGATTCGGAACAGACGAAAGAGATCCCTCTTGCGCCCAACTCCGGAGGACTGGCCAAAGACCGCCGCCGCGCCCGCGCCCAGGCCCGGCAGGCGATTTCCGGACAGTACCGCAAAGCCAAAGAGCTGCTGGCCTCTCTGGAAAAGAAACTCGATGAGGACAGCGAAAAGAAAAAGGTCCTTATCGCCAAACTTTCCAGCGGTATGAAGGTGGATTTTGCCGCTGTCAAAAAAGAGCTTTCCGAGCTGGAAAAATCTCTGGAGGAGACTGAGGCCCGCTGGGAGGAGACCGCCGAAGAGGTGGAGGCTCTCCGGCTGGAAAATGCCCGGATCAACGGATAAGCGGCTGTTTTTGCGAAATCCTGCTTGACGAAACCCCTGAAACGATGTATATTTCCGTCAAGGAGGAAGGTTGATTATGCTCTGTGACAAATGCAAGAAAAATGAAGCCACGATCCATGTGAAAAAAGTTTCAGGCAGCAAGATAGAATCTCTTCATTTATGCGCCGCGTGCGCAAAAGAAAATGAGGAACAGGGCGCTTTGGGCGCATTCGGTTTCAATCTGGCTGAAGTCCTTTTCAATATCGGTGAGATCAATAAACAGGAGTCCTCTGCTGAGAAGGCCGCATCAGAAAACAGCGGCAGTTCAGGAGAAGAGGGGCCCTGCTGTCCCGTCTGCGGCTGGAATATGGATAACTTGCGCAAATTCAACGGCCGCGTGGGCTGCGCTTCCTGTTATGAGACTTTTTCTGAGATCATCGCCGATGCCCTGACCCGCATCCAGCGGGGGAAAGTGCATCTGGGCAAGAGACCCGGGGCCTCTGATCCTCTGGCCAATACAGCCGCGCTGCAAATAGAGATCGAACGCAATAAAAAGGAGCTGGCCGGATTCATTCTCCGCGAAGAGTACGAAAAGGCCGCCGTCTGCCGGGATAAGATCGCCGATCTCAACGCCTGTCTGGCCCTGTTGAAAGGAACGGATGATGAACAGTGATCTTATTCAGCGTCTGCTTGCCAGCCCCGTCAGTTTTCTTGCAGATTCCGGTCCGGATGAGGATATTGCCATTTCAAGCCGTATCCGGCTGGCCAGAAATGTGCGCGATCTGCCCTTCCCCTGTGCCGCTGGGCCTCAGGAAATGGAACAGGTCTGTCAGCTGGTCCGCGCCGCCGCCCGTTCCTCCGGCACTTTGGGCTGTCCCGATTGTCTGGAGTTCAGGATCGGAGAACTTTCCGCCACAGACCGGGAGATCCTTCTTGAACGGCGGCTGGCCAGTCGGGAGTTGATCGGCAATCTGGCTGGCGGATGTCTGCTGGTCAAGGGAGACGGCTCCTGCTCCGTTATGGTCAACGAAGAGGATCAGCTGCGTA
Source organism: Lentisphaeria bacterium (assembly GCA_017508555.1). Classification (GTDB taxonomy): domain Bacteria; phylum Verrucomicrobiota; class Lentisphaeria; order Victivallales; family Victivallaceae; genus UBA1784. The sequence goes on from JAFVYP010000181.1 coordinate 13,971, forward strand.
TTCAAGTCCTTGCGCCCGGTTTTCAGCTGGAAAAGGTCTGGAACAAGATCAATGCCCTGGATAATGAACTGGGAAAAGAACTGGCGTATGCTTTTGATGAACAGCTGGGATATCTGACCTGCTGTCCCACCAATGTAGGAACGGGTATGCGCGCCTCCGTCATGCTCCATCTGCCCGGACTGGTCATGACCGGAAAAATCAATGCCACGATCCACGGCATCAACAAACTCAATCTGGCGGTGAGAGGCATTTTCGGCGAGGGATCCGAAAATCAGGGCAATCTCTTTCAGGTTTCCAATCAGATCACCCTCGGGGACAATGAAGAGCATATTATCGAAGAGCTTTCCAAAGTCATCCGCCAGCTCATCAACCATGAAAAAGCCGCCCGGATCCATCTGATGGAACACGATCAGGCCTCCCTGCTTGACCATGTGGGACGCTCTTACGGTATTTTGCGCCACAGTTATAAACTCTCGGCCAAAGAGGCGCTCAACTGCCTCTCCGGTCTCCGGACAGGGGTGGATCTGGGACTCTTCAACAATGTGGATATCCACAGAGTCAATCAGATGTTCCTGACGATCCACCCCGCTCACCTGCAAAAAAGTGCCGGAAGAAACCTTTCCGCCGCTGAACGGGACGTTTTCCGCGCCTCCTATTGCAGACAGCTGCTGGCAAAAGGCTCTTGACAAAGGGAGATGGTATCGCGGGGAGGGGGCCGAACGTCGGCTCCGTTATCTTTCTTTTCGCGGGAAAAGAGGTTTTTCCCCTCCCCGCGATACCATCGCCCCTTGTCGGGAACAAAGCATTCAAAAAAAGCGGCGTGTTTTTTTGATTTTGGGGGAGCAGGGGGGCCCTGTCGGAGGCAGAGATAAATAAAAAATATTAAAATTTTCCAAATAGTTAAAATATCCTTATTGTTTTTGCCGTTAAATGGTCAGAAAGAGTGCAGCACTCCGGCGCTGCGCAAGAGATCAAAAAGACAAAAACAGAGATAAAAGGAGACAAAACTATGAAAAAGACAACATGGATCGGAATCGCGCTCTTCTGCACGGCGGCTGTTATGGCAGGACCTCACCGTCCTCATCATCATCACCATGACAACGGCGTCCGTCTGGCGGCGGATATCGTGAATCTGGTGGGGGCAAGCCTGAACACGGCCAATGCCCTTGTGAATCCGGCGCCGGTCGTGGTGACGCAGCCTGTGGTTTATCAGCAGCCTGTTGTGGTGACGCAGCCCGTGGTCTGTCAGGTGCCGCCGGCAGTTCCCCGGCCCGTGATCTACCGCACGCCGCCCCCGCCGCCGGCTCCGCGTCATCACCATCGTATGGCACCGCCTCCGCGTCATCACCACCGCGGCAGACGATAAGTTAACCCAAAGGAAAAAGACAAATGAAAGTTCTTATGATCAACGGCAGCCCCAACAGTGCGGGCTGCACCTTTACCGCCCTTTCTGAAATTGCACAAACCCTTTCTCAGGAGGGGATCGAAAGCGAGATCTTCCAGATCGGCGCAGAGCCTGTCAGCGGATGCACCGCCTGCGGGCTCTGCCGGACAGAGGGAAAATGCGTTTTGGATGACTGTGTGAACAGATGTATCGAAAAAGCCGCCGCGTGTGATGCGCTGATCGTCGGTTCTCCTGTGTACTACGCCTCCGCCAATGGCACGCTGACAGCTTTTCTGGACCGGCTGTTTTTTTCAGGCGCGCGTCATTTTTACCTGAAACCCGCGGCGGCAGTTGCCTCTGCGCGCAGAGCCGGTACGACGGCGACGCTGGATCAGCTCAATAAATATTTCCTCATCAGTCAGATGCCGGTGATCGGCTCCCAGTATTGGAACATGGTCCACGGTTCCACACCCGATGACGTGCGTCAGGATAGGGAAGGTATGCAGATCATGCGGACATTGGCCCGGAATATGGCCTATTTCCTCAAATGCAAAGCCGCAGGCGCTGCCGCCGGAGTACCGCTGCCCCTCCGGGAGGATGTGGTCAGAACAAACTTTATCCGGTAGATCCGCTCTCCGTGCAGGCCGGACACAGGCCCCCGGGGTGAGAGCCGGGATATCCCGTCACCATCCTGCGCCGATGCGGATACCGTGATAGGTGAAATCCAGAGGGGCCAGAACGGCTTCGGGCAGGGCGGGGTGAAAGAATTTGGCATCTCCGCCTGTCAGAACGATTGATACGATATTGTGTTTTTCGCGGGCAATGCGGATATATTCCCTGACCATGCCGATACATCCGCAGTCGATACCGAAAGCGATGGTATTGCGCGTGCCTGCGCCGATATCCGCAGGCACATTCCGTGAAAGCGGGATATCCGGCAGCTGAGCTGTTCCGGCAAAGAGACTGCGGCGCATCAGGGATCTTCCCGGGGCGATGGCGCCGCCGCGGAAGACTCCCTCCTGATCCACCAGCTCCATGGTGATGGCTGTACCGCAGTCCAACACGATCCCCGGCAGGGGATAAAAAGCCGCCAGAGCTTCGGCGTTGGCAACGCGGTCCGCTCCCAGCGTGGAGCAGTCGATACGGGTGAAATCCACCTTTCCGCGGCTGTTGGAGGCATCCAGAAAGTGGATGTTGCGGCTCTCAAGCTCTCTGCGCAGCTTGGGGACAACTGATATGGCGGCGATTTCCCCCTCCGGCAGATCGTTGACGGAAAAATTTTCCGTGTAAAACGTCTGCATCAGGCTGATCCCCCGGGGGGGATCATACTGCGCAAGAGTCGTGTGGGTGTTGCCGATATTGAGCAGATATTTCACGACAGTTTTTCAATGATCTTGGTGAGCGGCATGAACAGAGCGATAACGATAGATCCCACGATACCGGCCAGAGCCACGATCATCAGAGGTTCGATCAGTGAGGTCAGGGCGCTGACGGCGTTATCCACCTCATCCTCATAGGTATCGGCGATCTTGTTGAGCATTTCGGAGAGTTTACCGGTTTCTTCGCCCACTTCGACCATACTGATGACCATGTCTTCAAACACATGGGTCTCTCCCAGAGGTTTGGCGATACCTTCACCCTCTTTGACCGCGTCATGCACCTTCTGGATGGCATTGGCCACCACATCGTTTCCGCTGGTCTCTTTGACGATGGAAAGAGCCTGAAGCACCGGCACACCGGAACTCATCAGCGTTCCCAGCGTGCGGCTGAAACGGGAAACGGCTGTCTTGGAAACGATCGGTCCGAAGATGGGAATATTGTATTTCACCCAGTCCATGGCGAATTTTCCCAGAGGGATCTTGACGATGATCTTGAAGAAAGCGACCACGCCCACAATACCGCCCACATAGTAATACCAGCGGGAGATCAGGGTGTTGCTTATTCCCAGGATCAGCAGCGTGACGCCGGGCAGCGGTTCATTGGGGCCCAACAGGTCCTTGAAGATCTTTTCAAAGTTCGGCACGATGAAGATCATCAAACCCACCACGGCCAGCAGTGAGATGGAAAGCACCACGATAGGATAGATCATGGCAGATTTGACTTTTCCGGCGATCTTGGCAGATTTTTCCATGAAGGCCGCCAGACGGTCAAGGATCGTTTCCATCGCACCGGAGGCTTCACCCGCACGGACCATGTTGAGATAAAGTTTGTCAAAGGATTTGGGGTTCTGGGAAAGCGCTTCTGCAAAAGTTGCACCGCCTTCAACCGTTTCGGCCGTTTTGCCCAGAACGATTTTGACCACAGGATTTTTCGCCTGTTTTTCAAGGGTGTGCAGGGAGCGGATCAGGGGCAGACCCGCATCCAGCAGAATGGCCAGCTGACGGGTGACAACGGTCAACTCTTTCTTTTTGATGACCGTGGGACCCAGGGTCATATTGAATCCGCCGCCGCCTTTGGCCTTGGAGCCCTTACTGGACATCTTTTTGGCGGCCTCTTTGCCGACTTCAAGTTTGATGGATGTGGGAAACATTCCCTTGGCTCTCAAAGCCGCCATCACTGCTTCTTCATTGGCGGCCTGGATCTTGCCTTTCTGTTCCTTGCCTTTGGCATCCATCGCCACATAATTAAATTGGGGCATAATTCATTTCCTCCCGGATAAAAAACAATATATCAGGTGTAACGGACGACTTCGTCCACGCTGGTCTCACCGTTGAAAATCGCCAGCAGTCCGTCCTCACGCAGGGGACGCATACCCAGCTGACAGGCCTTGTCGCGGATCACGTTGGCGGGAGCGCCGGAGGAGATCATATCGCGCATCTCCTGGTCCACCGTCAAAAGTTCCGTCAGGGCTTTCCGGCCTTTGTAGCCGGTATTGTTGCAGATGGGACAGCCCTTGCCGTAGCAGAACTGGATACCCTCCACCTGCGCCCGTTCCAGACCCAGACGCTCCAGGTCTTCGTCCGTCGGCGTGTACATGGTCTTGCAGTTCTTGCAGACCCGGCGGATCAGACGCTGTCCCAGAACGCCCGCCAGTGAGGAGGCGATCAGGAAGGGTTCAACGCCCATATCCATCAGACGGGTCACGGTACTGGCGGCGTCGTTGGTGTGGAGCGTACTGAACACAAAGTGTCCCGTAAGAGAGGCTTCCACGGCGATCTGGGCCGTTTCAAAGTCACGGATCTCTCCTACCAGAATACGGTCAGGGTCCTGACGGAGGAAGGCGCGCAGCGCTTTCTGGAACGTCATGCCCACGGCATCGTTGATGGGGCACTGCATGATGCCCTCGATATCGTATTCCACAGGGTCCTCGGCCGTCAGGAGCTTGTCTTCAGGATTGTTGATCTCTCCCAGCGCGGAGTAAAGCGTCGTCGTTTTGCCGGAACCCGTCGGGCCTGTTACAAGCATGATGCCGTTGGGCAGACGGATGATCTCGCGGATCTTTTCAAGCACGTCCTCGCCGATGCCCAGGGCATCCAGCTCCAGGTTCACCACGCTTCTGTCAAGCACACGGAGCACCACGGATTCGCCGTAGCTTGTGGGCAGACAGGATACACGCAGGTCCACGGGACGGCCGTTCATTTTTGTCTGGATACGTCCGTCCTGGGGACGGCGTCTCTCTGAAATGTTCAAGCCTGAAATGATCTTCACACGGCTGATGACCGGTGTCGCCAGACTGCGGGGCGGCGGCGGCAGCTCATAAAGCGCTCCGTCCACCCGGTAACGGATACGGAAATCTTTTTCAAAAGGCTCAAAGTGGATGTCGGAGGCCTTGTCGCGGATTGCCTGCTGCATGACCACATCCACAAATTTGATGATCGGGGCGTCGTTGGCATGATCTTCGTCCTCCATGTCGGTCTCTTCGACATGTTCACCGAACTCAGCGACGATGTCGGCAACGGAATCCACCTTTTCAGGATAATACCGCAGAAAGGCCTTGTCAAATTCATCAGGGTCGCAGGGAACGGGGATGATCGGTTTGCCAAGAATAAAGTGGACGGTCTCCACCACCTGATAATCCAGCGGACGGGACATGGCAAGGTAAAGATTTTCTCCGTCGAACTGCACAGGAAGAACACCGTGGGTGCGGGCAGTGGCGTCATCCACCATATTGATGATATCCAGACTGATATCTCCGGCCCTCGGGTCCCAGACGTAGGAACCCAGGTTTTCAGCCATGAGTTCAAGCATCTGTTTTTTGGTCAGAATACCGAAGTTTTCAATCACTTCAAACGCTGTTTTTCCTGAACGCTCACACTCTTCTGCGACCTCTGCCAGGTGCTTGGAAAGACCGGGGATATCGGACGCATGTTCGTTTTTGATCAGATCTATCAGCGCAGAACTTTCTATATCCAGCATACTCTTACTACTCTCCCTGTTTTTAAGAATCGTCGCGCAAGGTGACGAAGATCACCTCTTCCAGTGTGGAAATGCCTGCTTCCGCCTTGCGGATGGCGTCATCGCGCAGACTGCGCATACCGTTTTTACGGGCATGTTCTCTGATACGGCCGCTGGTTTCGTTGGCAAAGATCAGTTTGGCAATATCCTCAGTGACCTCAAAAATTTCATAGATGCCGATACGTCCCTTGTAGCCTGTGTAGCCGCAGGTCTGACATCCTTTGCCCTTGTAGAACTGGTGATTGGCCAGATATTCCGGCGTCAGGCCCAGAACGCGGATCTCTCCGGCGCTGGGGGTATAGGGTTCTTTGCAGTCCTTGCAGACGCGCCGCAGGAGACGCTGCGCCATCACCGCACGCAAAGAGGTGGCCACAAGGAAGGGTTTGACGCCCATATCCACCAGTCGCGTCACGGCGCCGGGAGCATCGTTGGTGTGGAGCGTACTGAACACAAGGTGACCTGTCAGAGAGGCGTTGATAGCGATCTCTGCCGTTTCCACGTCTCGGATCTCACCGACCATGATGATGTTGGGAGCCTGACGCAGCATGGCGCGCAGAGCGGCTGAGAAGGTCATATCCACGTATCTGTCCACCTGCACCTGGTTGATACCGGCCAGCTGGTATTCCACAGGGTCTTCCACGGTGATGAGTTTGCGGGCCGGGGTGTTGATGGTGTTGAGAAACGCATACAAAGAGGTGGTCTTGCCCGAACCGGTGGGACCTGTCACAAGGAAGATGCCGTCCGGGTAGTTGATGATCTTGTTGACAAGATCCAGATCGTCTGCATAGAATCCCAGTTTGGGGATATCCAGCTGGATACTGCTTTTATCCAGAATACGCATGACGACGCTTTCGCCGAAGACCGTGGGGATGGAGCTGACACGCAAGTCCACATCTTTGTCGCCCACGATCACCTGGATACGTCCGTCCTGCGGGATGCGCTTTTCCGTAATGTCCATGCGGGACATGATTTTGATACGGCTGGTGAAGTTCGCCTGAAGATATTTGGGCGGGCCATCCACTTCACGCAGCGCGCCGTCGATGCGGTAGCGGACGCGGTAACGCTTTTCCATGGGTTCAAAGTGGATATCGGAGGCCTTCATCTTGTAGGCATCGACGATCAGTTTTGTCACCAGACGGATGATGGGGGTATCGTCATCTTCCCGTTCGGGGCCGCCGATATTGCTTTCTGCGACCTCTTCGATCTCCACATCTTCAGCATCGCTGAGCAGGCCGCCGGATTCCTCTTCCTTTTCCGCATAAAACTGGTCGATGATCTGCTGGATCTGTTTTTTGGGAGCTGCAACAGCATCCACATCGCCGCCGAGAAGATAGCGCAGCGTATCCAGCGTCTCCATATCTGCCGGATCGCTCATGGCGATGGTCAGCATATCGTCGTGTTTGGCCACGGGGATAACGCCGTAATGGCGGGCGATATCCACATCGAGACTGGCAATCACCTCTGCCGGGATCTCATATCCGGAAAGATCCATGATTTCCATGCCGTACTGCTGGGCAAGCATCGCCAGCAGCTCATCTTCATTGACTGCGCCGATTTCCACAAGCGCATCAATGATATCCATTTCGCCGAATTCCGACTCCAGTGCATGATCCCGGGCTGATGCGATCTGCTCATCCGTCACCATCCCGTACTCTTTCAGCAGTGTCAGAATGTATTCAGAATCCCGTGCCAAAACAAAGACCTCGTGTTTTTTGAGTTACATTTTTCAAGAATACTTTACCACTGGAAAATCTAATCCACAGCAGTCGTTTTGTCAAGTGATTTCCCCCCTTTTTACGCAAAAAATCTCTTTTTTTTCCGCTGATGCTTGATTTTTCCGCCGGGATGTTTATAATTGTCTCCAGAAGGAGGAGGATCGTTATGAAATTCTGGATCGTTTTTCTTGCCCTTGCCGTGTCCGGCTGCCGTGCTGCGGAAAGCACACCGGTCGTCCCGCATCTGGATATCAGGAAATTTATGGGCACCTGGTATGAACAGGCACGCACACCCAACTGGTTCCAAAAAGGATTGACCGGTGTTTCTGCCCATTATACCCTGCTGCCTGACGGCAGGATCAAAGTTGTCAACTCTGGTTTCCGCAAGGGCAAACGTGTTTCCATCACAGGGTATGCGCGTTTTGCGTCAAAACAGCAGAACGGAGAACTGGAAGTTTCGTTTTTTCCGCCCTTTTACGCGCCGTACAGAGTTGTGCTGATCGCGCCGGATTACTCCTTTGCGGTCATCATGGGAGGATCTCCGGAATATGTGTGGCTGCTTTCACGGCAGAAAACTCCCGGCACGCCGTAGCCGGTGATGACTGCGGCAGTCCGGGAAAGGCGTTTTATTCCGGCAGGCGCAGACGCAGGCGGTTGAAAAGATCGTGACCGTGATAGGGGATGGCCACAGGGGTCCTGTAATCTTCGATTGCGGGATCCCAGCGCAGCAGTCCGGCGCGGCAGCAGCCGTCGGGATGGATCTTCAATAAGCGCCGGGGAATGGCAAGCTCTATGGAGTAGCCGTGCTGAAGAACGGCGGAAGCCGCCTGTATCTGCGGCTCTCCGCTGTCGGGCAGGATCCGTTCACGGGCTCCGTTGCCGCAATAACTCCAGGTCATGAAAGTGTTGCCTTTTTCCGGAGAGAGGATGCACTCTTTATAGCGCCATCCGCTGCCGCCGGGAATATCAAAATAGACGATGGCGTGATCCTCTTTGCTCTGTTTGCCGTTCGTAAAGGGAAAATACGCTCCGATGTAGAGAAAATCTTTGTCGTATTTGAACAACAGCCGCGAGCCGTCAAAATAGCGTCTGCGGCGGCCGGCCGGACAGGAACCCTGGATCTCGATCGTACTTTTCCACTCATTCCGTCCCAGTTTTCCGTCGATCACAGGTTTGGTCACGACCAGTCCGGGATTCAGTTCAAAAGCAGGCATCTGCCAGGATAAACCAAACTCGATCAGCTCTTTCAGCTGTGACAGCTGGCGGAAAGCCTCTTTGCGTCTGCCTTCATCTCTTGAGGAAAGATCCCGCAAGTATCCGGCCGTCTCATCTGAAAGCGTCCTGTCGGTCATATACCGGGCCGGGGTGCTGCGTCCTTCAGAAGCAAGGTCCCGTTCAAAAAAAGCGGCGAGGCTGCTGCTGTTGGAAAAACATCCCGACAGCAGCAGCATGAAAAATACAGCCGGACAAAACAGAAAAGTTCTTTTCATAGAGGCCTTACCAGAAACGCCACCAGGGCTTCGGCGGCGGCGCTGCATGCTTGTGATGATGCGGTTTGGGCGGCGGAGGCGGCGGCGCTACATGCTTGTGATGATGCGGTTTGGGCGGCGGAGGCGGCGGCGCTACATGCTTGTGATGATGCCGGACGGCCGGGGGCGGCGGCGCCACATGTTTATGCGCAGGAGCTGCAGGTTTTCTGACAGCGGGAGCCGGCGCCATGCGTTTGGGAGCCGGAGCCGCGGGTTTTCTGACAGCGGGGGCAGGCGCCCTGCCGGGAGCGTGTCCGGGCGGCGGCGGGGCCGCCGCAACAACACCGGTCAGACCGGCCAGACCGAAAAACAGCAAAAGTTTTTTCATCTTATTACCTCGTTTTTATGTCGGGAAAAGGCTTTCCCGGCCTTTTCCTCCTGTTTTACCATAGAGCATTAAATGCCTTTTTTCAAGGGAAAAATCAATTTTCTGCGGGAGATTCTTCCTTTTTGTCAGCGACGGAACCGTTGTCAGCATCGTCCTGACGGACATTTTTGAGTGCCCGGAAAAGTCCGAACACGTCCTTGATGCCGCCGACGAGGAACCAGATCGTGCAGCTGATACCCAGGATCAGCGAGAAGAAGAGCTTGAAGTGCCACAGCTTCATCCACTGTGAAACCGGCACCCCGGCAATGGCACGCTGGATGGAAAACCAGAGGAAGATGATAAACCACATCAAAGTCTGGGCGATGGTGGCAAAATAGATCAGCTTGTCGCCGGTGGTGAACTCTTTGGTGATCCCCAGACGGCGGGCCAGCCAGCCCACATTGCCGCTGCTCTGATCCTGGTGTTCGTTATCCAGATCATAGGCTCCCCGGTGGAGCAGTTTATCCATGTTGTAGTCTTTTCTGCCCAGAACATAATGTTCGTAAAGGGAGATCGTGATGTAGAGCGTCGCGCAGGTGGACATACAGATGAAAGAGATCCACTGGCCGTTGATGGGGAATTTTTCCATATTGTTGAGGACCCATTCCCATTTGAAATGTTCCGCCAGCCAGGGAGCCAGGAAGGGTTTCCAGATCTGCTGAAGGATAATGCCCGAAAGGGCCATGACGGCACCGCTGATATACCTGACCCATGCCGCGAGGCGTCCGCCCCGTTTCCAGTAGAGACCGCCCACGAGACTTGCGCCGGCACCGCTGACGATGGCGCCGGTCAGCGCAAAGAACATGTAGATATAGTCCGTCTGGCGGAAGAAATAACTGAAACACCAGGCGAAAATACCGACGAAAATAACTGAAAAGCGCAAGGCCCAGATCTGCTGTTTGGGCGTGAAGGGTTTCTTTCTGAAGGGCATGATGACGTCCTGCACGAAGATACTGCCCCAGCTGTGCATGTAGGTATCATCGGTACTGAGCATGGCGGCGAACATCACTGCCACCAGAAGTCCCAGCAGTCCGGAGGGGATGATGAGGGAAAGGGCCGTGGCCACACGGGCCTGTTTATACATCTGGGGATCGCTCTTGTACTGGTCCAGAACAGCGTTGATCTGCGTGGCGGTCTCGCCGAAATCGACGTGATTGAGCAGCACGATCACCGCCAGGGGGAAGAGCATGATCATCAGCCATTGAGCCTGACCGCGCCATCCTGCCAGCACGCCTGCCATTTTGCGTTCGTGGGGATTCTTGGCGGCGGCGGCGTATCCCATGCTGCCCTGCCAGGCGCCCCGGCTGTAAAGGGTGGTGAAAAGACCGATCATGTAGTACCAGAAGTTGAAATCGCCGATCCGGTTGGTGCTGAAGGGATCCACCTGGGATTTACCGGTGATGATGCAGAGCGACTCCTCGATCTGCTGCCAGGAGATCAAGCCGCCGGTAACATCCCAGTTTCCCAGACGGAAGATGAACAGAATAAAGACCAGAAAGGCCGCGTTGCAGAAGACGCCCTGGATAAAATCCGTCACCATAATGGCGATCTGACCGCCGCAGATGGTGAAATAAACAGCGATACCGATGGCGAATGTCAGCAGAACAGCATAGGTATCCCAGTTGACGCCGAGAAAACAGAAGCTCTTGGGAAAGCGGCAGAAGTACATGAAGAAACGGACCGAGACTGCCGGGAAAATACCGTAATTGACGATTCCTGACAGCCAGGTGATGATTCCCGTCACCACACGGAATTTCCGGCTGTACCGCACTTCAAAAAACTGTGAAAGTGTAAAACACCGGGTCTCCCTGAAACGGTAGGTCACGTATCCCGTCAGCGACAGGATCAGCGTGATGGGTGAGGTGAGCATGCTCCACCAGGTCGAGGTAAATCCCGCTTCGTAAAACATCTCAAACGTGGCTACCGAGCTGACCACAGCAAAGCCTGCCACGCCTTCGGCGATACTCAGCACATACCGTCCGGCACAGCGGCTGGCTGCCAGAAAGTCGGCCGCATTGCGCATGAAGCGGTTGCAGTAAATGAGGATCGCTATCAAAGCAACGATCATGGTGATGATGATGCCCCAGTCAAGAGGCATCATGCCCTGATTGATTTTGACGGCCTGAGCCGCTGCAAATAAGGTTGTATCCATATTTCCCCCCCTTATTCAAAATTTGGTTTTGAGATCAGAGACCGACGGCTTCGCGGACTTTTTTCATCAGTTTCATGGCTTCCGCGCGGGCGATCTCGCCGTTTTTGCGGAGGATGCCTTCCACATAACCGGGGTCCGCTTCCAGCTCCGCCCGGCGTTTGCGCATATCTTCAAAGAAGCTCCACATCTTTTCAAAGAGAGCTTTTTTGGCGTGGCCGTAGCCGTAGTTGCCGCCCAGATAGTTTTGACGCATCTCTTCGATCTCTGCTTCTGAAGCGAAAAGTTTATAGAGCGCAAAGACGTTGCAGCTGTCGGGATCTTTGGGTTCTTCCAGACCTTTGCAGTCGGTGACGATGTTCATAACGGTCTTTTTGATCTCCTTTTCCTTGCCGAAGATCGGAATGGTGTTGCCGTAGCTCTTTGACATTTTCTGCCCGTCGGTTCCGGGAACGACAGCAACTGTTTCGGGAATGAAACCTTCAGGAATGGTAAAGATCTCGCCGTACTGGTTGTTGAATTTGATCGCCAGATCGCGGGTGATCTCCAGATGCTGTTTCTGGTCTTTGCCCACGGGAACCAGATTGGAGCCGTAAAGCAGGATATCCGCCGCCATGAGGATCGGATAGGTGAAAAGACCGCAGTTGGGGGCAAAGCCCTTGGCGATCTTGTCCTTGTAGCTGTGGGCGCGTTCCATGAGTCCCACGGGGGAGACATTGGCCAGCATCCAGGCAAGTTCGCAGACTTCAGGCACAGCGGACTGACGGAAAAACACCGTCTTATCCAGATCGATGCCGCAGGCGATGAAGTCGATGGCCAGATTCAGGATATTTTCACGCAGTTTCTGCGGATCGAGCGAGGTGGTCAGAGCGTGATAGTCTGCAATGAAAAGGAAACTCTCTCCCTTGTTCTGGAGTTCGCAGACCTGACGCATGGCGCCGAAGTAATTGCCCAGATGGGGCAGCCCCGAGGGCTGGATACCGGTAAGGATTCTCATAAAAAATATTTTCCTGTATTAAAAGTGATAAAGTTCAGCTCCGCTGCCGATGGCGCAGATGATAGATTGTGCTTCAATGCCTGTCCGGGCCTTGTAGGCGGCCGTTGCGCGCTGTGCGTAAAGCTCCGCATCAGCGGTTTTGACCAGGTGGATGGTGATGCCGCCGAAGCCGCCGCCGGAAAGACGCGCGCCGAGGCATCCGGGGATGGAACGGGCCAGTTCCACCAGATAATCCAGTTCCGGGGTGCTGTTTTCAAAATTCTCCCTGCTGGACTGGTGGGAATCGAACCAGAGCTGTCCGAAGCCGGCCACATCCTGCTGTTCCAGCAGACGGATGCTTTCCATGACGCGGGCGCACTCGCCGACCACATGCAGCGCTCTGCGGTAAACCCGTTCATCCATTTGATCTCTGGCGCTTTCAAGCTGTTCCGGGGAAATATCCCGCAATGTTTTGGCACCGGGGATGAGTTTGCTCATGATCCGGGCGGCCTCTTCGCAGTCCTGACGGCGCACGTTGTATTCTGAATCCACGAGATTGTGTTTTTTCATGGAGTTGATGACGACGATGGAATATCCTTCCGGCAGAGCCGCTGTCCGCAGGACCTCCACGGAGCGGAAATCGCTCAGGATCATGGAGTCTTTTTTTCCGAAAATGGAGCTGAACTGATCGAGCAGTCCGGATTTGAGTCCCAGATACTGATTTTCGACTCCCTGTCCGGCCCGGGCCAGATCGGCGGAAGAGAGGTTAAAGTTGAAAACCTTCATCAGAGCCAGTCCGGCGGAAACCTCCAGCGCGGCAGAGCTGGACATGCCTGCTGAGAGCGGCACACTGCTTTCGATGGCCGCATCAAAGCCCGTGCAGGACATTCCCCGCTGCATCAGCTGAAGGACCATGCCTTTGACATATTTGCTGCCGTCTTTGGCCGGAGCCGCCTCTTTTTCCGCCAGATCAAAACTCATTGCTGCTCCGCTGCGGAAGTCGATCAGACGGCACCGGGTCCCTTCAACGGGATAAAGGGCGAATTTTGTTGTCTGCTCCACGGCGCAGGAAAGCACAAATCCCTCGTTGTAATCGGTGTGGTTTCCCAGGATCTCCAGCCTGCCGGGAGCTTGAGAGGCTGCCGCAGGCTTTCTGCCGTAATGCTGTTCAAATTTTGCAATAAACTCTTTCATTGGTTTTCTCCTGAAAGTAATATAAAGATCTTACATGAAACATATACGCGATATGCACTGGTCAAAGTTTTCCTGACCGCTGAGGATGTCGATCTGGATCCTCAAATAGATGATGGGGACATCGCAGCGGTCCATCCGGGGGATACGGACGGCATCTTTTTCCGTGGTGACAACATATTCAGCTCCGGCCGCTTTGGCCTGATTGATAAAGTCAATGATCTCCTGCTGGGTGTAGCGGTGATGATCAGCGTAGTGATCTTTGAGGACAAGGTCAGCCCCCAGCTGGACCAGAAATCCTTCAAAACTTTCCGGACGGGCGATGGCCGACAGTGCCGCCACTTTCAGCCCCTTGAGTTTTTCAAGAGGCATTTCCTCTCCGCTGCCGAGTTTCACCAGATGCCGGGGTTTGTGGCAGCACTCAATGATCTCCGCCCGGTGATTGTGACGGCGGAGAAAGTTTTTCAGATGCCGCAGCTTGTGGCTGCCGTCGGATTTGGTGAGAAAAATATAATCCGCCCGGCGGATATTTTTGATCGGTTCCCGCAGGATACCCCGGGGCAGGACATGACCGTTGCCGAAGGGGTCTGTGGAGTCCACCAGAACGATATTGATATGCGGTTTGAGCATGAGATACTGAAATCCGTCATCCAGAATGATGACATCTGTTTCAAAGTGGTCGATGGCATAAACGCCTGATTTCACCCGGTCTTTATCGACGAGGACGGCGACATTTTTGAGATTGGAGGCCAGCATATAAGGTTCATCTCCGGCAAAATCGCTGTTGAGCAGCAGATTCTGTCCGTCAGAGACGACTTTGGGCGGCAGTTCGATCTTCTGAGCTGCAAACATCTGGCTGATCCGGAACCAGAGGGAGCGTTTTTTGCTCCGGTAGCCGCGGCTGAGGATACCGACTTTGCGCCCCTGGGCACTCAGGGTGCGGGCAATGACCTCCACCACCGGGGTCTTGCCGGTCCCGCCGCAGGTCAGGTTGCCGATGCTCACCACCAGACAGCCCAGGGCATGATTGCGGATCACACGTTTATCATACATCCAGTTGCGGAACTGGATCCCCATCCGGTAAAAACGCGAAGCAAAAAAGAGCAGCGCGATCATTACCTGATCGGGAAAAGATTTTTTTCCCCGGGCCATAAGGCCGAGGAAATATTGTTCCAAATCTTCAGCTTTCAACTTGAACGGATGCATGTTTCACCTGTTGTCACATTGTCATTTATATAAATTAACACCTCTTTGCCTTCTCTTCAAGTTCACCCTTCCCCCTGATCCCGTTTTTGATGTCTGCAAAGCGGAAATCACTTGAAAATACAGAAAAAACTGCTATTGTATATAAACCGTTATATGTATTGGCTTTTTGTTTGAAAAACATGATTTAAGGAGAAAAAATGGTGAAAAATCTGATTCTGTTCCTTGCCGTTTGCCTTGTTCTTCCTCCGGTCGTCTGCGGCGCGCCCTCCTCTGTCTATGGAAAAGCCTTGCAGAAGGCAAAAAACGTGACCGCTCAGGCAGAGAAATCCCGGGCAGTGCCGGAGGAAAAGAAACAAGCTGCTCCGAAGTTTTCCATTTCCGCCAAACAGGCCGGTGAAATCGCTGCCGCCATCAAAAAAGCCAAGCTCAAAAGATATCCGGTTTCCGGCGCTCAGGGCGTGAAAGATCTTCTTGAACGCAAGATTTTGCCCCCGGAACTGCTGGGACTGCCCGCTGGAAAAAACGCCTTTCTTGAAAAAGAGCTGCCCATCGCCTGGTTCGGAACTGAGGCCAACAAGGCGCAGAAACAGCTTTTTCCTCTGTTTATCGTCAAACCCGGCTGCGGAGAGGTTTCTGCCGGTTTCACCAACGGCACTGTGACCACGCTCAAAAAAGCGCCCCGCAGCGTTACGGGGACGATCTCCGTTTTGAGAAGTTCTGCCAAAAACAAAAAGAGCGCTTTGTGGAACAGCTATCTCAAACGCGCCCGCAAGATCGACCGTTCCTCCAAGTAAGTCTTTTCAGTTGACATGTCCGATATCAGTATTGTTTTTGCCGCCGTGGGAGCCTTGCTTCTGATCGGCGCTTTTTCCAATAAACTTTCCAGCCGTTTCAATGTGCCCATCCTGCTGATCTTCCTTGCTGTCGGCATGTTTCTCGGCAGGGCACACGCGCCGGGTGATCTGGAGTTCGGACGCATCAGCATCGCCGGAACGGTTGCCATGTGTTTCATCCTCTTTTCCGGCGGTCTGGACACCCGTTTTTCCACCATTAAACGGGTCCTGCTGCCCGGAGGCGCGCTGGCGACCGCTGGCGTGGTGCTGACTTCGCTCATCTTCGCCTTCTGCATCTGGCTGATCCTGCCCGGAAAGATCACGTTTCCGGACTGTCTCCTGCTGGGAGCCATGATCTCCTCCACCGATGCAGCGGCGGTCTTTGCCCTGCTTTCCGGCAGAAGCGTCAGCCTCAAAGGACGTCTCAAACCCCTCCTGGAACTGGAAAGCGGCAGCAATGACCCCATGGCCTACTTTCTCACCCTTCTGATGATCGACGTGGTTCTGGGCAAGGAGACGCTTTCCGTCAGCACCATCCTTGTTCTTGTTTACCGGATGGGGACTGGCGTGCTGCTGGGCATCCTGGCCGGTATGTTCGCCCGCATCCTCTTCCGCACAAAACTGGATTACGAAGGACTCTATTTCGTGTTTGCTTTTGCCGTTGTTCTTCTGGCCTACGGACTGGCTGAAGGCATCGGCGGCAACGGCATGATGGCCTGTTATGTCTGCGGGATCACCATGAGTCATCTGGGCTTCAATTACAGCAAAGGGATCACCCGTTTCTGCGACGGCATCTCCTGGCTGATGCAGGTGATTTTGTTCACCACGCTGGGGGTTTTTGTGGATGTGGCCCGACTGCCGCAGATCGCCGTTTGGGGACTGCTGCTGGCTGCGGTTCTGCTTTTTATCGCCCGTCCCGCAGCTGTATTTCTCACGCTGCCGGGAAAAACTTTTTCATGGCGGGAAAAGTTCTTTATCTCCTGGGTCGGACTCCGGGGAGCGGCTCCCATCGTCCTGGCAACATTTCCTCTGGCCTGCGGCGTATCCAATGCCAGAATGTATTTCAATATGATCTTTTTCATGGTCCTTGTTTCCATGGTCGTCCAGGGAACGACCATCATGCCGCTTGCCAAACTGCTGAAACTGGATCTCCCCTGCGATGACAAAGAGCGCCTGCCGCTGGAATTGGAAACGACGCCGGCAAGTTCCGGCCATGAAATGAAAGAGTTCACCGTTCCCGCTGACGCATCTTATGCAGGAAAGACCATCGCCCAGCTGGCTCTTCCCTCCGGCGTCCTCATCACGCTGGTCCGGCGGGGCAAAAAGTTGATCCAGCCCAACGGCTCTACGGAAATCGCTGCCGGAGACGGTCTCCTTATTATGGGACACGCGGATAAACTCAAACTTCTGGAAGAGGAGTTTTTCTCCCCCGGCCGCTGAAAACTGCGGCTGTATCCTCCCGCCCGTCAGCTGGATTTGAAAAAGACTGTCAGTTCCGGCAGACGCCGGAGCGCCTGATTGCGGCCGATGTCATAGGCCGCCTGTAAGAGTTCCGGATCGTGGCAGAGCCGTCCCAGCGGCAGCGGATTTTCCGGACGGAAAACAAAGATCTCATTCTTTTTTTCCAGCTCATCCACCAGACGCAGGGCCGCGTTGTAGCGTTCGTGGCGCCTTTCAAGGCTTTGGACAAGCTGAGGATATTTTCTCAATGCCCACGCAAAGAAAGCCATCCCTTTCTGTTTCCTTTTGACATATCCCCGGGGCTGGGTCAGAATGACGACGTTTTTGCCGCACCCCTGAGAACGGAGGAACGCAAGAGGAATGGAATCTGCCAGAGCGCCGTCAAGATATTCTCCGCCCCCAACGGCAACAGTCCGGGAGACAAATGGCATGGAGGCCGATGCCCGCATCCATTTGAAACAATCCTCATCCGCCTGATTGCAGAGCTGATAGCGGGCCTTCCCTGTATGGACATCAGTACAGACGATCCAGAAATCCGCCGGATTACTCTCAAAGGCCCTGCGGTCAAATGGATCGAGGTGATCCGGCAGTTCCCGGTAACAGAAATCTGCACCGAAAAGATCGCCTGTTTTCAGCAATGAACTCCAGCTGCAGAAACGTTTGTCCCGGCAGAAGCGTTTGTTATAGCGCAGGACGCGCCCGATCTGACCGGACTTGTAATTGCATCCGAAGGCCGCTCCCGCTGATACACCGGCAATGGCGTCAAAACGGAAATCATGTGCCATCAAGACATCCATGACGCCTGCCGAAAAAAGACCGCGCATGGCTCCGCCCTCAAGAACAAGTCCTTTGCGGGTGGAAAATTTTTTTTCACTGGGAGCATCCATCTGCCCACTCTCCTCTTTTGACATATTTCTCAATTACTATAACACCGCCGGCACAAAATTCAAGGCTTGGTGCAGAACAGGACGATCCAAAACTTGAACGGTATCCGATGATTGCAGATAAAACAGCATTTTATTTGACAAATCAGAGTTTAACGGATATATTCCTACATGTTTTTACAGACTGTGTTTCCCGTACGGGCAGATAAATAACCAAAAATCAAAAAAATACGCCGCTTTTCCTGAAAAGGGTTTCCTCCTCCCATGTCGGGGAACAGAGCGTCAAAACAGGAGTACATGATGACTTTGCCGGATATCTCTTATAATTTCGGTCCTGCCGCAACGGCAGAGGAGATCGCCCCCCGTATGGAAAAACTTGCCGCTGCCGGAGCAAAACGGATCATGCTTGATGCACCGCAGCTTCTTCTGACTGCTCAGGATAAAACCTATGCCGCTGCCCTTGAAAAGGCTTTGAAAGAGAACGCTCTTCAGCTCTTTGATGTTCATGCTCCCCACGGCGCTCAGGATTCTTTCGGCTTTCCCGCCCCCGAAGCCTGGCCCTGTTTTTATGAAAAGGCCTTCGGCGCTCTCGAAGCAGCTGCCGCCCTGGGCGCCAAAACCGTCACTTTCCACTGCGCCCGTACCCGGAGAGTGGGACAGATGGTCGATGAATACGGCGTCTTTGAAAAAGCGGAAACAGCCAAAGCTCTGGAAAACGTCTGCCGTCAGCTTGAAATCGTTCTGCCCAGAGTTGAAAAACTCGGCCTGGTCATTGCCCTTGAAAATCTTTTCCTGCCTACCTCCACGGCCTCTTTTCTCGTTTCAGTCCTGCAAAAGTTCTCCCACCCCGCCCTGGGACTCAATTACGATGCCGGACACGCCCTCCTGCTGGAAAAACAGCCCGGCAAAACATCCGGAGATATCGCCGGATGGATCCGCTGCGGATGGGACGACGATACCGTTGTCTTTCAGGAAGATGCTCTGGATCTGATGCTGGAAAATGTCGTTACTGCTCATCTCCACGATAATCACGGCTGCGAAGATGAACACCGCCTCCCCGGACAGGGCATCGCCGACTGGACGAAGATCATCGCCCGCTTCCGCCAAGCCCCCCGCCTGCTTTCCCTCCAAAGCGAAGTCTCTCAAAAATTCTACGGCTCCACCCCCGAGATCCAACCCGCCTTTTTTCACGCCTGCGGTTTCTGAGAAAGGGGTGATGGCGTCGGGGGAGGGAAAAACTTTTTTTCGCGGGAAAAAAAGTTTGTCCCTCCCCCGAACCCCCTCCTTTTTCAAAAAAAGCGGCGTATTTTTATCAGGGGGGGACTGTTGGCTCCGGTATTTTTCTTTTCGCGGGAAAAGAGGTTTTTCCCCTCCCCGCGATACCATCGCCCCGTATCGGGAACAGAGCCTTTCAAAAAAAGCGGCGTATTTTTATTAGGGGGGGATTGTTGGCTCCGGTATTTTTATCAGGGGGGAGCGTTTCCTGTTGGTGTTTATTTGTTTATCTCTGTAACAGGAGCTTTGTCGAGCGCCCGTTCAATGTCTGCGGTAATCCCGGGGGGAGACGCCGTAATGACACCGGAACTGACGCGAAAAATAGTTGGAGTCGGCAAAGCCGCACTCACGGGAAATGTCTGATATGCTCAATTCCTCCCGGGAAAGCAGTTCCGCCGCTTTGGAAAGACGCACCCGGATCAAATAATCCACAGGCGAATAACCCGTGACCTTTTTGAATACCGGGATCAGCGTGCTGGGCGCCATGGAAACCAGTCGCGACATGCGCGCAATCGTCCACTCCTCTTTGTAACAGCTTTCCAGACGGCTGATAAGCTGACCCAGACGGTGCAGGGATCTGACCATGGGATCTTTGTTTTTGGAATACTCCCGCGAGATAAAAACAAAGATCTCCAGCGCTTTCGCCAAAAGAAGCAGATCCGCCCCCGGAGCATTTTTATTCTGCCCCGAAGCCATCTGCTGAAGGATCTGACGCAGCGTGCACATGGTTTCTCCTGTCACATGCAGCCGGCTCCGGAATTTGTGGCTCTTACGGTAGCTCGGCTCAAAAAGAAAAAAGGCGTTGAAGCCCGACAGAGAACGCAGACTCCGCAAATGTTCTTTCAGATAAGAGTCGTCAAACATGATGTTGAACATACTCAAATGACTGCGTTTCAAAAAGTAATGGGCCGTGTTTCCCTGAATGAGAAAAATATCTCCGGCTGAAACCTGATAAGATTCTCCGTCGATCCAGTGGGTCCCGCCTCCCTCCGTGATGATGATAAGCTCTGAAAAATCGTGGGTATGGCAGATGTCTGTCAAGTCCCCCTCATGCTGCTCTGGTATATCTCCCTGAATGGTCCGCAAGGCGATGGGACAACATTCCGGATGAAAAAAATCCTGTCTGTTGGCTCTTACTGTCTGCATTTTTCCTCAATTCGTAATATTGTGCTGATATTTCGTAATATAGTCAAGGAATTTTATTTGTAAAGGGCTACATTGTTAAAAGAGTAAAAAATTTTTTATACTCTGGGCTAAATCAAGGAGAATAAAAATGCAAGGCACATTCCGTTTTTCTTTCGGTCCCTGGAACATCCATGAAGGCGCTGACCCCTTCGGCCCTGAAGTCCGCAGGACGATCCCCTTCAGAAAAAAGCTGGAAAGCTACAAGAAACTGGGCTTCGACGGTGTTCAATTCCATGATGATGATGCTGTTCCGGATATGGAAAATCTGACGCCGCAGCAGATGATGAAAGAAGCTGCCGAACTGAAAAAAGTGCTGGACGATCACGGACTTGTTCCCGAATTTGTTGCTCCGCGCATGTGGTTTTCTCCCATGACCATCGACGGCGGATACACCAATAATGACGCCAAATGCCGGGAATATGCTGTTGAACGCTCCAAGCGCACCATCGACATCGCCAATGCCCTCGGTACTCGTAATATTGTCTTGTGGCTTGCCCGGGAAGGAACCTATATCCGCGAAGCCAAAGATCCGGGCACGGCAACGCAGCGGATCGGTGAGGCGCTCCAAACCATGCTGGATTATGATAAAAATATCCGTATTATGATTGAATCCAAGCCCAATGAACCGATGGATCACACCTATATCCCCACCATCGGTCACGCGATTGCCATGGGATTGATGACCGATGCCCCCGACCGTGTGGGATGTCTCATTGAGACCGCTCATGCGCTTCTGGCCAATCTTTCCCCTTCGGATGAAATGGGATTTGCCCTGGCTCACAAAAAACTCTGGAGTGTCCATCTCAACGATCAGAACGGTCTCAAATTCGATCAGGATCTGACCTTCGGCGCCGTCGATCCCCGCAGGGCGCTCAATCAGGTGCGCGTTCTGGATCAGCACGGCTTCGGCAATAACGGCGAATGGGTCGGTCTGGATGTGAAGGTCATGCGCACCCAGAAAGAGGGTGCGGATATGAAACATCTGGAATACAGCCGTAAAATTTTTATGAAACTCCTTGACATTTCACGTTCTCTGGACGATTGTAAAATAGAGCAGCTCACGGCTGAACGGGATTATGAGGAGTTGAACTATTATATCCTCGATGCCATGCTCAAAGGTTGATGATGACAAAATAAGGAGATTCCCACATGAGACAGAAGATCCGAATGGGTATGGCCGGCGGCGGTCCCGGCGCTTTTATCGGCGCTGTTCACCGGATGGCGGCTCAGCTGGACGGCCAGATCGAACTTGTCTGCGGTGTTTTCGGCAGAGATCCCGAAAAATCCCGCCGTTTTGCAGAAGAGCTTTATCTGGAGCCCGAAAGAGGTTATGCGGATATTGACGCCATGATCTCGGGTGAGTTGGCTCTGCCTCCTGAAAAACGGATGCAGTTTGTTTCCGTCTGCACCCCCAATCACTGTCATTTTCCCATCGCCAAAGCTCTTTTGGAAGCCGGATTCCATGTTCTGTGTGAAAAGCCTCTGGCCATGGATTCCGCCGAGGCCGCTGCGCTGGAGCAGCTGGTCAAGGTTACGGGAAAACAGTTCTGTCTCATGCACAATTACACCGGGTTCCCCATGATCCGTCAGGCCCGCAGCCTGATCGCCGCAGGCGAACTGGGAACGATCCGCAAAGTCAATGTGGAGTATTCTCTGGGGTGGCTGGCTTCCCCCAATGCCGGCAAACAGGCGGCCTGGCGGGTCGATCCCAAACAGTCCGGGATCTCCGGCTGCATGGCCGATATCGGCACGCACGCCCAGAATCTCATTGAGTTTGTCACCGGACTGAAAATAGATGCCGTCAGCGCGGAACTGGCCTCTTTTGTCCCCGGCAGACTGCTGGATGATGACGGCAGTGTTCTGCTGCGTTTTGACAGCGGCGCCCGGGGCGTCATTTTTGCCAGCGAAGTCGCCACCGGGGAGGAGAATAATTTCATCCTCAAGATCTACGGCGACAAAGCCGCTCTTGAGTGGCACGAACAGGACCCTGAAAATCTGATTTTGCGCTCCAATGATGCGCCCATCCGTATTCTCCGCCGTGGCTGGCCGGGAACGGGAGAGGCCGCCGCCCTGAACTCCCGTCTGCCTGCGGGACATCCTGAAGGCTTTATTGAGGCCTTTGCCAATATTTACCGGATGTTCGCCGAAGCTGTCCGGTCGGACCGGCCGGGAGACTATCCCTCTGTGGCCGATGGAGTTGCAGAAATGCGTTTTATCGAAGCTGTCGTTGCCAATTCCAACGGCAATGAAAAATGGACAAAGATCGAGAGGTAGATCATGGCAAGACCCGTTACGCTTTTTACCGCCCAATTCAGCGATATGCCCTTTGATGACCTTTGCCGTCTGGCAGAAAAATGCGGCTATGACGGCCTCGAACTGGCGACTTTCGGCGGTTATCTGGATATTGAAAAAGCCGCAGAAGATGTGGACTATTGCCGAGCCATCAAATCCAAAATGGCGGCGCACGGCCTGAAACTCCTGGCCATCAGCAATCACTTTGCCGGACAGCTGGTCTGCGACCCGGACAACGACTCCCGCTCGGACTGTTTTGCTCCGGCAGAATATGCCGGTGACGCTCAGGCCAAGCGGGCGTGGGGTATCCGCTGTATGAAAGCCAGCGCCCGGGCCGCTCATAATCTGGGCGTCAGCGTCGTCACCGGATTTACCGGTTCCCCCATCTGGCATCTGCTTTACAGCTTCCCGCCTCTGGGACCGCAGGATATTGCCGACGGATACAAATTTTTTGCTGAAAAATTCAATCCTATTCTGGATGAATATGCCAAATACGGTATCCGTTTTGCGCTGGAGGTCCACCCCACGGAGATCGCATTCGATCTCTACACCGCTCAGATGGCGCTGGAGGCTCTGGACAACCGGCCTGAATTCGGATTCAATTTTGACCCCAGCCATCTTTACTGGCAGGGGGTCGATCCGGTCAAGTTCATCAGGGCGTTCCCCGACAGGATCTATCACTGCCATATCAAAGATGCCCAGATCACACTGGATGGCCAAAGCGGTATCCTGGGATCTCATTTGAATTTCGGCGATGCCCGCAGAGGATGGGATTTCCGCAGTCCCGGTCACGGCAGTATTGATTTTGAAGCCATCATCCGCGAACTCAACCGCATCGGTTATGCGGGCCCCCTTTCTGTTGAGTGGGAGGATTGCGGTATGAACAGGGAATACGGCGCCGCAGATGCTCTGCGCTTTACGCGCTCTCTGGATTTTTCTCCTTCCGGACAGAATTTTGACGCTGTGTTCAAATAAAACTTTACACCCGGAAAACGGACGGCTTTTCTTCCCGGCCGGGAAGCCGTCCGTTTTTTTCCCCCGGATCACCATGCTGATCCCAAATCCTCAAAACAGGCTGTTGTTTCTGGATGGTTTTGTTCCCGATACGGGGAGATAAATGATAAAAAACTGAAAATACGCCGCTTCTCTCCTCCCTGCGATACCAGCGCCCCTTGTTGGGAACAGAACCTTCTGGAAAAATACAACTGCAAAATACGTCCTCCGGTCAAACAAAAACAATCGGATCGGTAACTTGTGACGGAATCATACAAATTTTTTTCAAAACTGTCCTATCTATTTTGTGTTTTTTCTGTTATATTTCCGGTAAATAGGGAAATTTGATTTCAGAACATCAACACAGGAGGAACGGTTTTTATGCAGTACGATACTTTGTCAGGAAAGAGCAGCGCAAGTCCCTTTGATTTTGTGGCATCACAAAGTACCCCGCTTTTCTTTGAAAGTGAAAGGGGGTTTGGGGGAAAGCGAAAACCTTCTTTTCTCGTGAAAAGAAAGTTTTCGCTGTCCCCCAAGCTCTCCCCCTTTACTCTCATAGAACTGCTGGTGGTGATCGCGATCATAGCCATATTGGCGGCGATGCTGATGCCGGCGTTGAGTCAGGCACGGGAGCGGGCAAGGACCTCCAACTGCATGTCGCAGCTCAAGCAGGTTTCCCAGGCCCAGCAGTTTTATACCGATGACTACAAAGGGCATATCCTGCTCAATGACAGCACTCTTTCCACGGTGATGCATTGGGGTATGATGCTGGTGGGAATGTGTCCGTGGGCCAAGGGCAAATACATTGAACCGAAAGTGATGTTGTGTCCTGCCATCAAAAACATCGCACCGATCCCCTATGCCGGGGCGCCGTTCGGCAGTAACGTCAACTCCAATTTGTACGGTATGTGGCAGGCTGCTTATGCCCATGAACGGCGGAGCGGCCGTGAACGCAGTATCGGAACGATCTCCGGCGTGTTCAAAACTTCCGGCGGTCTGGTCGGATATTTGAAACCTGCCACGCTGAAAAAGCCCAGCGGAACTGTCTTGCTGGCCGATACGGGCAAATTGAATTTCGGTGCTGCTGATTTCGGCCGGAGTTATACCTTCTTCACCACGGTCAAAGACAACATCTACGGCGATGCCCGCGGCATCTGGCGTCTGCACAATGACCGGGCCAATGTGGTCTTTGTTGACGGACATGCGGCCAGTCTTTCCGGCGGCGAACTGCTGGGGACAGCCATGGGTATCAACCGCAGTTACAGCAAAGAGGGAGTTGAGGAGATCCGCGAATGATGAAACGGATATTGACCATGGCCCTTCTGGCTGTTTCCCTTCTTGCCGGAGCAGCGGAGAAAATGGGCATTTTCTCTCAGGATACGCAAAGTTACCTTGTCCGGGGGAAGGGGTACAGTTTCCTCTTTTTTGAAGGACACATGTTTCCCCGCCGCTTCACCCTTGACAAAGCCGGTGAAATGTGTACCGTCCGCAATCACGACTTCATCAGATACAAAAACAGAACCTATTATCTGAACCTTGACCGCTGGACAAAACACAGGATCATCAGCAATACCTCTCAGGAGTTCATTATTGAATTTGAAGGCAAATTCTGCTGTAATGAGCGTCCTCTGGCCGATCATCTGAAATTTGTCACCGCCATCTACCGCTACACGTTCAAATACGATGTTCCCGGTTTCCATGTTGCCGGGCGTCTGGTCAAGGCACCTGACTTCAAAGAGACGATCCGTCTGCCCCAGACCCTTAATTTCACCTGGGCGGAAAACTTTGTCACTCAGGTCAAACGCGGAGACCGCGGCGGTTTTGAAGCGGTCAAACGCAATAAATACTACGATGTTCCCCAAAAAGGTCTGACTTTTGCCGGAAAACAGTTTTCAGTCACCATCCGGGGCCGCCGCTCTATCGGCATCGTTGAGCCCAAAGGATGGATGAGTAAAGTCATGATGAATGCCGGTTTGTGGTCATACGACTGGAAAACACCTGAAGTCCGGTACGAAACACAGCTGCTTTTAGGAGACGGAAAATGAAAAAAATATTTTTACTGCTGCTGCTGAGCCAGTCCGTGTTCCTTGCAGCCAAACCCATCATCCACTACACCTTCGACAAAATCGAGAACGGCAGGGTCCGGAACACGGCCGGAAAAGATCACCCCGCTGTCATCAAAGGAAAAGTCCGGATCACGCCGCAGAAAACACTGTATATGGAGGGCAACGGCGTTGAGATCACCCTTGCCGGAACTGAAAAGTTGGCCCCTCAGGACGGTATGACCTTCATGCTGATCTACAAGCGCCGCACCCTGCCGGGAGACAAACCTCTGGATTATAACCATGATATGTTTTTCTTCCGGGACAAGCACTTTCTTTTCGGCCGGACAAGAAACCGTTTTTACACCAATTTCTGTACCGCTGACAAAAAATTCGTCAACGGCTCTTACTCCCAGCAGATCATTCCAGATGACGGCAAATTTCATCATTTTGCCCTGACCTTCTATCATCACAAAGAGCCTGCCCACGGAATAGATCAGGTCGAATCCCGTGTCTATATGGACGGACTTCTGGTCCATCAGGATAATCAGCGCAATCTGGCAATGCGCCGTGCGGAAGTGCCGATCGAACTTGCCAGCGGACGCATGTTCGGAACGCCCTGGCGCGTTGCCGGAGAGATCGCCGATGTCCGTATTTACAAACGGGTCCTTTCCGGAGACGAGATCAAAAAGATCGTCAGCAATCAGACCCTGGCCGCACCCGGATTCCGTGTGCCGGCAAAACTTGCCGCCGCCGATGAAAAACTTCTTGCACAAGTCAAGGCTCCGGGAGTCCGGGAGGGGTTGAAGACCCTGGTCGCCCGGGGAAATACCCTCTGGCGGAAAGCGCTCAAAGATCAGAAAAAATATCTCATCACCCTGCCGGGCAAAAAAAGTATCCTCACGCTTCTTTCTGCCCCGGAACACGCGGGGATCGTCTCCTGGTACGATACAGTCGGAAAACGGGAGCTTCTGCGCTGGGACAACGGATTTTTTGAACTTATCCTCTCGCAGAAAGGGAAAAATATCTCTTATCCGGCAGATGCGCCTGAAGTGAAAAGCTCCTGGATTTCCCGTCCTGTCAAAAACAAAGACAAA
Organism: Lentisphaeria bacterium; assembly: GCA_017508555.1. Classification (GTDB taxonomy): domain Bacteria; phylum Verrucomicrobiota; class Lentisphaeria; order Victivallales; family Victivallaceae; genus UBA1784. The sequence goes on from JAFVYP010000181.1 coordinate 40,945, forward strand.
TGGCAGTTTTCCATAGGGTACAGCCATCCGGAATGGCAGGCCGTTGTTGATTTCACCTGGCAGAACGACCGGCTGGAATACAAGATCTCTCCCAAAAGCAAATTGCCGATCCGTCAGCTCAATGCGCCTCAGGTCAAGCTGAACTGCTTCAACCGGGGCAAAGGCATGCTGCTCACGCCCGATGAGATCGGCAGATTGCTGGACAGCACGGTCTCCTCCGGCGCCGCTTATGCCGGACTTTATCCCGGACGCCGCGCCTGCGTGCAGATGGGGGCTTATTATGATGCCCGGGGCGGTGTGTTCCTTTCCTCCGGCGATCCCCTGGGCCGGATGAATCTGCTGGGGATGTCGGCCAATACCGGAGGCGCTGAATTTAATTTCAGGCAATCGGTCCTTCCCTGCGGCGGCAATAAAAGTACGGCTGTTCTGGAACTTTTCCACGGGGACTGGAACGATGCTGCCGTCTGTTATATCAATATGCTCGACAGGATCAAACCTGTCTGGTGGCAGAAAGAGATGGTGGCTTATCCCACGCCCGCATGGCTCAAACGCAACACGCTCAATGTCAATTACGCCTACGGCAATGAAAATCATCAGCAGCTCAAAGCGCTGCGCAAATATCTTGAACTGCCCTTTATCGTCACCGTTGAAGGCAGTCATATCCGCGGCGAAAAATATATTCCGGGCATCCGGCTGCATCCGGATATGGCCTCTCATGCCCGGGATCTCCAGAAGGCCGGGATCAATGTTCAAATTTATACCAATGCCCGCATGATCCAGAAGTACACGCCCCACGCGCCGGAAAATTTCTTCAAAAACAAGATCCTGCCCGGAGCTGTCAGACAGAATGGACAGACTGTTTTTGAATATTATCCGGATACCCACGGCAATGTTGCGGTGATCTGTCCCTCGTCTCCTGTGTATGAAGGACAGGTCCACGATGTCAGCATCCGCTTTGCCGCCCAGGGGATCGACGGCATCTACCTTGACCAGTTCGGCTGCACCAGCGCCCTGGTCTGCGAGGCGGCCAATCACGGTCACAAGCCTTTTGATCCCGATGCCTGGTATCTCAACGGACAGTATAAAAAAATCGCCGCTCTCCGCCAGATGTATAAGGAGAAGGGATTTGTGAACAAGTATCTTTCCAATGAAAGCTGCGGCGAGATCGTTGTTTCCCTGAGTGACGTGGTTACGCCCTGGGGCGCGCTTTATGACGATCAGGTCCCGCTGTTCAACAAGATCTATTCCAGCAAAGTTCAGAGCGCTGACCGTGACCGCGTCGGCGAAAACGAAGGCGCCGCTTTTGCCAAAGATGCTGAGCAGATCCTCTGGGGAGAACAGCTTGGCCGCCTCAACAGCCGCAATCTGATGTCTCCGCTGCGCCTGGATTATCGCGCGTATGTCAAGAGACTGATCCATCTGAGAACGGGACTGCTGGATTTCCTCAATGACGGATTCATGGATAGAGAACCGCGTCAGGAGCCGGAACCTGTCAGAAAGCCCCAGTTCTGGGGCCGGTTCGGGACCAGGATACTTTCCCGTCCTCCGGTGATGACTGCCAAATGGAACTTGAAGGGCAAGACCGCCGTTATCGCCATCAATACCACTGGGAAAAAACAGGAAACGACCCTGTGTTTTGATCTTGAAGACACCGCAAGTCCCCTTGTCTGTTACTTTGTCTGCGGCAGAAAGACCCGGGTCAAAGCGGCTAAAAAGATGCGCTTCCGCTGTACCCTTGAGCCTTTTGCCTGCATGGTGCTGACCAATGCTCCCGGAAAAGCGCTGGATCAGGCCTTCAAGGTGATCGCCAAGACGCTGACGGAAAAAGATCCCTTTGCGTTTGATGCGGCCAAATATCCTGACCGGGCATTTGTTCTCAACAAAGAGTACCCGGCCATTGACTCCTCCGTCAGCGGCGCTCAGCGCGCTGTTGCCAGAAACGAGATCAATTATGTCTATTACGGCGTCGTTTATCCGGGAACTCTGGATTTCGGCAGCAGCAAGGAGATCAGAAATGTCGATCTGCTTCTGTCGGCTCCCCCTGAAAGCGGAGACGGCAGAGTCAGGATCTACATCGACAGGATCGAACCCGGCAACGAGATCTTCTCCTGTCCTCTGGAATCCAATTTCCACACGGATAACTGGCGGCATTACAAGACGCTCAAGGGGAAACTTTCCCGTCCTGTCACGGGCAGACACAAGATCTTCTTCTGTTTTTCCGGCAGCTCCGTCTGCAACTTCAGAAGCTGGAAAATCTATTGATGATAAAAACTTTGTTCCCTGTTTGGGGCGCGCAGTCAAAAATGAAAGCATGCCGCTTTTCCGGAAGGCTCTGTTCCCAATACGGGTAGATACAATGATATAAAACTAAAAATACTTCGCTTTTCTCGAAAAGGGGTGGGGTGTGGGGAGGGGAAAAACCTCTTTTCCCGCGAAAAGAAAGATAACGGAGCCGACGTTCGGCCCCCTCCCCGCGATACCA
>JAFVYP010000182.1 GCA_017508555.1 Lentisphaeria bacterium
AGATACAATGATATAAAACTAAAAAATACTTCGCTTTTCTCGAAAAGGGGTGGGGTGTGGGGAGGGGAAAATCCTCTTTTCCCGTGAAAAGAGGTTTTTCCCCTCCCCGCGATACCATCGCCCCTTGTCGGGAACAGCGCGAAAAAATAAAGAACGATACTGTGTTAATGTATCACAAAAGAGATTTTTGTCAAGCTGGCGGCGGCAGATATCCGATGCTTTTTTGCCGGTATTGGAATTGTATTTTTTGATGAAAATTAAATCAAAAAACAAAACTTTGAAACAAAAAAGAGAGAAATCCTCCTTTTTTTGCAGATTTTTCTTGTAAAAATGCGAAACATCCGTTATATTTATTGAAGGTTGTATTCTGCCGTTAAAATATGCAAAACCATGTAAGGAGATTTGTCATGTCAGATCTGAAACAGGTATTAAATGATGAGATTCGGCGTCTTGCCCGGAAGGAAGTAAAGCAGGCCGTCCAGCCGCTTCAGGCCAGTATCGTGGCGCTGCGCCGTCAGATTTCGGAACTTAAAAAGATGCTCAATGCGGCCAACCGTCAGGCCCAGATCATTCAGCAGAAAGTTACCTCCGGCAGTCCGGTGGAACCGGAGGATACAGAGCCGAAGCTCCGCCTCAATGCAGCGGGGATCATCCGTATCCGTACAAAACTGCGTCTGACCCAGGCAGAGTTTGCCAAACTGCTTGATGTTTCCATGCACACGGTCTGCTCCTGGGAAAAGGGAAAAAGCTATCCCCGGGCCAAGGCCAAAGAGCGTATCTGCGCGCTGAGGACTGTGGGGAAACGCCAGGTCAAAGCTCTTTTGGATAACGTTGCTCAGGAATCTGAAGTTTCAGAAGACGAACAATAATTCGGAAGGATTCCGGGGAAAATACAATGAAAAAAATTCTGCTTTCTCTTGCGCTTATCCTTTCCTTTGCCTGTGTTCCCGTCCGGGGAGACAGCATCATGGAAAAGGTTGCGCTCTACATTCCCAACCGTCTGATCGACGCCTTGGATATGTTTTCTTTCAGTCTGGGTCTCGGCCCCACCATTGAGGCCAGACTGATGGGGACCCGCTTTGTGGATGTGGGTGCCGGGGCCAATCTTGTCTGCTACAAGTTTTTCAAACACTACAACCGTCAGTATGGTTTCGGTGTCGATGAGGGCTGGTACTGGTCTTTCATCTTTGTCGGAGAAGAAAGTTACAGCGTGATCGACAGCACCCGTCTGGTGGGCCGTTACGTTGAAAACAGAACGGGTATTCCTGATCCGACCACCCGTACCTACGATTTCTTTGACGGCAACCGCGACTACTGGGCCATCGGCGGTGCGCTGGGATTCATTCTCGACGGTGATGTCTATATCCACCCCATGGAGTGGATCGACTTTGCCCTCGGATTTCTCTTTATCGACATCAAGAACGATGATCTTGTGTTCGATGACTTCCGCTGACGGCTGTTGATGAAAAAATTCACTTGCCGCCGTTGCGGAAATTGCTGCCGCTGGAAAGGCTGCGTCAAGGTTTTTCCCGATGAGGTTGACCGGATCGCAGCCTTTTTGGGCGTTCCCGCAGAAAAATTTATTGATGAAGAAACCCGCCTGACGCCGGACAGGATGCATCTGTCTCTGCTTGAAAAAGAGGATGGTTCCTGCCGCTGGCTTTCTGAAGAAAATGGTGTTCCTGCCTGTCTGATCGACCCGGTCAAACCCCGTCAATGCAGAGATTTTCCGGAAAAATGGCATTTTCCCGGATGGCAGGATAAATGCGGCGGATCATTTGAGGAAGATTAAAAAAAAATGAATAAAACAGGCAGTTTGATCGTAATCTCCGGTCCCTCCGGCGTGGGAAAATCCACCCTGATCGGACGGGTGAGACAGAATATGCCGGAATTGGAATTTTCCATTTCCTGCACGACCCGCGCCCCCCGGACAGGGGAACAGCACGGCAGAGAGTATTATTTCCTCACTCAGGAGGAATTTGCTGCCCGCGAAGCCCGCGGCGAATTTATCGAGACCGCAGGCGTTTTCGCCCACCGTTACGGAACGCTCAAGAGCGAAGTCATGGAGCGGATCAACCGGGGAAGTTCCGTTCTGCTGGATATCGACGTGCAGGGCGCTTTGAGTATCCGCAAAGCTGCCGAAGCGGACCCCAATATCGCAGCTTGCGTTTCCTTTATCCTCATTGCGCCGCCGGATCTTCCTGCACTTGAAAAACGGCTGCGCTCCCGGGCTACGGACGCTGAGGAACAGATCCTCCGCCGTCTGGGAGCGGCCAAAAGCGAGCTTTCCCATTTCAGAGCTTATGATTTTATGATCGTCAATGACGATCTGGAAAAGGCGGCGCAGGCCCTTGAAGAACTGCTCAAGAGTTTGCAGAACCGCGTCTCTCTCATCAAAGAGGAGCTTTTCCAATGAAAGGGGAGCGGCCCTTTATCGTGCTGGGTGTCACAGGCGGTATTGCCGCTTTCAAGGCGGCGGAGCTGTGCAGCAGTCTGGTAAAAAAAGGCTGTGATGTCCAGGTCATCATGACGGAAAATGCCTGCCGCTTTGTGACGGAACTGACCTTTCGGACGCTTTCACAACGCCCTGTGGTCACGACGCTCTGGGATGTGCCGGAGTGGCATCCTGAACATGTGGCGCTGGCCAACAGAGCCGATCTTTTTATCGTTGCTCCGGCCACGGCCAATTTTCTTGCCAAATATGCCAACGGCATTGCCGATGATGCCTTATCGACCTTTGCGGCCACTTATGCCGGTCCGGCAGTGATCGCACCGGCCATGAATCCTGCCATGTGGTGTCATCCGGCCTGTCAGGCCAATGCGGCCCTGCTGGCGAAAAGAGGCGTCACTTTTGCCGGACCCGTTGCCGGACATGTGGCCTGCGGCGCCGACGGCGTGGGACGGATGATGGAGCCGGAAGATATACTTTCCATTGCGGAAAAATTTCTTCACACCCCTTGATATTCTCTGCGGCCGTATTATCTTGAATCAGACACAGGAGCTTGAAAAATGAAAAGATCGCTGATCGTACTGATGGGATTGCTTTTGAGTGCCGCAAACCTTTTTTCTCTGGAACAACCCTTCCGCTGGCAGGGTGAGATCCGGGGGAACAAACTGATCGTCACAGCCGTCGTTCCGCCGTCATATTATTTTTACAGAAGCACGTTGATCTTTGATGTTCAAGGAGAAAACGGCAAAATCCTCATGCCCGTCAAATTTCCGTCAGGAAAAGTTGTCGCCGATGACATGTTTGGAAAAGTCGAGGTCTATGGCGCCGGCCAATGGCAATGGGAATTTATCAGCAGCGGTCCATTTGTCAAAGGTTCCGTCAATTTTCAGGGGTGCCGTGCCGGGACAGCGGATTCTCCGGGTATGTGTTTCATGCCGGAAACCGTCAATATCCTTCCCGGAGGAACGCCTGCGGAAAAATGGGAGAATAAAACCGCGCTTCTGCCCCTTTCTCTTGACGGCTTTGTCTTTGAACGTAAACTGACAGGTCTGCATAACGCGGCTGATTTTCTTTCCTGGCTGGAAAAGGGGACCGTCTCCGGCGGAACCGCAGCTTCTGCCGGATCTCACAGCTTCTGGTTTCTGGCGCTCATCGCCCTTCTGGGAGGGCTGGGACTGAACCTGACCCCCTGTATCCTGCCCATGCTCCCCATCACCCTCGCCATTATCGGAGCGGGAGGTGCATCAGGCCGGCGGGGATTTTTCAGAGGCCTGCTTTACGGCGCAGGGATGACTGTTTCCTACGGCGTGCTGGGACTGGCGGTCATTCTTGCCGGCGCCCGTTTCGGAGATCTGCAAAGCTCCATGTCCTTCAATTTTGCCATTGCGGTCATTTTCATTTTGCTGGGACTGGCCATGCTGGGGGTCTTCAACCTGGATCTTTCCCGGGCGTCTGCGGGTATCCGTCCCAACGCCATCCGGGGAGGCAAGGAAATCACGGCTTTTGTCATGGGCTGTGTCTCCTCTCTGCTGGCGGGAGCCTGCGTGGCGCCGGTTGCGGTCAGCGTGCTTGTTTTTGCTTCTGCCCGTTATCAGAGCGACGGCGCTGCAGCGCTGCTCCTGCCGTTCCTGCTGGGGGCCGGTATGGCTCTGCCCTGGCCCTTTGCCGGAGCGGGACTGGCTGTCCTGCCCAAACCCGGGCGTTTTATGGTCAGGATCAAATATCTTTTTGCGCTCTTTATTTTCGGTGCCGCATTCTGGTATGCCTGGACGGGCTGGCAGCTGCGTCCGGGCGTCTGGGATGCTGAAAAAGAGATACGCATGCTGGATGCTTCCCTCGCCTCCGCCGCCGCAGAGAAAAAAGATGTCATCATTGATTTCGGCGCCTCCTGGTGCAAAAACTGCGCCGCCATGGATAAAGTTCTCCAAACACCCGCTGTTGAGGAAAAACTCAAGCACTTTCGACTGATCCGTTTCCGGGTGGAATCCTTTTCAGACAGCCGCATCGCCGCGCTGTTGAAAAAGTGGGATATCCCCGGTCTGCCGGCTTTTGTCATGCTCAAACACAAATGATTGCGAAAATATAATCTTCTTCCTCTGCACAAATCCCCCGTCTTTCTGTTGTAAAAATCTTCTGCAGAGTGTATATTTATAAGATTATGTTTTTCAAGGCGCGCAGCGCCGCAACGGAAGAAGGTTATATGAACAGATCAGCGGAAAAGTCTCTGTTTTCCCTGCGGGAACTGCTGAAACCGGCAGCTGTCTGCGGGTGGCTTGGGGGATTGATCCTTTGTATCATGTTCCTGAGCCACATCGAAAGCGAAAGTCTGTTGACCGATCTGGCCTCCTGGCAGAGCGATCTGGGGCTGTACGGCAGTCTTGTATTTTCCGCCTTTACACTGCTTTATTTTCTGATCCAGGCGCTGCTTGCCGTCTTTTACCGTCCGTCGCCGGAGCTTGCGGAGGATAAACTGCCGTCTGTAACCGTTATTATTCCGGCCTACAACGAGGGGCGGCAGATCGCCGATACCATCGAGAGTGTTTTCAAAGCCGATTATCCGGCAGACCGTCTGGAGGTCATTGCCATCAACGACGGCAGCGGAGACGACACCTGGCAGTGGATGAGTTCCGTTCTCCCAGCCCACGAAAAGCAGCTGACCCTTGTTGATCTTGAAAAAAACCAGGGTAAAAAACATGCGCTCTGCGTCGGGATCACCCGGGCGCAGGGGGAGGTTATCGTGACCATCGACAGTGACTCTGAAATCGTTCCCGATGCGCTGCGCAAGATCGTATCCCCCTTTGCCGATCCCAAAGTGGGAGCGGTGGCGGGCAACGTCCGCGTCATGAACCTCAAAGAGGGATGCATCCCCAAGATGCTGGATACGGCTTTTGCCTTCGGATTTGAATTCATGCGTGCCGCCCAGTCACACATCCACACGGTCCTCTGCACGCCGGGCGCCTTGAGCGCCTACCGTCTGACGGCGGTCAAACCTCTGCTCAACCGCTGGCTCGATCAAACTTTTCTGGGACGTCCTGCCGCCATCGGGGAGGATCGGGCCATTACCAGTATGCTCATCCGGGAGGGTTGGCATTCTGATTTTCAGAGCAATGCCTTTGTATTTACCCGTATGCCTGTGACCTATTCCGGCGTATTCAAAATGCTGACCCGCTGGTGCCGGAGCGACATCAGAGAAAATATCATCATGCTTCAATTCGCCTTTTTGAATCTGCGTCACTTCCGTTTCCGGCAGCTGGGACTTCAGCTCAATGTGCTGTTTGCCTCCGTGAGCATCATCCTGCCGCTGTTTTCTCTGCCTGCGCTGCTTCTGGCGATCGTCAGCGTACCGCTGGAGGCGATTTTCATGCTGGCAGCAGGAAATATCCTCTGGTCAACTGTTCCTGCGTTCATCTATGCCAGCCGCTACGGTTTCCGCCATTCCTACTGGGCTGTCATTTACGGATTCTATTATCTGCCGTTCCTCTCATGGATCGGTGTTTATTCGGTGTTGACCTTGAGAAACACCTCGTGGATCACCCGCCAGCTGCCCGGTCTTGAGAAACATCAGTAAAATACACGGATGTTTTTAACCTGAAAAGGTTTGCCAAATGCGGAAAGTGATGTTATATTAATACTAATCATTATTTTTTCAGGATAAGGGTACCATGGAATCTGAATACTTTTTCAAAAACGCAGACAGTTACGATACACCGGATAACATTCCGGTTTCCACTTTGTTCAAACTGATGTTCCGCAGCCGCTGGTATTTCTACGGCGTCAATTTCGGCGTGTTCATCCTTTCCGGCCGCTGCGGTGCCCGGGGCGAACTGGATAAATTCAATCAGATCCATTACTCCAATTACAACACCAAACTGGTTGAAAAGTGCGGCGGCAAGGTCCATCTGCGGGGACTTGACAATCTCCGTGCGCTGGAAGGGAAGCCTGTTGTTCTGATCGGCAACCACATGAGTTTGCTTGAGACAGCGATGTTCCACTCCGTTGCCAGAGAGTACGTCGATTTTTCATTTATCATCAAAGAGTCTTTGAATAAAGTGCCTTACTTCAAACATATCTTGTCCAGTTTGAAGGCAATCGCCGTCAGCAGGACCAATCCCCGGGAGGATTTGAAAACTGTCCTGACTGAAGGCAAAAAGGTTCTTGAGGGCGGCCGTTCCATCATTGTTTTTCCGCAGGCAACCCGCAGCGAACAGTTCGATGAGGAAAAATTCAATTCCATCGGTATCAAACTGGCTAAATCCGCCGGAGTTCCGGTTGTTCCCTTTGCGCTTAAAACCGATTTTCTCGGCAACGGCAAAAAGATCCGGGATCTGGGTCCCATCCATCCCGAAAAGGATGTCTGGTTTGAATTTGCGCCCGCCATGGAGATCACCGGCAACGGACAGGAACAGCAGCAGGAGATCATCCGTTTCATCAAATCCCGTCTGGCTCAATGGAATAAACAAGGATAAAAGGCAGTGAAAATTCTGAACCGTTTTTTACTTTTGCTTTTTCTGACATGCTGTACCCTCGGCGCAGCAACGTTCCGCGGGATTCCCGTCAATGCGGATCTTTTCAAATCCATCAAGGCCGAAAGCTGGAGCGTCATCGGGCAGAACATCATTGTCAAAGGGGGGATCCACATTCCTGTCAACGGCATTGATATCTATGCGGATCAAGCTGTTATCAACATGCAGAGCAAAGATATCGAAGCCATGGGCAATGTCCGTTTCATCCGCTGGAAACAGGGCAGCCAGACGGTCTCGCCGGATAAATTGGCGGACTTGCAGCGCAAGCCTAACACCCTGGCAGAGATCCAGAGCGTTTCCGGAGATATTTTCGGACGGCAGAAAGTAAATGTCAAAGTCACCACTCTGGCAGACAATATCCATGCGGAACGCCTGACCGGAAACCTCAATTCCGCCTATTTCCGTTTTGACAACGTGCAGATCAAGTATGCCACGTTCGTCTGCCGCGCCAAATCTGCCGAGCGGCGTCCGGACGGTCTGATCGAAGCCAAAAATGCTGAAATGAGCAGTTGTGTTTATCTGGAACACAACAACGCCCATTACTCCATCGGCGCCACCTCCATCAAGCTCATGCCCAGGGAGACAGAGTTTTTCGGCACGGATTCCATGGTCACTGACTCCGGAGATCACTCTGTGCTGATTTTCAACGGTATCGGCAAGATCTACGGTATTCCCGTGATCTGGTTTCCCGTTTTCTATAAACCCAAAGATATCTCTCCCGGATTATTCAGCATCCAGGTCGGCAAGACGAGCGACTGGGGCTATTATGTGGCCATGTCCAAACGTTTTCAACTGACGGATTATCCTTACAGCGGCGTGCGTATCCACGGTGATTATTATGAGAAGCGGGGATTCGGATACGGCGTTCACGGAGAAGTTCTTTCCGAACAGAGCCGCACAGATTTCTTTGCTTACAGCATCTATGACCGCGATCCCTTTGAGACGGATGATTACGACCAGTACCGTTTGAAAGTTCCTCACGGACGCTTTGATTTCCGCGTGAGCAATATCACGCATATTACGCCGCGTCTGGATTTTCGCGGTGTTTTTGAGTATGCCAGTGACTTGTATTTTGTCAGGGACTTTTTCTCCAACCGCTTCGGCGCCAATCCCCAGCCGGCGACCTATGCAGCTCTGGAACAGCAGTTTGACCACTTCAGCGCCTCCGTGTATTACCGTCCCCGGGTCAACACCTTCTATACTGTTTCGGAGCGTCTGCCTGAAGTGAGGATCGACATTCCCCGTCAGCAGATCTTTGGAACGAATTTCTACTATCAGGGTGAGATCGACTCCTCCTTCAACCGGATGAAGTGGATCGACTTTGACTACAACCGTCACAACGGCAAGCCCCTGAGGAACGAGTTGAAGGATTATCAGGCTTACCGCTTTGATACCACGCATTTTCTGTATTTCCCCATCCGTCTGGACTGGCTGACGGTCATTCCCCGGGCGGGCTTCAAGTTCACGGCATACAGCAACAGTTCCGATCACAAGGTACGGACCAATGATCTTCTGCGGCTTTTTATCGCCGCCAATCCGGAGTGCGTGACAAAATACGAACTCAACAATTATGACCGCAACGGGGATGCCCGTGTCCGTGCGCTGGGAGAACTGGGTTTTGAGGCCTCCACCAAACTGCACAACACCTGGAACGATGTCCGTGTTCCCGTATTGGGGCTTGACGGTCTGCGTCATGTGATGCGGCCCTATGTCAACTATACCTATATCGGTGATCCTCACAGCCGCCGGGATTATCTCTTCTACTTCGATGATTCCGACCGCATTGAAAAGCAGAACTTTTTCCGTTTCGGTCTGGAAAACCGTTTGCAGACCAGAAACAGTGACAACAGTATCCGCAATTACCTTGTTATGGAAAACTACTGGGACCTCTATCTTGAAAAGGCTCCCGGTATCGGAGACGTGGAAGAATTCAACCGTCTGGGTAATTTCTGCACGACCCTTACGGCGACTCCCATCGAACGCCTGACCTTGAGCACCTCCTTCAGCATCGACGTCGGAGGCAACAACAAAGAGATGCCCGAAGTGATACGCCGCGGCCGCAGCGCCGGACACCCCGGCATCAATGCCAAATGGCTCAACCGCTGGAATGCCAGTATCACTTATGAGCCTGTGGATGACGTGCATATCAATCTTTCTTATGTTTACAACCGTCCTTACAGCACGCGCAGCTCCTATTCCATGGGTTCGACGCTCTATCAGCTGGACGCCGGCGGCTTCTTTGATAAATTCTTTGAAGATTATGATGAGTATGTTTCTGCGGGTATTTCCCTGCCTCTTACGCCTGACCGCAGGACCAAAGGAGCTATCCGCTGCACCTATGATATCACCGACGGCAGTTTCAGTTCCGTTTCCTTCATGGTCACACGGACGTTCCACTGCTGGGAGCTGATCGCTTCATTTTCTCTTTCCCGGGATGCGGATGACGAAGATCACGACTGGGATACGGGATTTTCCGTGCAGGCCCGTCTGCTGGGGCTGGAGTCACCTCTTCAGCAAAAGGGCAACGACATGGCCGCCAAGGCCGCCAACGCCTTCAAAAACGGCGATACCAGCGGCGAATGGATCTGGTAAGCATTATTTTCTCTTTGCGGGCTGATGCCTGAATAACCAAAAAAGACGGGAGTCAATCTTATGTTCATCGTGACCGGCGGATCTGGACTGATCGGCAGCGCTGTTGTGTGGGAACTCAATAAAAACGGGATCGACGATATTCTGATCGTCGATCATCTGGGAACCTCTGACAAATGGAAAAATCTGGCCCCTCTGCGCTATGACGATTATATGGAAAAAGAGGATTTTCTCACCAAACTGGAACACAACTTTTTTTCCGGAAAAAAAATCGACGGCGTTTTTCATCTGGGAGCCTGCAGCGCCACCACGGAGCGTGATGCCACTTATCTGATCGAAAACAATTTCCGTTACACGGCCCGTCTGGCAGAGTTCTGTGTGGAAAATTATATCCGTATGATCTACGCTTCCAGTTGTGCCACTTACGGAGACGGTTCCTGCGGTTACGCAGATGATGAAAGCACCATCGAAAAGCTGCGTCCCATGAACATGTACGGATACAGCAAACAGATGTTTGACCTCTACGCCCGCCGGCGGGGATGGCTGGAACAGCTTGTAGGCTGTAAATTTTCCAATGTTTACGGTCCCAACGAGCGGCACAAAGCGGATATGCGCAGTGTGGTCCTGCGCTGTTACGAGCAGATCACTTCCTGCGGCCGGATGAAACTTTTCAAATCCTACAGAAAAGAGTATGCCGACGGGGAGCAGCTGCGGGATTTCCTCTATGTCAAAGATGCCGTCAAAATGATGTGGTTTTTGTATAACAGTTCCGCCTCAGGTCTTTTCAACATCGGCAGCGGCAAGGCCGAAAGTTGGAACAAACTGGCGGGCGCCGCCTTTGCCGCGCTGAATAAACCTGTTGACATCGAATATATCGACATGCCGGAAAGTCTCCGTGACCGGTATCAGTATTACACCTGTGCTGAAATGGATAAACTGCGCGGTCTGGGATATGCGGAAGAGCCGCTTTCTCTTGAAGATGCCGTTCACGATTATATTGTGAATTACCTTGTTCCCGGAAAATATCTGGGGGATGAATGAGCAGAAAGAGACATGTTCCGGGAGCGGCGGAGATCATTCTCGGCTCTGCCGCAGAGGGAACGCTTCTGATCGACAGCGGCAGATGTACGCTGGATGATTTTCTCGACCGCCACGCCCCTGCGCAGTACCGCAAGAGTGCGGAGCATCTGCTTTTGGCGCTGTACCGCAACCGCGGATATCTTGAAAGTGAGCTGCGCCGGATGACGGCGCGTCCGCCTGAGCGGAAGGTCAAAAGTCTGCTTTTAGCGGCGATGGCCCAGAGTGCTTTTCAGGAGGGGATCGCCAGCGAGAGTTCCGGATCCATTGCCGTTGAGCTGGCGAAAAAATACCGCGCGGATAAATTTGTCAATGCTGTTTTGCGCCGTTTTTATGCCGAAAAACAGACAGCTCCCACAAATCCGGCAGTGGTTTTGCCGCCGCAGATCTTCAAACGGTGGCAAAAGCGTTTTGCGCCGGCAGAACTGAAAAAGCTGGCTGATCTCTTCCGTTCCGAAGCGGACTTTTCTTTCAGGCTTGAACGGGGGATACGCGAGACGGATTTTTCCTTTGAAACACTTGACATGCCGGGCAGATTCACCTTTGCTTCAGCAGATGCCCGTGCCGTGATCCGCTCCCGTTTTCTAGCGGAGGGAAAGATCTATATCCAGGACCCTGCGGCGGCGCTGGCGCCCTCACTTCCGGACTATTCCAGTGTGAAAAAAGCTCTTGATCTTTGTGCGGCCCCCGGGGGGAAATCCCTGATGATGGCGGAGCTGCTTCCGTCCGGCGCTGAATTGACAGCTTATGACAGATCAGAAAGCCGTCAGAAATTGACGGAAGAAAATTTCCGGAAGCGGGGATTATCCCACAAAGTTCTTTCAGGAGATCACTTGCCTGAGGGCGTTTTTGATCTTGTTCTTGCGGATGTACCCTGTTCCAATACAGGGGTTTTCCGCCGCCGTCCGGATGCCTTGTGGCGTTTTTCTGAAAAGGAGCTTCAGAATGTGGTGAAACTTCAGCAGGAACTTTTGGAGCTTGCTGCCGGTTACACATCTCCCGGCGGACAGCTTGTTTACAGCACTTGCAGCATCGAACCGGAAGAAAATGAAATTTTGACGGAGCGATTCGTCGCTTCTCATCCTGATTTTGAGCTTGTTTCCCGTCATTTGCAGCTGCCGGGACGGCAGAATGACGGCGCCTCCTGTTTCCTTTTGAAGCGCCGTTTCTGACAGATCCTGTTTCCGTCAAGGGCCTCAGAGAAAGAGGCGGTTTTCTCCGGGGGAAAGAGGCAGTTTTCTGCCGTTGAGAACAAACCGCCCCCGGATATTTTCAGGCAGAGTGATGCAGGCGGAAAAGGTATCCTTTTCCCATTTCATATCAAAAACGATCAAACCCTCCGGGTGGGGCATTTTACCGGAAATGGCGTTGAGATGTCCCCGGGCGGGAGCGATCTCCACCTCTTTGAAGCCGGGCGCGGCGGGACGGATCCCGGCGATCGTACTGTAATAGTGATACAGCAGATGGGTCCCCCAGCCATGGCAGTCGGAACGGGTCGGCTCAGGTTTTTCCCAGACGGAAACAGCACCCCGGGCCTTCATCTCTTTCCAGATACTGCTGTATTGGAAGATCTCCTCTGCCCATCCGCATTTTTTCAGCGTCTCAAAGAGATAGTGACTGAAATAAACGGTGGGACGGGCGATATCCGGACAGGCAAACATGTTTTCAAGGCAGCGGCGGCTTTCCTCTTCATCTGTCAGGCCCGACAGGATGGCAAAGCACTGAGCGTGCATGCTGAAATGCCTCTTTTCAGGATCATCGGCAAAAAGCTGCTTTACGGGATCGAAAAAATGTTTTCTGACAGCGGCGGCCGTTTCATCAAAACGGGATCTGTACCAGGGCAGAAGAGTGGATTTTTCAGGCAGATGCTCTTCAAGACACATCGCCGCGCGCAGAGCCATGAGATAATGCAGGGAAAACAGGCTGCTGCAAGCGGTACTGTCTCCGGGAAAGGGGATCCCTTTATTCCACGCGGGGACCCAGTCGCAAAAGGACCAGCCGGGCAGATTTTCAATGAGAGCATCCTGATTGAGATAACGGGAAACCGTGAGGATGATGTTCCGTACGGTACAGCGCAGATCAAGAAAATCCTGTTCGTCAAAGGGACGGTACATGAGAAAATCCCGGACAAGAAGGGGATAAAGCATGGTAAAGGTAGCGCTCAACTGAGGGAAACGTCCGGGATAATGTTCGGCGACCAGTCCGTTCCAGCAGGAGCGGGAAAAGTCAAAGAGTTTCAATGCCCGCAGGGCTGGACGGCTGTCCCGGCTCAACACCAGAGAGGTGAGCATTTCCAGACGGGTATCTCCCACATACATCAGCTGTTCATAAAAGGGACAATCCATGTAAGTCGTGTGCAGACAGGCCAGAAGGGTCCGTTCCATAAAGTACTGCAAACCGTTGAGGGAATCATCGTCAAAGGAAAGACTTGCGTGTTTTTCCAGAGGATAGACCGTTTCATAAAAACATCCTGCCGTCACCCGGGCCGGATGGGCTTTTGTTTCGATATGAAGCAGAAAATAACGGCCGGCGCCCCACCAGATGACAGGCAAAAGACGCTCCTGCCCGTCAAAGTGGCGGTACTCGGTACAGTCAAAAAGCAGGTCGATGGATTTATCCGTTATCTGATCGCGGCAGCCTTTGCCGTCTCCGGAAGAGAGGGCTTCGCTCCAGCTGGTCCGGATGACCGTATCAGGCCCTCCGGAGGCTTTGATATGCGCAAAGGCACAGAGATAATCTTCAAAGTCGATCAGCACCGCGATCTTTGAATTTGACGGAATTTCGACGCTTTGCTTTCCGTCAAATAAATCGCTCCATTGCCTTATATCATCATAACACTTTTCAGATGAATTTGTTACAAATATTTTATTTTGACGGATCTCCGCGTCTGGAATGACGGCACGGACTTTGACAGCGCCCTTCCAGCGTTCTCTGGTCTGTTCCGGCAGACCGGAGGGATAAAGCCGGTGTCCTGCAGCTCTGCCGCCGTAGATATTGAATACCCGGGGCGGCGTGACCACGGCGGGAACCACATAGGGGCGTGTCTGATAAAAAGAGGCGATATCCACGGTCATCTCTTTGCCTGTGGCAATGAGGATCTCCCGTTCAAATGAGATCCCCGGCACTTGCCGCACGACCCAGGGCGCGAGGCCCGTATTGAAAAGGGGGCGCAGCTCCTCTTCTTCTGCGGCAAAGAGAAAACCCGGAAAATACATCAGCTGGGCACGGGGCATACTGTCGCTTGCATGGGAAAAAAAGTAACAGAAAACTTCCAGTTCATGCCTGCCTTTTTCAAGAGCAAGTTCAAAGGAGCTGAAGGCCCAGTGGTCCACATCGGAACGGTCGGGTCCCATCGCCAGATAAGCTCCGTCCAGATAAAGTTCAAAACGGTTGTCGGCTGTAATGGAAAAGGTGCCGGTGATATCTCTGTCAAGTTCAAGAGAGAGTTTGAAGAAAACGGCGCCTTGGGCCTCACTTGACATTTCCTCCGGATGCCAGATCCAGGCGGCATGGTCAGCCGCATACTGGGGCGCGATCCGGTTTTGTCTCTGGTCCCGGGGGGGCGTGGGGATACGGGAGATCAAACGGATATCCATTTTCAGTAAGAATTCCTCAAATCGTTGATTTCAAATCGTTCCACAAATTCCTCAAGGGAGATCTCTCTTTCCGTTTCCGCGTGGAGCGTCACAGCTTTTCCCGGATACAGGGTCAGGAGATTATCCGAAAAGCGGCACCGGATATCTTTCAGTTCCGCCAGCACGAAGAAGGCGTAATCATCCGCACAGAGCGTCACATCGAATCCGGCCCCCGCAGGAACGGCCCGGAAGGAGATATCTGTTTCCGGCAGCCGGTAATATTTGTATTCTTTCGGGAAAAATTCTTTTTCCACATGGCAGGCGCCGTCAAAAATGATTTGGAAAAATCCCTTTTCCATCTCTTCCGTCAGCGGGAGTTCTGCGGCACAGAGCGCTTGATCCGTCGGAATGACAAGCTCTTTTTCAAGAAGCGTTGTCACCTTTTTGGAGGCAATGTCATGAAACAGAACGGAAAAATGTCCTGAAATATTTTCCACAGTATCATTGACAGCAAAAACAGAGAGCTGCTCTCCTGTTTTCCTGGCCGTCAGCATAACGGGAGCGTAGAAGCGTCTGGCGGCATAGTGGGCGGCTTTCCAGCTGCCTGTGTAATCCATGGTTGACCAGGAAGCCACAGGCCAGTTGTCATTGAGCTGCCAGTAGAGTGTCCCCATGCACCGGGGTTTGATGGAGCGCCAGTATTCCACGCCAGTCTCAAGGGCAAGAGCCTGCTGAACGCAGCTTAAATAGACCGTTTTTTCAAAATCTTTGGGCATATTGAAATAGCGGGCGAACATGGCGTAGATCTTGCCGTTGCCGCCACTGTTTTTCTGATGGGCGTCCATTACGGGAGAAGAGATGTTCCAGCCCTCGCGGGGAATGTATCTTCTGATCGCTGTCATGGTGGGGAAGGACTGAAAACCGAACTCCGAACAGAAAGAGGGATCGACCGTCTGATAGGCATCGAAGTTGCATCCCCCATGCCAGACTTTCCAGTAATGGGTATCGCCGGCCAATTCGTAATTGACGTTTTTGTGCATGAGGTTTTCACCCTTCCAGGGAGAACTTGTCCAGAAGATGATATTTTCATCCACAGCTTTGACCGCTCTGCGCAGGGTCTGATTGAGACGGTCGTAATCCAGACATCCGGCAAAATCTGCCGGAGACCAGGGCGTCTGCCCCTGGCACATGAAAACTTCATTATCTCCGCACCAGAGCAGGATGGAAGGGTGACTGTTCAGGCGTCTCACCTGAGCTGTCACCTCTTTTTCCACCCCGGCAAGAAAGGCCGGATCTGCCGGATAATTCAAACAGGCAAACATGCAGTCCTGCCAGACCATGATCCCGTATTCATCGCAGAGTTCATAAAAATCCTCCGCCTCATAGAAGCCGCCGCCCCATACGCGGAGCATGTTCATATTGGCAAAAAGAGCTGACCGGATCTGATCTTCAAATTTTTCCCGCGTGATCCGCCGGGGAATGGCATCGCAGGGGATCCAGTTGGCGCCGCGGCAGAATATATCCCGGCCGTTGACACGGAAGGTGAAACCGTAAGCCTCTTCGCCCCGCTTTTCGCGGCAGAGTTCCACGGTACGGAAACCGATCTTTTTCCGGACATCCCGGCCGCAGGCGGCAACTGACAGATCATAGAGAAACGGCTCCCCGTATCCCACGGGATACCAGAGACGCGGCGAGGACTTTTCAAAGGTGAACACCCGGGTGTTTCTGCCCGGATAAAGGGTGACGTTTTCTCTTGACACCTCGCCGTCAAAAATCAAATCGACGGGCAAAGTGACGACTGATTCCGCCTCAAATTCCAGCTCAACATCGAGGATCGCCCTGTTTTTGACGATTTTTTGACGGGGAGTGACGGAAAGCAGGGACGCGCTCTTTTCCCGCCTGATGCAGGCGTTCCCGTACAGGCCGCAGACCATAAGGGTCAATCCCCAGTCCCAGCCGCCGTGGCTGGTGACTTTGCGGATAAACTGCATATTGGGGAAGGGATGGAGCGCGCTGGCCCAGGGCAGTTTTTTATAGTATTGTCCGGCCCTCTCCTCCGCCAGGGGAAAGACCGGGGAAAAGTCGATGGCAAGCGTGTTTTGACCTGTTTGGAGAAAGGAGGTGATGTCCTTCCGGAAGGGCAGGAACATATTGCAACTTTCCCCGGCCGCTTTTCCGTTGACAAAGAGGGCGGCACAGGTGTCAAGAGAGTCTATTTCAAGGAAAAACCGTTCATTTTCAGGAAATTCATCCAGCTCAAAAGAGCTTGATATCCGCCATGACGTCCGACCGGGCCACTGGCAGAGGGACTCGTTCAGTCCGTAATAGGGATCAGGAATAAGTCCCGCATCAAGGAGAGCGGAAATATTATCTCCCGGCAGCTGAAAAGGGATGTCGATCCCCCGGCCTTCCGGATCTTTTCCGGAAAGCCGCCAAACAAGTTCCGACAGCAGAATATCCATACCATTTCCTCAACAGGCAGATCATTCGTGAAATACAAACCCCTGAGCCGCCAGACGGCTCTGCAAAAGAGCCGTGTCCAGTTCGGGGATCTCCCGGCCTGTTTCCAGAGCCAGATGAGCGGCCAGACCGCAAATCTGTCCGGTCATCGCAGCGGAGGGGATGACCCTTGTCACCTCCCAGGCGTCCTCCCGGGCGGAGGAACAGCGCCCCGCACACAGCAGACCGCAAATGCCGTTTTTAGGATAAAGTGTCCGATAGGGAACTTCCCAGACATGTCCCGGTTTGCGCCAGTCTCCCAAAAGTCCGCAGGAGTCGCTGAAACGGATCTTTTCATCCCCCGTTTTCAGCACATATTCCCCCTCGATACAGCGGATCTTTCTGAACTGGGGCATGCCGGGGATCTTGACAGGAAAAAGCGTCTCACGGTCGGCGTTTTTATAGCGTTCGCACAGGATACGGTGACTTTCAAGCACAAATTCAGAAACGATCCTGCCGCTGGATCCCCGGCTGACGGTCCTGCGCAGAAGCTCTTCATCGGATACCCCCGGATAAAGCTGTTCACGCCGTTCCGCAGTAAGCCGCAAGCGGCTTTCGCCGTCAAAGGAGTTCATGGTGATGTTGTAGCAGTCAAGGTTGTCCTGCCAGTCCCGGCGGGCGCCCTGAGCGTATTCCATAGCCCAGATGGTCATATAATTGTTTTCCTCGATGCAGGGCAGTCCTGCCCGGTGAGCAACGGAGCAGCTGCCGGAAGCGTCGATGAAACAGGCGCTTGAGATCCGGCCGAAACCGCTTTCATTGACCACGGTGACGGCGGTGACTTTTCCGTGGTCAAGGGTCGTATCGCAGACCCGGGTATCGTACCAGATCTCCACCCCCGCCTCCACAAGCAGTTTTTCCAGAGAAAGCATAAAACTTGCCGGAGAAAACGTACAGCGGAACCGTTTGGGTTCCACAGCATTCTGCTCATTTTTCCAGTTGCCGGGGATCTTGCCCGGCCCCAGAGTCATGCTGTTGTGCAGCAGCTCTTCGGCAATACCGAAAGTCACCTGACGTCCGTTACCGTCGCAGAGAGGCAGATAGATATAGACCAGACCGCTGGTGGCAAGACCGCCTAAAACGCACTGTTTTTCAATCAGGACTGTTTTTCTGCCGCAGCGGGCAGACTGCAAAGCCGCTGCGCAGCCGCCGATACCGCCGCCGATGACGGCGACATCAAAAGTTTTTGTAAAATCAAAATTCATTTTATTTGCACCTCAAAAGTTCCGGGAGGTAATCCGGCTTCGTTAACAAGATTTCCCATTTTGCACGCATCATACATATACCGTATAGCAACCGGTTTGTCAACCTGCGGCGCAGAGATTTTCAAATATTTTCCGGAAATTTCGGCTTTTGCCTCATGGAATTTACCGTCTCTGCCCGCTGTTTCAAAATTCCGGACCGCTTTACCGTCGGTGGTTTTCCAGCCGGAAGCGTGGCGGAAAGCCAGTTCAACGGTGCTGCCTTTGCGTATATATTTTTCCGGGCGGGGAAAATCTGCTTTGACCTGTCTGCCGTAATCGTATTTGAGGGCGATACGGGCCAGACGCAGTCCCACAGGCTCCTTGTTGACAGGATGGATGTTGTTGAGATCCCCCACGTCATTGATGACGGCCATGCGCACATTTCTGACCGTATCCGCAAAGCGCTGCTGGGCCAGCCAGATATCGACGTGTTTCCGGACATAACGGGCGGGACGTTTGAGCGGCGCCAGCTGGACCAGATAGAATTTCAGCTCCGGTGCATCAAAAGCCTTTTTCCAGCCTTCAAAAAGAGCCTTCTGTTTGAGAAAATAGATCTCTTCCGTATCGTTCCAGACATTGGAGCAGCCCTGATACCAGATCACGCCCCGACAGGTGATATGCCGCAGCGGATGGATGGCGCCGTTATAAATCAAATGGGGCTGATTCTGTATCCAGTCCTGCAAACGGGGCTTTTGTCCGGGTGTTTTTTTGTAGATCTGTTCCACCTGTTTTTTAACAGCCGGATAGGGGTCCCAGGCATCGCCGGGAGTCCAGGGTTCGATCATCGTCCCGCCTCTTGTAACGCAGACAAGGCCGATGGGGATACCCAGCTGCCGGTGCAGTTCCCGGGCAAAGAAAAAGCCGACCCCGGAAAGTTTTCCCGCATTGCCGGGCGTGAGCGGACGCCAGGAGCCTTTGAAACTCTCAAGAGGTTTGACGGAGGTATTGGCATCCACCATCAGAGTACGGATCTGAGGATGATCGCTCCGGGAAGCGATCTCCTTGCCGTTGAGGCTCTGGAAGAGTTTCCAGTGCATATTGGACTGCCCGGAACAGAACCAGACTTCACCGGTCAGGATATTTTCCAGAACGATTTTTTTATCTTTTCCCTGAAGGATCATGGAACGGTTTTTTCCAGAGCCTTCAAGGGCCGGAAGAACAAGGCGCCAGGAGCCGTCCTGAGAGGCAGTACCTTTGAGGGTATGTCCGGCAAAAGAGAGGGTTATCTTTTCTCCGGGAGAGGCCTTCCCGCTGATGGTCAGGGGGACGCCCCGCTGAAGCACCATATTGCTCTGAAAAACCCCGTTGAATTCCAATGCCCCTGCCAGCAGGGGAAGAAGAAGCGTCAAATAAAGTCCTTTTTTCATTTTATCCACCAGTAAAGAGGCCGGGCAGCTGCGCGGCCTCCGGATCAATATCATTTTTCAAAAATCAGGAGACGGTAGAAGCCTGCATCCATGCCGCCGGCTACACCCGGTGTGACTGCCAGATGGTAGCTGGAGCCTTTATCCGAAGCCCTCGCCTTGTCGAAAACAACCAGACTGAACCGCAAGGCACGGCCGGCATCAGGATGGATACCTGTCTCCTTCCACGGCAATGCCAGCTCATAGAAGGTGATCCCCCCCTTGCGGGTGATGCAGCCGGGATAACTTTTACGGCCGGCTTTTCCCAGAAAACGGTGATATTCCGTTCCTTTCGGCGTTTGAGCCAGACCGAAATTGAGCTTGCTGATGCAGTCCTGAACATTCATACTGGAGGGACGGACCGCAACCGGCGGAACATCCCGCTCAGAAAGGACCCACTGGATACTGTCTCCATTCCAGATCCAGCCGTTGGTCACTTTGTTGAGATGTTCTTTATCATCCGCTTTGACTGCAATATAGAGGTTTTCACGGTCGTAGGCAAGGAAATAATCCGCTGCAAAATCATGTCCGCGGGGATTGAAGGAGCTTTTGAAATACGCCCGCTCCGGCTGGAGCGCCGTCCGCGGATAGACGTCGCCGGGAACACGCAGCTTATTGACCGGAAGCCCCTTGAGCCAGCTGCCACTTCCGTCAAAAACAGGCTTTTTCGCAAGTTTTTTGACTTTCAGGAAACTTTTATCCTGATCGACCTGATACGTTTTACCGTTGGAAATGACCTCCATTTTACCGCAAAGCGGCACGATATGGGTACTCATTCCGGGGGCCGCTTTGGCTTTTTTGAGTATTTTGCCATCGCCGCGGATCTCGATATCGGCCAGATCACCGCCGGGGTTCTGCACAAACAGGGTCATTTGGCTGATACTGTGGCGCTTGGCCGCCGTCTTCAGGGCCGGAGCTGCATCAGCAAAGGCCTTCCGGAGCAGCTTTGCCAATACTGACGGCGCCAGACGGCTCTCAAGATAGACGGGAGCGGTGGATATCATCAGCTTGTTTCTGCCCTTTTTGAGACTGAAATCAAATCCGGTCATATCCGTTGCCGCCACCTCCTGCGGCAGGTCGATCTCAAGAGAGACCCGGCCCTCTGTGTTCCAGACGGCGGCAAGGGTCCTGCCGTCAGGTTTTGTGAAAATGCAGGCGTAATTGAGACCGGAAATGATCTCCTGTGAGATTTTGGCAAAAGAAAGATGCCGTGCGGCAGTGGTATAAGCCGCGCCGCCGATCAGAGGCACGTCTTTGAGGCCGCTCGGAGCCTGAACAGGCTTCCAGATGGTCGTCATCCAGCGGCTGGAATCCGTGATGTTCCGCAAGTGCCAGGGGGCATGGTAGGCGGGCATGTGCAGTTCAAAGCAAATCACTGGGGCAGCTTTGGTGAGAATGATCGTTCTGGCGGTCAGCTCCGCCTGGATCAGCGCCAGACCGCTGTCGTAACGGGAACCGTAATTGATGGCGTATCCGGTCTCATCGTTTTTGATGGCAGCGCCCTTGCCCATGCTTTCAGAGAGTTCAGAGGCCTCCTTGTAGAAGGAACGCAGGGTCTGCTCCGGAATGGAATAGCCACCCCGGGTCATATCCCAGTTGCCGGTGTAGGCGTCGATGAAATAACCGTCAATATCCCTGGCCAGATCCCCGAAAACGATGCGGTCGATACTCTGGGTGTAACGCTGGATGTTGTTGCCGCCCCAGTAAATTTTAACTTCCGGATCTATTTTTTTAGCGATCCGCGCCGCCATGCGGGTGATGACCATGCTGTGATACATCGCCTCGCTCCAGGTGCCAACGTAGTGGGGAATGGTCGCCGCTGAGGGGATCTCGCTGCCGACGCTCCACTCCCTGACTTTGCCTTTGGTCCGGCGTGCGGCATGGGTCAAACCTTTGATGATATTATCGACGTGTTTGTCAGTCAGAACAGGTTTTCCGGCGGCCGCTGTCTGCGGATCATGACGCAAAGTGGCGCCGATGCTGAAACCCAGATGGAAGTCGCCGGAATCAAGGAAGGGCTGATTTTCTTTGAGCTGTCTATCCACATATTTGACAGGATCCCCCTTTTCCATTTCCATCGCCTTGAATTTGATGATGACCGCTCCGGCGCCGGCCCGCTTGAAGGCATCGTGGAGACTGCCGTAAACGCCGAAGCCGAACTGGAAAAAGGGATCCCGTTTTTTGAATTCAGGCGCGACGATCAGACCGCACTGGATCGTACCGATTTTTTTTTTATTCTGAAACAGTGTTGTTTCAGCCGTGTAGTATCCGTTTGCCTGTCCGGGAAGGGTGAAGGTGATTTTTCCCGGCGCTTTGATTTGCCCGGTCAGCGACTTGCCCAATGCTTTTCCGGTGGAATAATTCCGGGCCGAAAGGGAACAGCTGTAATCGCCCCTGCCCTCCAGTTCAAGGGTGAGGGTGATCTTTTCCCCGGGGGTAAAAAACCCGGCAACTCCGCCGGGATAAAAAGCAAAACTTTTAAGGTCTTTGCTGTTGATGTTTCGGAATGAGGCTTTGGTTTTCGTTCCGCGCACCTTCTTCAACTCGATCTTGTCGAACCAGGCCTTGCCGCTGCTGTTGAGCGTCGGCATGATATAGACCTTGTTGCTTTTGAAGTATTTTCCGGTAAACCTGCGGCTGCCTTTTTTCCAGTCAAACGTTCCTGTTTCAGGCGTGCCTTTGTTATTGGTCGCGGCGCGGGCCCAGGCTTTTCTGTCGCCGCCGCAGATCAGGACCTGCGCCCCTTTGCCGGCACTGCTTTTGATATTTTCACCTTTGACATAAAAGGTAAGTTCATACTCCACACCCTCTTCAAGATCAAAAAGTTTCTCAATATGCCCGGGGGAATCCATACGGATGGACTGGGAAGAGAGTTTGATCTCCTTATCCGCGACGATGGGGGAGGCGTTGACATTTTTCCAGTTGCCCGGAAGCATTATATTGATTTCTTCCAAGGTGATTTTATCGAACCAGGCCGTTCCTTTGCCGTAGTTTTTGAAATCAACGGTCACGTTTGTTCCGCCCAGAACGGCCGGATCCAGCAGACCGGAACCGCTTTTCCACTCAAAAGTGCCTTTTTCTTCTCTCTTGTCGTTCCGGGAGGAAACAGGATACCAGCGCTTGACGCCGGGACTGTTCAAAATGATCCGGGTGCCCTTTTCAAGATTTTCTCCTTTGACGGAAAATTTGATCAGATACTGTTTGCCCTTTTCAAGAACGATCATTTTCCGCGCACTGGAGTTGTTGTCAAGCCGCAGAGAACACTGGGAAGAGAGTTTGATCTCCTTATCCGTTTTGACTGTTTTGGTACAGTTCCAGCCCTTCAGGTCGGCAGGGACCGGGATCTCCTGCGCGCAGAGAGCAAACGCCGCTGCGGCAGCCAGCAATGAAAAAATTTTTTTGGATGACAGCATTTTTTATTTCCCTCCGGTTCGGATCATTTTTTGAGAATAACACATCTGGTACGGTCAAAACCGCATTCAAGGACATCAGCACTGGTAAAGGCTGCATACATATTTTTGACAGAAGGCAGCTCACGGATCCCCTTGCCGGCAACATGACCGTCAAGGTAAACAAAATTAGCTTTTCCGGGCAGCCAGTAATAGGACTCCGGAGAGCCGTTGGATACGGAGGGACTCTTTTCATTCCGGGGATCGCTGGAACCGTGCTTGTAACCGACCTCAACAACTCTCTGGATACCGTAGTAGCCGCCGTTGGGAAGACGTTCTGTTACAAAAATCACCCGGGAAGGATATTTCGCCGCATTGATCTTGCGCATGGCTCCGCTGACAACATTGGCGTTGTCATAAGCCCCGGAAAGACCATAGTTGATAACATAGTCAACATAGTTCCAACGCAGCGGCGTATTGCTCAGTATCCTGTCATCGCTGGCAGGACAATGCAGCATGCCGCTCATGTAAAGATGAGTACTCCACTGATGCCATGTACCTGTCACACCGTAATTGACACCCGTTTTGCCGCCCAGAATACCATACCAGACGTTTTTGCGCTTGTCTTCGGTGGAATTCAGAGCAGGTCCGACACCGGGAACGATCCAGTCATTGTTGTTCTGAGTGTAGAACGCACCCGCACTGCCGACATTTTTAAGGTTGTTCTGACAAAAACTGGTCTTGGCGCTTTCACGCGCCTTCTGCAGCGCCGGCATCAGCATCGCCGCCAATATGGCAATGATCGCAATCACCACGAGAAGTTCTATTAAGGTGAAGCTGTACAGCTTCACCTGCCCATGGGCAGGTGAAAGACCTTCTTCTTTGCCATAAACACGATCACAGCAGAGATGTGATCTTTTTACC
>JAFVYP010000183.1 GCA_017508555.1 Lentisphaeria bacterium
CAGACGGCGCAACTCCTGGACCCTCCCCCGGGACAGTTCATTGGTCACCCAGAAGGCATCGCCCGAGGGCGCGGCCGTTTTGCCGTCCAGGGTCATCGCCATTTTCAGGATCACCAGAGGTTTGCCCGTTGCGATCCAGCAGAAAAAGGCTCTGTTCAGTTCACGGCAGGACTCCTCTTCAACGGGACAGACCACTTCTATACCGCTTTTTTCAAGGATCTCCACAGCTCTGCCGCCGTGTTTGGGATTGGGGTCCAGACAGCCGATCACGACTTTTTTCACGCCGGAACGCAGAATCCGTTCCGTACAGGGCGGCGTCCGGCCGCTGCTGGAACAGGGTTCAAGTGTCACATACAGAACGGCATTTTCAACAGACTCATGCCGGGATTCCGCATCCAGAAAGGCATTGACTTCAGCATGGGCCTCTCCGGCTTTGTGATGGTATCCTTCGCCGATGATGCGCCCGTCACGGACAAGGACCGCTCCCACCATGGGATTGGGATTGGTCATGCCCCAGGCCTTGCGGGCCAGTTCCAGCGCGTGAAGCATGAAAAAGCTGTCGGATTTGTCTGGCATTATTTCTCCTGACCGGGAGCAAAAAGCGCTTCCGCGTAAAGTTCAGGATCAAAGGGCTGAAGTTCATCCGGCTGTTCTCCAAGCCCCGTAAAGAACGTGGGCAGCTCAAACTCACGGTGAAGAGCAACAGCCATACCGCCCCGGCCTGTTCCATCCAGCTTGGTCAGCACAAGGCCGGAAACGCCGGCCGTTTTGGAAAATTCTCTGGCCTGATTGACCACATTGGCGCCTAAACTGGCATCCACCGTCAGCCACACCTCATGGGGCGCATCCGGATAGACTTTGGCAATGGAACGGCGGATCTTGGCCAATTCATCCATCAGATCCTTATGGTTCTGCTGGCGTCCGGCCGTGTCGATCAGAAGAAAATCCGCATTGCGGGCCAGCGCCGCCTGAGTCGCATCAAAGGCAACACTGGCAGGATCCGCACCGTGACGGGAGGAGATCACCTGGGTATGGGTCCTCTCTCCCCACAGCTGGAGCTGCTCCACTGCCGCCGCCCGGAAGGTATCGCAAGCGGCCATAATGACCTTTTTCCCTTCGTTCTGCAAACGGAAAGCCAATTTGCCGATGGTGGTGGTCTTGCCGCTGCCGTTGACGCCTACAAAGAGAATGACCGTAGGTTTCCCCTCCGGTGCACAATGGATCTCACGCGCATGCTGACGCAAAATGGAGCAGACCTCCTCTTTGGCAGCACCGATCAGATCCGCATCCGTAGAGATCACGCCCCGGTCATAGCGGTCTTTGAGGCTTGCGGTGATCTCCATTGCGGCTTTCAAACCGAAATCCGCAGAGACCAGCATGGCTTCAAGATCCTCAAAACTGGAGGCATCGTGGGCTTTGATCCCGGTAAAAACACCGCTGATCGCCCGCGAAATTTTGGTCGCACTCTTTTCAAGACCCCGTTTGAAAATAGAAAAAACAGACGCCATCTGAACACCTTGAAACGCTTATGAACGGGAACACTTCCCGGATTTGATGAGCTTGTTTTTCAGCGCATTCAGCACACCGTTGATGAAGTTGCCGCCTTCGCAACCGGAAAAATCCCGGGCGATCTCAACAGCTTCGTCGATACTGACCACAGGAGGGACCTCCTCAAAGTACAGCATCTCGGTCACTGCCACGCGCATGATATTCCGGTCAACGGCAGAAAGACGCATCCAGTCCCAGTTGACACACATGGGGGCAAGCAGATCATCCAGCTCCTGCCTGTTGAGCGCCACAGAAACATACAGCTTGGAAGCGTACTCTCTGGCCCGGTTCATGGTCTTGTCATCCACATCCTGATACTCGGTCAGAGCTGTTTCAAGAAAGCTCTCAAACAGCTCCGCCCGGGGAGTCTCTGACTGCATCTCACAACTGAAAAGAAAGGACATGGCCAATTCCCGCCCCAAACGTTTTCCGTGGGGACGGCCTACATAGCCCTCATTATTTTTATTCATATCGGACATCGCTCTGAATTTTATTTGATCGCTTTATTGAGATTGGCCATTTCAATCGCAGCCAGAGCGGCATCCACACCCTTGTTGCCCGCTTTGGTTCCACTGCGTTCAATGGCCTGATCCAGATTGTCAGCGGTAATCATGCCGTAGGTCACGGGAATACCCGATTCCAGTCCCAGCTGGGCCAGACACTTGGCCACTTCGCTGTTGATGTAACCGGCGTGGGGCGTGGCGCCCTGGATGACCACACCCAGAGCAAACACTGCATCGAATTTACCCGTTGCCAGCATCTTTTTGACAGCAAAGGGGATCTCATAAGAGCCGGGCACATAGGCCACGGTCACGTTGGAGGCATCTCCGCCGTGGCGGACGATGGCATCCATGGCACCGGAAAGCAGACGGCTCACAAAAAAATCATTGAAACGGGCGCAGACGATTCCGAATTTGAGTCCGGAAGCATCCAGAACGCCTTCAAACACCGTACCGGGAGTTCTTTCGATCATAATATGTCATTCCTTCTGTTGATTTACCGCAGTTCGACTTTCAGTTCACCGGCCAGCGCCGCGCGCAGTTTTTCAACGGCGGCATTGACCTCATTATCCTTGAGGGTCCTTTCGCTGTTGCGGAAAGTGAGGCTGAAGGCCAGACTTTTCTGTTGTTTGGCTTTAAGGGCATCATCTTCAAAGATGTCAAAGAGCTGGACAGATTCCAGATCCTGCAATTTTTTGCGGCGGATGAAATCAATGATATCTCCGCAGGCAAGAGAAGCAGGTGCCACAAAGGCAATATCCCGCGACGTGGCAGGATACTGGGGCGCAGCTTTGTATTTGGCAACGCCGCGGGAGGCTGCCTGAAGAAGGGCGGCGACTTCGATCTGCGCGGCAAACACAGGATACGTGGTCCGCCAGTTGGAGGTGAACTTTTTGTTCAGCTCACCGAAAGCACCGGCCGTTTTTCCCTCAAGCACGACAGCGCAGGCGTGTCCGGCACGGAAACGGCTGTCATTTTCCAGCAGGGCAAAGCGGTAGTTGGTGATGTTGAGCAGCTCGAACAGAGACTCAATAGCTCCTTTGAGATCATAGAAATCAAAGGTCTCTTTGAGTTCCGCAGAAAAACGCTCCGGATGACGCAGACCGGTCAGGATAAAGGCAAGCTCGTTGCGCTCTTCAGGGAATTTTTTGTCATTGGCACAGAAGCAGCGGTCCAGTTCAAAGAGAGCCAGATTTCTGTTGCCGCGGGCGATATTGCGCTCAACAGCCCCCAGAAGTCCTCCCAGCAGGCTGGGACGCATAACAGACATTTCAGGACTCAGAGGATTATCCAGTTTGACCAGATCGCTCTCTTCAAAACGGCTGTCGCTCAAAAAGTTGGCAACACTGCCGATGCTGTAATGGACACACTCATAAAATCCCAGTCCCGCAGCCAGATGGCGGAGCTTCTGCAAGGGCAGCCAGGCATCTTCGGCCAGAGGATGACAGCACTTGCCGCCCACAGCGATCTCAGGGATCTTATCCAAGCCGTCGATACGGGCAATCTCTTCCACCAGATCCGCTTCGCGGAGCAAGTCGCGGCGGAAAAGCGGCGCCGTAACAACGCAGCCTTCGGCCGTCACGTTATCCACTTTCAGGTGGAGCGTGCGGAAGATCTCTTCGATACGGGCATTGGTCACACCGGAACCGATGCGGTTGCGGATATTTTCAAAACAGCAGGGGATCACCGCCTCCCGGGGACGGCCGGTATTGATATCCAGCGCTTTACCGTCCAACCGGCCGCCGGCAACCTCAAGGATCAGCTGGACCGCACGGATGGAGGCCAGTTCCGCCATATCGTAGTCCACTCCGCGCTCGAAACGGTAGCTGGAATCACTGCTGATACCCAGTCTGCGGCTGGTCGCACGGATATTGGAGGGCTGGAACACGGCACTTTCAAGCAGAACATTGACCGTTTCCCCCGTCACTCCGGAAAATTCTCCGCCCATGATACCCGCCAGAGCCATGGGCTTTTTGGCGTCAGCGATCACAAGACAATTTTCATCAAGGGTCAACTCTTTGCCGTCCAGCGTCACGATCTTTTCACCGGCAGAAGCGCGGCGGGCAACGACACGGCCCTCTTCCAATTTGTCCAGATCGAAGGCATGCAGGGGCTGTCCCAGCTCCATCAGGACAAAATTGGTCACGTCCACGATATTATTGATGGAACGCAGACCGATACTTTCCAGACGTTCAACGAGCCAGGCCGGAGAGGGACCGACTTTCACATCACGGATCACCCGTCCGATATACCTGTGGCAGAGATCGGAAGCCTCCACCGTCACCAGATCGGCCCGGGGAGCATCGGTGCTTTCCGTAATGCTGATTTGGGGCAGTTTCGCCTCCGTTCCCAGCAGACAGGAAACGTCCCGGGCAATGCCCCAGACAGAGAGCCAGTCAGGACGGTTGGGCGTCACTTCCAGCTCCATAAAGGTATCACCGGGATACAGCGCCTCAAAGGGCGTTCCGGGAGCAATGCTGTCATCCAGGATCATCAGACCGGAGTTATCCGTTCCGATACCCAGCTCCTCCTCACTGCACATCATGCCGTTGGACTCAACGCCGCGCAGCTTGGATTTCTTGATCTTGAACTCCCCTTCAGGCGTGGAAAACACGGTTCCGATCTGGGCCAGAGGAACGATCCTGCCCGCATCGCAGTTGGGCGCGCCGCAGACGATTTGGATGGTCTCTTTTCCGTTAAAGACCTGACAGACGGAAAGGTGATCCGAATTGGGATGCACGTCGCGGGAAACGATCTTTGCAGCGATGACACCCGCCGGGATCTTTGACGTGGATTCAACTTTTTCCACTTCGATCCCCGCCATCGTCAATTTGTGACACAGCGTCGCGTCATCACAGGTGACGGCAACGTAATCAGAAAGCCATTTTTTGGAAATATTCATTTTCTTTGCTCTCCTCTCTATTTTCAGAACTGCTTGAGGAAGCGGATATCGTTTTCATAAAGCAGACGCAAATCGGGGATACGGTGCTTGAGCATCGCCAGACGCTCGATTCCCAGACCGAAGGCGAAACCGGACCAGACTTCAGGATCATAACCCACTGCCTTGAACACAGCAGGATCGACCATACCGGCACCGGCGATCTCGATCCATCCGGAATTTTTACAGACATTGCATCCCTTACCGCCGCAGACAACGCAGCTGAAATCATATTCGACGCTGGGCTCGGTGAAGGGGAAGAAGTGAGGACGCAGACGGATCTTCACATCGGGTCCGAACATCTCACAGGCAAAACGCTGAAGAACACTCTTCAAATCTGCCATGGAGACGTTTTTATCCACATAGAGACCTTCGATCTGATGAAAGTTCATGCCGTGGGTGGCATCGGGCGTATCCCGGCGGAAAACACGGCCCGGAGCAACGATGCGCACAGGCGGCGTGTGGGTCTCCATCACGCGGATCTGCACGGGAGAGGTCTGGGAACGCAGAATACGGCCGTCAGGAAAATAAAAGGTATCCTGAGGATCTCTGGAGGGGTGATCCATGGGGGTATTGAGGGCATCAAAGTTGTGGTAGATATCCTCGATCTCCGGACCGTCAACGGCAACAAAGCCCATCCGGCGGAACACTTCAGCACACTCATCGGCCATGCGGCTGATGGGATGGATCCGTCCGGCAGCGCTGCGCCGTCCCGGAAGAGTAAGATCAATGGCATCCTTTTCAGCACTGCCTGCGGAAAGACGCTCCAGCGCGGCGTCAATGGCAGCCTGGATCTTCATACGGCCGCCGTTGAATGCGGCACCGGTGGCTTTACGCTGCTCGGCAGGGATCTCCCCCATCCGGCGTGAAAGCGCCGGAAAAAGACCGTTCCTGCCGAGGTAATCAATGCGTATGGCCTCGACATCTGCTCCGGACGCGGCGGAAGCGGCACGGCTCTCTGCCGCGGCTGCCGCGCGATCGATTTCTGCAATTATATCATTCATGTCAAACACCCTGTGTTAAATATGGAGCTTCGACTGCTCCTGTAAAAAAGTGACCTCAGAAGCCGGCAGGAACATGCGGATCTTACGCCCCTCCCCGCTGCTGAAAACACTTTTTCTTCCCTCAAAAAAACGCAACAGCTTGAAACCGGTGAAAAAAGTCAACCAATTTCAAGCTGTCTGTTTCGACACACTCCCGGCGAATACTCCTGAAAAGTTCCGGCGCCCCAACAGGCTGCCGGCATTTTCGCAGATCCGCCGGAAGAGTTCCGGAGGCGAATTAAGCCTTGGTGACCTGTTCCACCAGAGCCTTGAACTGAGCAGGCTCGCGGACAGCCATATCAGCGAGAACCTTGCGGTTCAGCTCGATATTGGCCTTCTTGAGACCGTTCATAAAGCTGCTGTAATTCACATCCAGTGCGCGGCAGGCGGCATTGATACGCACGATCCACAGAGCGCGGTACTGCTGCTTCTTCTGCTTGCGGCCGACGTAGGCGTGGCGCTGTGCGCGCTCGACTGCATCATACGCATTGCGGAGGTTGCGGCTGCTGTTGCCATAGAAACCCTTAGCCTGCTCAAGCAAACGTTTACGACGTTTACGGGAAGGAACTGCATAAGTAACTCTAGACATTTTTCTACTCCTTTCCTTCCTTGATTAGAGACCATACGGCAAAGCTGCCTTGATACGGCTGCGCTCTGCGGGGGACACGGCAGCATCCTGACGCAGACGACGACGACGCTTTGCATTCTTGGAGGATTTCAGGTGACGGGCGCCCGCCTTGTGGTGGCGGAACTTGCCGGTTCCGGTCTCTTTGAGACGTTTCGCCGCGCATTTTCTTGTCTTCAACTTCGGCATTGTTTGGTCCTTTCATCTATTGATGATGTTTATATTAAACCGAGCCGGTCAATGCTGTTACCGGCTGCGGCCAACGGCACCGTTTTTATTTCGGTGCAAACGTTACTGAAATATTTCTTCCCATGAGGTTCGGCGCCCCATCGGCATCGGCGTAAGGAGCCAGCTCCGCCATCACTTTGCGGATCAGCTCAAAACCCATATCCTGATGCGCCATTTCACGCCCCCGGAGCGCCAGAGTGACCTTCAATCTGCACTTCTTTTCAAGGAAGTCAAGAGATTTCTTGATCTTGGTCTGGTAATCGTGGTCATCGATGTTTATATGAAATTTGACCTCTTTGAGCTTCTGCGCAGCAGTATTTTTCCGCTGAGCCTTCAAGTTTTTCTTCTGCTCATAACGCAGTTTACCAAAATTCATGATCCGCACGACAGGCGGATCGGAACGGTCAGAAACCATTACGAGGTCAAGCCCTGCCTCTGTTGCAAGGTCACGGGCCTGTGCATAAGAAACAACACCAAGTTGCTCCCCATCAGCACCGATCAGACGCACTTCTGTGAGTGTTATGGTCCGGTCATTGGCTTTCAACAGCTTAGCTATGACGGTACCCTCCCTTCAAAACCAATTTTACGCTTGCCGCCGTGCGGCTTTGCTCCAGCGCATGTTATACATGGATCCCCCGGGATTCCGTACCCCGGGGATTCAATCAGTTTATAAGATACTACTAAAGTCCCTTATTGTCAACCTCAACTTGCATTTTTTCTGCAAGTTTTTCCAAATTCATGGTTCCAAGCTCGCCTTCCTGACGGGTCCGGACGGAAACAGTACCTTCTGCGGCCTCTTTTTCACCCAGGACCAGCAGGTAGGGCACACGCTCCTGACGGGCGGAACGGATCTTGGCGCCCAGACTGGCCGCCTGAGCATCCACGCCCACGCGGAAACCTTTCTTGCGCAGCTCGCTGCAGAACGCCTTGGCCGCCTCGATCTGAATGTCGGACACAGGCAGGATCCTGGCCTGTTCAGGAGCCAGCCACAGCGGGAAAGCGCCCGCATAATGCTCCACCAGAATACCGAAGAAGCGTTCCAGACTGCCCAGAAGCGCCCGGTGGACCATGTAGGGACGATGCTTCTTGCCGTCCTCGCCGATATAGGTCATATCAAAACGCTCAGGCAGGTTGAAGTCAAACTGAATGGTAGTCGTCTGCCACTCACGGCCGATGGCATCGCGCAGCTTCAGGTCGATCTTGGGACCGTAGAAAGCTCCGCCGCCTTCATCCACATCGCACTCAAGTCCGCACTTTTCAACAGCTTTGCGCAGAGAAACGATCGCCGTCTCCCAGCGTTCAGGTTCACCCACGGCCTTTTCAGGACGGGTGGAAAGATAAGCCTTGATATCTTTGAAGCCGAAAGCACGGTTGATGTGCAGACTGAAACGCAGGACCTCCGCGATCTCATCTTCGATGGACTCCGGCGTACAGATGATGTGGGAGTCGTCCTGTGTAAAGCCGCGGACGCGCATCAATCCATGGAGAGAACCGGATTTCTCATAACGGTAAACCGTTCCCAGCTCGGCCCAGCGCAGAGGCAGTTCCCGGTAGCTGCGCAGACGGGACTGGTAAACTTCGATATGGAAGGGGCAGTTCATGGGTTTGACGTAGTAATCCTTTTCGTCGATCTCCATGGGGGAATACATGCCCTCGCGGTAAAATCCCAGGTGTCCGCTGGTTTCCCAGAGGTTGCTCTGGCCGATATGGGGCGTATAGAGCAGTTCGTATCCGTTCTGATAATGCTCAGCCTTCCAGTAGGTCTCGATCAGGTGACGGATCAAAGCGCCTTTGGGATGCCACAGCACCAGACCGGGGCCGACAGCATCGGAAAATCCGAACAGATCCAGCTCCGTTCCCAGCTTGCGGTGGTCGCGCTTGGCGGCCTCTTCCTGCTGACGGATATAGTTTTGAAGCTCCTCTTCGGAAGCAAAAGCGGTTCCGTAAATACGCTGGAGCATGGGGTTCTTTTCATCTCCGCGGAAGTAGCTGCCTGCCACATTGAGCAGTTTCACAGCGCCGATATTGCCGGTATGCTCCACATGAGGACCGCGGCAGAGATCAAAATAATCGCCATGCTTGTAGAAGGTGATGGCTTCCCCTTCGGGGATATCAGCCAAACGTTCCAGTTTATAGGTCTGACCGGCCAGCATTTCAACGGCCTCTTCACGGGAAACTTCGATCTTTTCAAAGGGGATCTTGCGTCCGATGATCTTTTTCATGGCCTTTTCGATCTGCTTGAGATCTTCGGCGACCAGACGGTGTTCCATATCGAAATCGTAGTAAAAACCGTTTTCCGTGGCAGGACCGATGTCGAACTTGGCATCGGGATAAAGCTGTTTGACGGCGGAGGCCATCACGTGAGCCGCACTGTGGCGGATCGTTTCAAGACTGTATTCTGACATGATTATATAACCTTAAATAAAAATTTGAAATATGATTAAAAACACAACCCAAGGAGACCCTTGCAGCCTCTTTTATCGAGTGCCACCCGCGTCGGTGACGCGGGATAAACCTCCTGTAACATTGAATTTCAGCATAAGACAAACCTTCATGTATAATTCTCTA
>JAFVYP010000184.1 GCA_017508555.1 Lentisphaeria bacterium
CAAAGCGTCCTCGCTTCGATCTGCGAAAGGGAGCGTTTTCAGCTGTTACCCTGCAGGTAGCAGCTTCAAACTACCCTTTGCAGTTCTTTGCGATGCCATCTTTGCCATCTTTTGAATTACTTTTGAAATTGCCTCAAAAGAAAACGCTTCTCTTCTGTTTGACTGGAAGAGAAGCGTTTTTTTTATTTCAGCGTTTGGCAGTTACTTTGCCGGGCTGTTTGTAAGCCCAGTCGATCAGGCGGCGGCAGAAGTAATCTCTGTCACGGGAGCTTTTGAAGCCTGTGACACAGCCCATGATACGTCTGCCGTTCCGCAGGGCGCTGAAGGTCAGGCAGGAGCCTGCCGCCCGGATATAGCCTGTTTTCATGCCGTCCACACCGGGATAACGGGGATTGACCAGCTTGTTGGTATTGACAAAGACCGTCTTGCCGTTGCGGATGGAAGAAGATTTGATGTTGCACCACTGCATGACCACAGGGTATTGGAGCAGCTGTTCCCCCAAAAGCACCATGTTGGCGGCGCTGCCCAGAGAGTTTTGTTTGTTCATGGGCAGCCCGCAGGGGTTGATAAAGGAGGTCTGCCGGAGCTTCAGCAGTTGCGCTTTTCTGTTCATCATGGCGACAAAGGTGGTCACATTGCCGCCGAAATATTCCGCCAGAAGCGTGGCGGCATCGTTGGCACTTTTGACAGCCGTGGCGATCATCAGCTCCTGAACAGTGAACTTTTCTCCCGGAGCCAGATACAGGACTCCTGTCCGGGGGACGTCTCTTGCCGTTTGAGTTACGGTCACAGGGGTGTTGAGAGCGATTTGAGGACGTTTTTCAAGTTGTTCCATCACGAGCAGCATGGTCATCATCTTGGCCATACTGGCGATGGGGACGGGGCGTGAGGAATTCTTTTCCCACAGCACCCGCCGTGTGTCCATATCGACGATGATACCGCTCCTTGCTCCGGCGCTGCCCGGCACAGTTTTGGCGGGCAGATTGCCCCGGAGGGCTGTTGAATAATCCAGCGGCGAACCGAAAAGGGGATTTTTTGAAGGGACGAAATAACGGTAGACCGGGGGCGCAGACTTTTTGACTGTTTGCGCAGGTTGGGCGGCAGATGGTTTTTTCTCCTTTTTTTCAGAAGAGGAGCTGCCGTTTGACACAAAAACACAGATCAGCACCAGATGGACAGCGATCACAATACCGGCAAGGACTGTGACGACTTTCCATCTTGTCTTGGTTATTTCGTCCATTTTTACAGGTTCTTTCGCTGTTTTACAGGAGCGTTACTGAACCATGGGTTCACCGAGTCTGCCCAAAGCGGCGGCCCGGTTGAAGGCACAGATCAGAGCGTGGATAACGGCCTTGTCGATGTTGGTGTGTTCACCGGCACCGTAGACCAGATCAGAGGAATCAGGGGAAACTCTCAAGCCCACGAAGGCGATAGCCCGGGCATCCGCATCGGTGCCGAGGGTGTGTTCAGCGTAATCTTCCACCTTGAAGAAAGGCATCGTACCGGAGCTTTTCAGCGCCCGCACCACAGCGGAAAGCAATCCGTTGCCCTGACCGGACAGCTGATGTTTCACATCACCGATGTACCAGTCGAAACCGGCTCCGGAGTGTTCCCCGGCGGAAGCCCGGCTGTAGTTTTCCATCCGGTAGAGACCGTCGCAATTGACGAAACTTTCGTAGAAGATGTCCCGGAGTTTTTTGGAGTCGATCTCGCCGCCGCAGGCATCGACGTAGTGCTGGACGGCGGCGCCGATGGCGGGGTGCATGGATTTGGGGGGGCAGATACCGAATTCTTTTTCGAGGACGTAGACAACGCCGCCCTTGCCGGACTG
>JAFVYP010000185.1 GCA_017508555.1 Lentisphaeria bacterium
AAAAAATGAAACTTCTTATGTACAAAAGCTTTTTTGCCAAAGCTGTCATGTCCGCCTTTTTTTCAGCAGCGGCTCTTCATGGTGCAGGCGTTGCCGTCGAACTGGATGGACGGAGCAGCAAGATCAAACTGAATGCCCCTGCCGGCCTTGAATTCCGCTATCCGGAAAAATTCAATCAGGCGGGCAGGTACTTTCTTGAATTTTATTCAGCAAAGGAGCCGGGACGGGAATGGAAACAGTATGAAGTGACCTTCGTTCCCCAAAAGTCCGGTTTCTGTGTTCTCGGATTGAGTGCTGCGGAAGACCGCCGACGCGGAACTGTTCTGTGGATCGAGTACGATAAGATCGAATTGGTCAACGCCAGAGCGGAGAATCTCTCCTTTGAAGAGATGAATACAAAAAAAGAGTTTTTCCGTTGGCGTTATTACACAAAACAAACTGAAAAACGGGATCAAAAAGATGCCTTTCACGGCAAAAACTATGTCCGTGTCTGCAATGCCAAGCCCATCCGTCAGGGAATACGCTTTACGGCGGGCAAACCGGTCACGCTGAGATTCATGGCCCGCAGCGGCGGCAGTTCAGAGATCCCCGGAGAAAAATTCTTTTCGGATCAGAGCGCCCCGCGCTTCCGCCCATCCGGCAAAGCTGTTTCTCTCCCCGGTCTTCCCCGGCTGCAGCTGCGTCTCTGCAGCCAGTATCCCTCTGACGTTCAACTGAAAAATCTTTCAGTCAGCAGCAACCTTGATTTCACCCACCCTGTCATCAACGGCAGAAAAGATTTTCATCAGGCTGTTGTCAGCAGCCAGGTACCGCTGACCGGAAAATGGGAAAAATACACCATCCGGTTCACCCCCTCCATCAACGGCAGATTCAACATGTACCTTGAAGCTGCAGGTAAATACAGGCAAAAGGCGGCAAGTATCTTTGTTGACAAATTTGAAAGTATCGGGACAAAGATCCTCAACCCCTCTTTTGAGCAAGTTCAATCTGAAATATTCGCCCGCTGGAAAAGTCTCCCCGTCAATATCCGCAAAAATATGGCCGATGCCCCGGATGGGAAAAATGCGGCGGCGGTTATCCCCGGATGTGCCGTTTCCCAGTCTTTTACTGTGATGAAAGGCCGTCCCGTGACCATCTGTTTTTACGCCCGAAAGGGAGATGTCCTGACCAATACGACCGCCAACCGGCGCAACCGCGCCGTTTCCAGTAAATTTCCCAAATCCTATTACCGCTATTGCGGAGCAAAGGTCAAGTATCTGCCGCTCAAAAACAAAGGAATCCCCGGGAACGCCATTCGCAGAGAACAGTATTCCTGGATCAAACTGCCTCCGCCCCCGGCACTGACGATCCAGTATCCCGTCAGTCAGAAAAAAGGTGTTTTGGGTAAAACCGGGATTCCCTTTGAGCTTCTCGAAGAAAGCCGCATAGCCCGGAGAGCTTTTGTCAGGTTCGGATTCCCCTTCCCGCAGGGCGGTATTTACGGTATTGACAAATTACGGATCGTTTCTCCTGC
The DNA here is from genome assembly GCA_017508555.1 of Lentisphaeria bacterium. Classification (GTDB taxonomy): domain Bacteria; phylum Verrucomicrobiota; class Lentisphaeria; order Victivallales; family Victivallaceae; genus UBA1784. Next base: position 1,514 of record JAFVYP010000185.1, read on the forward strand.
GGGAAAAACTGTTCCGGCACAATTTACCGCAACTGCTTTCTGGCCTGACAAATCCATAAAGTTCGTTCTGGCCGAGTTCCCGGCACAGCTGCAGGCACAAGAAAAGTCAAACTGGAAACTTGAAGTCAACTCCACGCGCAAAGCCCCGGAAGTGCCGGAACTCAAATGCATCCCGCAGAAGGATGGATTCACCGTCGATACTGGAAAATTGACGGCTCAAGTGAGCAAAAAACATTTCAATTTTCTCAACAACATCCAAATCAACGGTCAAAAGGCAGGTTCATTTTCTCCCCGGGGTCTGGAATTCGTTGACGAACAGGGGAAAGTCTTTGGTTCCTCCGATGTGCCGCTTGAAAAACTCTGCATCGAATCCCGCGGTCCACTGGCTCTGACGCTCCGTGCTGACGGCAGGCTCTCTGGCGGACGTTTCACCACACGCATGACTTTCCATGCCGGGTCCTCCGTGGTGGACTTTTCCATCCGCTTTCAGAACGTCAATCTCAAGACAGAGTTCACAGATTTCCGCAGTCTGTCGCTTGCTTATACGCCTGCAGAACCTGTCCAGAGCATCAGAATGGAAAGAACTGAATGCCAGAGGATCTGTCAGCTGGACGATCGGACGCTCAAAATCGGAGACCGCCTGTTCAACCGCATGATGCACGGCAGTGGCGCAGCAGGAAACATCACTTATGCGCTGCGCGATGCAGCATACCGTTACCCCAAGGCTTTCAGCGTAGAAAAGGGCTCCGTCAAATTTGAGCTTCTTCCGCCCCTGCCGGACAAGGAATTCGGAAAACATCTGCCGTACTATCTGCAATTCCCCTTCTGCGAGGGCCTCTACCGTATAAAGTGGGGCATGAGCTTCACAGAAGAACTTAAAATCGACTTCAGCGGCAAGACCTCTCCGGCAGAATTGGCGGCAAAGAGCGTGATCCCGGTCATAGATACCGGCTGGCTGTATAAGACGAAAGTGTTTCAGGGGATCCCACGCAGCAACAAAAATCCCTTTGCAAAAATCGATGAAGAGTGTATCAAGGCTTTCCGCCGCCACATGAAATTTAAGGCAAAGCAAAGAGAATACGGTTTCCTCAACTGGGGTGACTGGTTCGGCGAACGGGGACGCAACTGGACAAACAACGAGTATGACTTTGCCCACGGCATGTTCATGCTCTATCTGCGTACAGGCGACCGCGATGTCTTCCGCTGGGCGCAAACCGCAGCACGGCATCAGGCCGATGTAGATATCATCCATGCTTATCCTGATCCCATGTATGTGGGCGCAAATGCCCAGCATGCCGTTGGTCACACGGGGCAGAGCCATGCGGTCCCGTCCACCTGGAGTACTCCTTTCACCAGGCATTTTCTCGGTTCCAGCGGGCATACATGGAGCGAAGGCATGACTGAAGCGTGGCTGCTGGGCGGTGATGCGGTTGCGATGGAGTCCGCCCTTCTTCTAGGCGAACATCTGGTCAATTTCATCGCCCCGACGCTGACCGCACTCGGTCATCATGAGCGCTCTGCGGGCTGGAGCATCACGGCCCTGCTTGGACTTTACCGCGCCACCGGAAAAAAACGTTATCTCGACGCAGCACGTCTGCTGGTCGAACTGGCTCTGGATGAACAGAACTTTGAAATGGGCGGCGCATGGGCCCATCAGCTGCCTATCGACCATGCCAATGGTCACAAAGATGCTTTCGGCAACTGCCCGTATCTGATCGGTATCCTCACTTCAGCGCTGCAACGCTACTACCGCGAGGTCCCGGATCCGGCAGTAAAGAGATCCATCATTTCCGCAGCAAAGTGGCTGCACCGGAGCCTCGACCCAAACCGTATAGGCTGGGCTTACGGAACAAGTTGGGACAATCAGCTTCTCTGGCCGGCCAATCAGAATTTGAATCTGCTCACTGCGCCGGGAATGACAGCAGGCGGTCAGCTTGCTGACGATCCCGGCATTTTCAACAGCGCCCGGAAGATCCTTTTCTGTGCCATGATGACCGGCTTGAATCCTGTTGGAAAAGAGCTTTCTCTGCGTACCTGCGTTCTGCCGCAGCTCTATGAAGAGTTGAACACCTATTGTACAAGACATCCTGAAGCCGCGGGGAACGGGGATCTCTTCCATGATTTCCCTGACGGATTCAAAGCCGGGACCAGTGACAGCTTCCAGATGCGCGGGCCGGACAACATGGCTTTTGATGTGCTTACGACCAAGCCGGAAGAGATCACCATCCTCCGTAAAACGACAGGAGCCAATCCCTTTGCCAAGCCGGAATTCAACTGCCGTGTCACCGGAGAAAAGGGCAATATCATTTCCTCTTTCAGCGGCAGTATCCGGACTGCGGGCAAATGGAAGATAAAACTGCCCGCGGCAGGGCAGTACAAAGTGGAGATCATGGACAGCGGTACAGGCGCATGGGATGTTCTTGCACGGCATTGCCGCATCCGGACAGAGTTGCGCAAGGGATACATGTTTGTCAATCAGGGCGTTTCCCGGCAGAACATCATTATTCCTGCCGGAAAAACGGCTTTCACGCTTGAGTTCTTCGGAACTCATGAGGGACGCTGCTGCGCTTTTCTTTTTGATCCCCGGGGAAAACTGGCCGGAAGCGGTCAAATCATGACTTCAGGCCAACTCCGTCTGCCCTGGTTCAAGAACGCTGAAACACGTCCCAAAGGACGTATCCGGGTCAAACTGGCCCACCCCTTCAGGAAGGAATCTCTGTGGAAACTTGTGATTTTCTGCGGCGGCAGCGTCCGTATGGATCTTATCGGAACAAACGGATGGGTCGAGCGGTGAATCCTGTCATCAGAACAGTCCGCTGCGGGAATTTACGGACGGTACTCTT
>JAFVYP010000186.1 GCA_017508555.1 Lentisphaeria bacterium
GGGCGCGGGGGGGAAAGAAAACTTTCTTTTCCCGCGAAAAGAAAGTTTCCTTTCCCCCCCGCACAGCCAGCCTTTACTCTCATAGAACTGCTGGTGGTTATTGCGATCATCGCTATTCTGGCGGCGATGCTGATGCCGGCGCTGAATCAGGCGCGGGCGAGGGCGCGGACAAGTACCTGTCTCAACAACTTGAAGAGTGACGGCCAGTATTGTTCCATGTACCTTGAGGACAACGGCGACTGGTTCCCGTTCTCGCTCTTTCAGGATGCCGGTGTTTCCAGCGGAAACGAAAAATTGCTTTCATGGGCGGCCTATCTTTATGCCTATGCGGGAAAAATGGGCAGTTCGGCGAAAGAAGTGGCCCAATATTATCCTGTTCACAGCAATGCCAATTACGGATTCTGGCGCAACAAATTTTACGCGCTTTCCTGTCCTGAAAATCCCTTCCTCTGGTCGGACAAAAACATGCCGCACAATTCAACGCAGTCCTATTGTTTTAATTACAGCTCCAATTTTGCCATTTTTGCCATGAGTTACGGTGGCAACAAACTGCCTGCCCGCAAGTCCTCGCAGGTCAGAAAACCCAGCCGGAACTTTCTTTTGACGGATGGCTGGAAAGACAGACCTTCCGGCAGTCCGCTGGTGGGCATGTCCAACACCTACTACACCAAGGACGGCGCCGGACTGGGGATCGGCTACATCCACAACGGTTCCAACAACACGCTGTTTGCCGATGGTCATGCAGCTCCCATCCTGCGTGCGGGGATCGCAGCCTTTGCTTACAAGAGTCAGACTTTGGCCAGCGGCGATGCCGGAACGCCCACCCCTGCCGAATGGCTTGTTGATTGAAAATCACTGTATATACAGAAAGGATAAGAGATGTTGAAAAAATTTTTTCCCGGAGGAATATTCCTTTTAGCTCTGTTCAGCGGGGCGGTTCTGACAGCGGATGACCACATGCTTTCCAGCTCCGTCGATGACGGACTGACCTTTTACTGTTCCTTTGATGACAGTGTCAATGCGGTCAAAGCGGTGGGAGCTGCCGCCGGAGTTTCCACCTACGGCAGTAAGGCTGAATTTGCCGCCGGTATCAAAAACAAGGGACTGCGTATCGGACGCAGTGCCGACGGTAAAATCAAACATTCGATCCGCTATGCCGGCACTAAAAATATCAATCACAAGCAGGGAACCATCTGCTTCTGGATCAAACCTGAGGATTGGGAGCCCACGTCCAAAGATTTCAATATTTTTCTGACGGGTTTGAAAAAGAACGGCTGTTTCTTCATCTATAAATACCAGGGCAACACTGCGCGTTTCTACATCAAGGACGGCGAGGAGCAATCCAACTCCATGGCCTCCACAAGTGCCTGGAAAAAGGGGAAATGGTATCATCTGGCGGTCTCCTGGAATCCGCAGATGCAGCAAATTTACGTCAACGGCAAGCTGATCAATACGGTCAAGCGTCCCAATGATCCCGATCAGCCTTACAGTCATCTGTTTGTGGGTTCGAGAAACTGGGCTGTAGAAAAAGGCTTTTCCATCATTGACGAGTTGAAGATCTTCAACCGTATGCTGACCGTTGCCGAGCTTGAAAAAGAGTATTCCTCCGTGGCGGGGGTTGACCGTTCCAGCGGCAAAATGGCCATTACGGTCGGAAAAGGAACGCCCGCTGCCGATGGAAAAATCATGCCCGGAGAGTATGCCGTCAGCAGTACGGGATTTTTCACCGCCGAAGGCAAATATGCCCGCCGTCAGGGCAAATTCCACTTGAGCTGGGACAACCATTTTCTTTACATTGGTATCGAAACGCCCCAGCCGGTCCCGCCGCTGACAGCGCAGATGGAACGGGACGGTCAGGTTTGGAAGGATGACTCTCTTGAGATCTGGCTTGCCGGTAAAAACGGCAAACGCTACCAGTTGATCTACAACAGCAAAGGGGTGATCTACGACTGCTGTTTCACCGGAAAAAAAGCAGATCCCTCCTGGAATATCAAGGGGGCGAAACTCGTCAATAAGATCGCCGGAAAAAAATGGATATCCGAGGTGGTGATCCCTCTGGCGGAGCTGGGCCGGAAGCCCGCAGACAAAGACCGGTGGAAACTCAATATCGGACGGTCTTTCCATGCGGAAAGACCCCGCTCTTTCATCTGCATCGCTCCTGTCCGCAGACAGTACGGATTCGCGGATGTTCCTCTTTTCCCGGAAATCACCTTCGATGCCTCCGCTCCCAAATATCAGATCGTTTCCATCGGAGACATCAATAAAGGCGCTGTTGATTTGCGTGTGCAGGCTCCTGCTTCCGCTCGGGCAACGCTCTCTTATGCCACTTACGAACGCGTGTGGTTCAAAGAGACCTTTTCAGCCGGCAAAGGCAAAGTTTCCTTTCAAAAGGAATTTGCTCCCGGCGGCAGCATGACTTTTCAGCTGACGGATAAGGGCAAAACCCTTTATCAGGCGGGCTATCAGGGAACGCCTCCCAGTGCGGTGGCGGTCCAGTACATCTACACGGACATCGAAAAAGGGCTGCTTCAGAGCGTCGCCAAAAACGAGGGCGGCGCCACCGGACATCTGCTGCTGACCCTGACAGATAAAAAGAGCAAAAAGGTCTATACCCACAAGGTGCCTGTCAAAGCGGATCAGGTTTTCTGGACTGTTTCCCGGAGCATCAAAGAGCTGCCCGACGGCGATTATGACTACAAGGCCCAATTCATCAATGGGGCGGGTGTTCCCGAAGGAACTCCTTTTGTCCAGTGGTACAGAAAGTCTCCCTCTCCCACAGCCTGGGACAACAACAAAATCGGTATTTATCCCGGCTTCGTTCCCCGTCCCTGGACCCCCATGCAGTTCAAAGACGACACCATCATTGCCAAAATGCAGCAGTATGCCTTCAAAGGCACACTTCTTCCCTCAGGATTCACCGCCAACGGTCATCAGATCCTGGCCGCGCCCTGCCGCGTGCGCATCAATGGCAGATATCTTGAAAAAGGCACTTTCAAACTGCTGGAAAGCAAACCTGATTATATTCTGGCCCGGACAGAGGGCAAGCTGGGCAATGTCAGCGTCAGCTGCAATATCCGTGCAGAGTTTGACGGCATGCTCTGGTTCGATCTTTCCCTGAACGGCCAAAAGGCCAAAATCACGGATTTTGTCATCGAGATCCCCCTCAAAAAGGAATTTGCCGAGCAGGTCCACAGTAACGCCGGAGACACCCATACCGCCAAATTCGGTGCAACGGGCCTTGTTCCCGCCTCCGGCTGGCACAAAAATCTTTATCACAAACCCGCCTTCTGGGTCGGCAGCGACGAGGCCGGATTTGCCTGGTACGCCGAAGACCTGAAGGGCTGGAAAAATAAGGATAAAAACCGGACTGTCGAGATCCTTCCCGGCAAAAACGCCATGACGGTCAAACTCAATGTGATCGACCGTCCTGTAACGCTGAACGGTGCGCGGAAGATTTCTTTCGGTTTCCACGGAACGCCCGTCAAAAAAGCCGATACCTCCACCCGCTGGAACCGCGTCGGCAAAGAGTGGGGCTGGTCTCTGATGAGCTATTACTTCAACTATCTTGACAGCGGCAAAGAATTTTATGACCGGGACTACTGGGTCTCGCACAGAGAGAGATATAAGAAGAATAAAGCCACACGCTTTTTCCTCTATATCGCCTCCAACGGCGCAGGTCCTTACAATCCTGAATGGGCCTACTGGGGCAAAAAATGGACCTCCCGGCCTATCGGAGACTACATTATCGAATACAATATCAAGGATACAAAAGCCCGGGACAAATGGGTCTGGACCTATTCCTGTCTCAACAGCAGATCCTTTCTGGAATTTTATTTGTGGCAGATCAGCAATGTCCTTAAAAACAAGGATATGGATATCCGGAACCTCTATTATGACCTTGTGGGACCGCGCATGTGCAACAACACCGAACACGGCTGCGGCTGGCGGGATGATGACGGTCTGCTCTGGGCCACCCATCAGATCCGCGGCGGACGTGAGTTCCACAAACGCCTGCTCATTCTGACGCAGAAAGTTCTGCCCGATTGCAAACATCTTTATCATGTGACCGGACAGCCCGTCGTTCCGGCGGTCCACTCCTTCTGCGATGCCATTGTTGAGGGCGAGACCTTCTTCGGAGAAATGCTCACCGAAAAAGAGACCTACTTCGGTATTATCAATCCCAAGATGTTCCGCGCGGCCTATGCCGGTGAAAAATGGGGATATTCCACGATCTTCATTCCCCAGCTGCAGCGTTCCGCTCAGGTGAACCGCCCTGACAGGGTCAAGTTCTGGAAAATGAAGAATCCGCCTGAAAAATTCCGCCGTGCCTGCCGTCATTTTCTCGGCTATGCCTACAACCATGATCTGAGTCTCTGGCATGGCAACGCCGCGCTGCACGCCCAGAGCGATCCTCTCTGGGCCAAACAGGCGGCCTTCATGGGCAAGTGGGACGGCAAGGTGGAGTTTCTCCCCTACTGGCGCAAAAATAATCCTTTCAGCGCGGCTTCCGCAAATCCTGAGCGGGTCTTTATGTCCGCCTACCGCCGCGGAGACAGGGGCATGCTGGTTGTGATGAACGATACCGATCAGGCGCAGACGGTGAAAGTGACCGTCGATCCCCAGCGTCTGCTGGGCAAAAAACAGATCACCCATATCGAGGATGAAAACGGCAAACGCCTCCCGGCCGGAAACAGCTGGCAGGGAACCGTTCCCCGTCAGGAATTCAAGATCTATTACATCAAATAAGCATTTGCCGTCCTCCCGGTTCGGGAAAGTGACAGCGGCGCATAGCGGGAAATCCCGCGCCGCAGAACGGCCGTGTTCGGAAAAAGGATACGGCCGTTCTGCATCTTTTGTTTGACAAATCATTGTTTCACGGATATATTTTACCACATGATGCTTTCAGAAAATTCCGGATAATAACAAATAATTGACTGTGACGATGAAAAAACTCTTTTCCTATGAAGATGTCGCCGTTTTTTATGAAAACGATACACTGAAAATAAGCAACAGCTGCTTCAGCAGGACCTTTGACCTCTCCTCCGGTGCGCCCCGGACAGTTTCTCTTGTCAATGCCGCCGGACGGGAATTGGCTTCTGCCGACAAAGAGAGCGCTGATTTTGCCTTTATCGGCATGTATTCCTCTCTGAAACATGAAAAGATCTGCTGGCAGCTTGAAAATGTTTCCGCCTGTTTTCAGGAGGGCTCCTTCAGGGATGCTGCCTGCGTGCAGGTCACCCTGGATATGTATGAACCTTTTTCAGAGACGAAATACAAAAGAGTTTATTTCATCTATCCGGAGTTTCCTGTTCTGGGTGTGCAGAACACCATCACGGCTCAGGTGCAGCCCATGGGGTACTGGACAACGCGTCTGGAAAAACATACCTTTGTTCCCAACCAGCCGGAATCCATTGCCGACAGCATCTGCTGCGCGGAGGATATCGCGCCTGTTCTGGCCGTCAAATTCCGCGGCAGAACGGATTTTACCAATGAACTGGTGGTGGAAAAACAGGTGTCGGACGAGGAACATCTCTGTGGAAATCTGCTCTTTTGTTCAGCCGCTTCCGGGGAGGGGTTCTGTTTTATTCAGGAGGCTCCTCCCAGTGAGGAGCGCCGGGATTTTGAAACCTATGACTTCCGTCTTTCCGGCAAAGAGATCAACTCCTGCTCCTGGGGGATCCATCCCTCCGAAGTCGAACGGGGAAAAACCTTTACAGGATACCGGCATGATCTTCTGCTCTACTCTTCAGAAGAGGAACGGATCCTTTTGCTGAAACGTTTTCTGAAAAAGCGTTTTTCTGCCAAGCCGCTGCATATCATGGTCAATCCCTGGGGCTGCGGCAAGTTTCCCGAGTACCTGACAGAGGCGTTTCTGGTGGATGAATTCCGTGCCTCCGGAGAGATCGGCGCAGACTTTTATCAGATAGATGACCAGTGGCAGGCCGGCGGCGGCTTGGCCAATCTGCTTGCTTTCAACCGCAGGATAAGAGAGGATTACTGGCATATATCCCATGAAAAGCTCAACGGGACCTTTGCTCCCATCATCGCCGCCGCAGAAAAGGCCGGCGTCAAACCCGCTTTGTGGATGGCTCCCTCCTGCAACGCCTCTTACTGCGACTGGCAGTCATTTGCGGAACAGATCATCGGTTATTACCGGGAATACGGATTTACCAACTTCAAGATCGACGCCGTTCTCATCCGCTCCAAAGCGGCGGAAGATAATCTGCGTGCGCTTCTGGATCATGTCCGTACGGCGACAGACGGGGCCGTCTCTTTCAATCTGGATACCACCAACGGTCAGAGACCGGGATATTTTCTTTTCATGGAATACGGCAATATTTTCCTTGAAAACCGCTATCTTTACACCTGGCGTGAAAAGGCTTACGACTATCATCCGGAAAGAACACTGCGGAATCTGTGGGAGCTGACCTGTTATATCAATCCGTCGGATCTGCAGATCGAGATCCCCTGTGCCAGCGATATGGATCCGGAATATTTCAAAGACATTCCGGCAGAGGAGCGACCTGATTTTTATCCGGCAGAATACAGAGCGCTGATCCCCTTCTTCGCCAATATATTGATCTGGACAGCCCCTTCAAAGATCTCTGAAGAGGAAAAACAGCTTCTGCGCAGCGTCTGTACCCTGCACAAAAAATACCGGGAGGCCCTTGCCGGATGCGAAATTTTTTCCATCGGCTGCCGGCCGTCGGGCGCCTCATATACGGGATTTTGGGCCCGTAACGGAAAGAGGGGAAAATCTTTCCTGCTCCTGTTCCGCGAACGGAATGCGCAAGAGGAACGCTTCACCTTTGATCTGAAAAGCTGCGGGGAACTTTCCTGGCGTCCCGTGACCGGCAAAGGAACTCTTCTTGAAAGCGGAAACGATACCGTCACTGTTGAAATGCCTCCCTGTGGCGCACTTCTGCTGGAGTCCTGTTCCTGAAAACTCTTTTTGCCGGTATGCCGGGGCTGGAGATGAAAAAGAGTTTCTCCTTAAAGGGGTGTTTTTATTTTCTCCTGCGATGCCTCTCCGGTTGCAAAAAAACACTTTCAAGTGTATATTAAAGCGCGTTCTGTGACCGATACTGTCCGGGAAAGCAAAAACAGCCGGAGTTCGGTTCTCTTTCCCGGCGGGACAAAGAGGCCTTATCTGGAGCAGAGCGTTGAAAAGGTCCGGAGCAGCGCGGTCCGTCCGTTCTGCGATGGGATAGTTTTCGTTTCTGACGGAAAGGGGGCGCGCGAGACGCTTCCCGATGCGAAAGGAAAAAGAGATGGATGAAAACCGTATCGCCCTGATCGGTATCATTGTGGAAGATCTTTCCGCTACGGAAAAGATCAATGCGATTTTGCATGAGTGTTCCGACTATATCATCGGACGCATGGGTATTCCTTACCGCCGGAAAAATGTCAGTATCATCAGTGTCATCATCGACGCACCCGCTGACTGTATCAGCTCCATTTCAGGCAAGCTGGGAATGATCGGCGGCGTCAACGTCAAAACAGTTTATACCAAAGGAAAATAATCATGTACGATCCCAAATCCCCCCACGCAAGTGAATTTATCAACGATAACGAGATCAGGGAAACTCTTGCATTTGCCGATGCGCATAAAAACGACAGAGTCCTGCTGGAAGAGATCCTGGCCAAAGCCGCTTTGCACAAGGGCCTTTCCCACCAGGAGGCGCTGGTCCTGCTGGACTGCTCTCTGGAGGATATCAATCAGAAGGTCTTTGCACTGGCTAAAGAGATCAAAAAACGTTTTTACGGTAACAGGATCGTCATGTTCGCGCCGCTGTACCTTTCCAACTACTGCGTGAATGGTTGCGTTTACTGCCCCTACCACCTGAAAAACAAGACGATCCCCCGCAAAAAGCTCTCTCAGGAGGAGATCCGGGCCGAGGTCATCGCCCTTCAGGATATGGGACATAAACGTCTGGCGCTGGAAACCGGTGAACATCCGGTGATGAATCCCATTGAATATGTTCTTGAAAGCATCAAAACGATTTATTCCATCAAGCACAAAAACGGAGCTATCCGCCGTGTGAACGTCAACATCGCCGCCACGACGGTTGAAAATTACCGCAAACTCAAAGATGCCGGTATCGGGACCTATATCCTCTTTCAGGAGACTTACAACAAGGAAAATTATGAAGCCCTGCATCCCACCGGTCCCAAACACGATTATGCCTGGCATACAGAGGCCATGGATAGAGCCATGGAGGGCGGTATTGATGATGTGGGCTGCGGTGTTCTTTACGGTCTGACCACCTACCGCTATGATTTTGTGGGTCAGCTCATGCACGCGGAACACCTGGAGGCCCGTTTCGGCGTGGGTCCCCATACCATCAGTGTTCCCCGCATCCGTCCGGCGGACGATATCGACGCGTCCAGTTTTTCCAATGCCATCAGCGATGATACCTTTGAAAAACTGGTGGCTGTCCTGCGGATCGCGGTGCCTTATACGGGGATCATCGTTTCCACCCGTGAAAGCCAGAAGGCCCGCGAGAGAGTTCTGGCTGTGGGGGTTTCGCAGATTTCCGGCGGCTCCCGCACCAGTGTGGGCGGTTACACCACAGAAGAGCGCTGTGATGATACGGCACAGTTTGATGTCAGCGATCAGCGGTCACTGGATGAAGTCATCAACTGGCTGCTGAAGTTGGGTTATATCCCCAGTTTCTGCACCGCCTGTTACCGGGAGGGCCGCACGGGAGACCGTTTCATGTCCCTGCTGAAATCCGGTCAGATCGCCAACTGCTGCCAGCCCAATGCCCTGATGACTTTGCAGGAGTATCTGGAGGATTACGCAACGGCCGATACCAAAGAGGCCGGAGAACGTGTCATTGCCGGAGAACTGACCCATATTCCCAACGAAAAGGTCAGAGAGATCGCCGCCGATCACCTTGAAAAGATCAAGGCGGGGATCCGCGATTTCCGCTTCTGAAAAAGCCCGCACTTGGCCTTTTTGTGAAGTTTGTATTCCCGATACGAACAAATCTGTGACAAAAATCAAAGGCTCTGTTCCCGATACGGGTAGATACAATGATATAAAACTAAAAATACTTCGCTTTTCTCCTATGAGAGACTATTTGTCAAGTTATATTTGCAAAAAAATCGTAAAATATCTGAGATAATCAGCAAAAGATGATTCA
>JAFVYP010000187.1 GCA_017508555.1 Lentisphaeria bacterium
GTAATCAGCGTATTGGTGATGCTGAAGGCGGCAACAAGCACGATGAAAATCAGCAGAAAAAACATCATCCGTTTTTCCACGGCAAGAACTCCGAGCAGCCGTTGATTGCTTTCCTCCCAGGTGATTACCTGAAAATCCTGCGGCAGCATGGAGCGGATTTTTTTGATCAGGGCTTTCTGGTTGAACGCATCCTGTCCCCAGCCGAACACGGTGGTTGCGGCTCCCCAGGGGAGTTCGACCAGTTCAGCGGCATCATCCAGTCCGGTAAAGAGGATCATCTTGTCAAAATCGTATTTGCCCATGGAATAAATGCCGGCAATGGTAAATTCTGTCGGCAGATAAGCAGAGCCTTTCTGATTGATGGCAACGCCTCCGCCGGGTTTGAAATCCACGAGATCCATCAGCTTCTGGGCGGAATGAAAGAGGATTTTGTCTCCGACGGTCACGCCCCAGCGGTCGGCCATGACATTGCTGATGACCACATGGCGGCGGTCCAGGTAGAGCTTTCCCAGCAGCAGTTTGCCGCTGCTGCCCGGTTTGCCGCCCAATCCCAGATGCTCTGCCAGATCCGCTGCAGAGGCTCCGAACATCATCACCCGGGTATCAAGTCTGCCTTTGCCGTACTGGACCAGTATGGGGGACTGGATCACCGGTGCCGCCTTGCCGCCTGCCGCTTTGACTGCAGAAATGATCCAGTCCGGTTCATTTATGGCGTAGCGGTTGTGGCGGATTTGAAAATGAGCCTGTGTTTCCACCAGTTTGGTTTTCATCAAATCTGTAAAGCCTGTCATCACAGCCAGCACCACCATCAGTACGGTAACGCCCAGTGTCACACCGAGGATGCTGGTCAGCGTGATGAAAGAAACGGCACTTTTACGCGGGATCAGATAACGGCCCGCCAGAAATAATTCAGTCAGCATCGTGTTCCTTTCTTGAAAAAACAGTTGTTATTCAGGTAATATATCCCGATTTTTTCAATTCTCAAACCAATAACGGCTTTTTTTTTCTTGAAGATACAAAAAAAGGAACTACATTAAGTAATGGAAAATAAAATCACGCAGGAGTATCATCATGTCAGGATATATCAGAATTGCAGCGGCGGTTCCCCGTCTGGAAACGGCAAATATCAACTTTAATGTGCAGCAGATCATTTCTTTGTACCGCGAAGCTGCGGAAAAGAAAGCGGCAGTCGTGCTGTTTCCGGAGTTATCCGTTACCGGCAGCAGCTGCGGTGATCTGTTTTTTGACAAGCTGCTGCTCCGGCGGAGCCGGAGTGCCCTGCAGCAGCTGGCTGAGGCGACCTCCGGATGCAGTACCATCCTTGCCGTGGGACTGCCGTGGCAGGAAAAGAGCAGAGTGCTGAATGTGACTGCCGTCTGTCAGAACGGGGAGATCAGAGGATTTACTGCCAAAGGACAGTTATAAGTGGCAGTATCTTGAGAAAAAATTTAAGGAAATATGCGACAATTTCGGATATAAAGAAATCCGTGTGCCGACATTTGAACATAC
>JAFVYP010000188.1 GCA_017508555.1 Lentisphaeria bacterium
CATCAAGCCCCGTGTCCTCAACTTCATGGCCGAAGTTGACCACGAGCTGTGGCGTCTGGGCATCCCTGCCAAGACCCGTCACAATGAGACTGCGCCTGCCCAGTTTGAGCTGGCTCCCGTCTTTGAGGAGTGCAACCTGGCCTGTGACCACAACATGATCATCATGGAGGTCCTCCGTCAGGTGGCTGACCGGCACGGACTGGTCTGTCTGCTCCACGAAAAGCCTTTTGCCTCCATCAACGGTTCCGGCAAACACAACAACTGGTCCATCAGCGTCGGCCATGTCAATCTGCTGGATCAGGGAAAAGATCCCAAACAGAACGCGCTCTTTCTGACGACCCTCTGCGCTGTGATCGAAGCGGTCTCTCTTCACGGAGATCTGCTGCGGGCCTCCACGATCGGTGCCGGAAACGATCATCGTCTGGGGGCTGCGGAAGCGCCGCCTGCGATCATGTCCATCTTTCTGGGCGAGCAGCTTTCGGGGATCCTTGAGGAGCTGGAAACCGGAGACAAAACCAGGAAAAGCGAAACCCGCAAACTGCGTATCGGTGTGGATACTCTTCCGCCGCTGCCTGTGGACAGCACTGACAGAAACAGAACAAGTCCCTTTGCTTTCACGGGAACAAAGTTTGAGTTCCGCGCTCCCGGCGCCAGCAGCAGCTGCGCCACACCCAATACGGTCCTCAACACCATCGTGGCGGAGGCTTTTGACAGGATCTCCGGGATCCTTGAAAAGACTTCCGCAGATGATTTCAACAAAGTTCTTTCCAAACTGCTCCATGATATTTTGAAGAAGCACAAGCGTGTTCTTTTCAATGGGGATAATTACACGATGGCCTGGGTGCAGGAGGCTGAAAAACGGGGACTGCCCAATTTGCGCACGACGCCGGAGGCGCTTGAACCGCTGCTGGATGAGAAAAATATTGCGCTCTATGAAAAATACAAAGTCTTTACCCGCAGTGAAGTGCTTTCACGTTACGAAGTTTTTCTGCGGGAATACAAACGGCGTATCCATATTGAAGGCGAGCTTTCTTTGAGTCTGGCCCGGACGGTGATCTATCCTGCCGTGATGGAAGAGATGAATAAACTTTCCACAGCTCTCGTCAATTACAGCAGTCTGAAGCTGACCGTAGCCGCCGGAAATGCGCGGAAAATGGTGGATGCTCTGGCGCCGAAACTTGCGGCCATGCTGGAGGAATGTGACCACCTGGAGTCTGCTCTTGCCGCTGATGATCCTGCTCCCATACTGGAGGCTATGAACAATATGCGTAAAGAGGCCGATGCCCTTGAGCTTCTGGTGGACGATCACCTGTGGCCCCTGCCCAAATACCGCGAGATGCTCTTTATTTACTGACGGTGACAGTCATGCAGGGATTGGAGATTTTTCAAGCGCAGCCCGGCAGTGCAGAGCAGAATGTCTGTATTCCTATGCTGGCGCTGTGTTTTGATGAATTTGTGGATATCCGGAAAAAATACGGTGACCGGATGCCTTTTTCGGAGATCTCTTATATCGCCCGCAGCCATGACGGCAGGATCGCCGGACATGTGGGGATCATGCCTGTGACCGTCCACGCGGGGGAGGGCAGGACGATCCGTCTGGCCGGTGTTGCCAGTGTTGCCGTTCATCCCGATTTCCGGCGCAGAGGCATTGCCGCAGCTCTTTGTGAGGAAGCGGCCTCCCGGGCTGAAAGTGATGGCTTTTCGGCGCTGCCTCTTTATACCGGCCTCAACCGGGTGTATGCTTCCTGCGGCTGGGAAAATTTCAGGATGAAGTCTGTGACACTTGTCAATCCTTCTTGTGTTGAAAAAAAGGGGAAAAGCGGCGCGGAGCTGACTGATGCGGAAAAGGAAGTCATTATTTCAAGTTATGAAAAAGCGGCTGTTTTTCCCGGAAAAGTCCTCCGTACCCGTGACACCTTTTTCCACAGCTGGGAGCGGATGTTCGGCGAATCTTTCTTCACCTGGTACACGGATGCCGGGGGGTACGCGCTGGAATATGCGGGATTTGTTGCCGAAGCCTCTTCCGCAGCCCATTGTGGCGCGGTCGGAAAAGCATTTCTTTCGCCAGCAGATCCGCTGGTTCAGGAACTTCTGTCAGCCGGATGGCTGATCGAAGCAGAGAATGACAACGCTCCCGCCTGCTGGGCCGGAGAAAATGTCATGCTCAGAAGCTGTTGTTCAGACGCGCTTCCTGCTGATTTGTTCTTCTCACTTGCTGA
This sequence comes from Lentisphaeria bacterium, assembly GCA_017508555.1. GTDB lineage: Bacteria > Verrucomicrobiota > Lentisphaeria > Victivallales > Victivallaceae > UBA1784. The sequence goes on from JAFVYP010000188.1 coordinate 2,220, forward strand.
TAAATTCTGACGTCAGCATCCTGCGGAATTCTGTTGACTGCGCACCGAAGATCATTTTGGCCAGTTCCAGACGGTTGCCGCCTGAGACGCGGTGTGACTCCAATGTTTTGAAAAAGAGCTGCCGTCCCGTTTCTCCGCAGGGGGCATCGGGATCTTCAAAGCGTTCAAGCAGAAAGGGATCCCGCATGAAGGCCCGGGCGATCATCACGCCGGAGGCCTGTGTTTCTTCAACGAGGCATTTGCCCTCTTCCACAGAAGCGATATCGCCGTTGACCACCACGGGCAGACCTGCCGCCGCCCGGACAGCCTGCCGCAGGCGCTCTGTTCTGCCGGAAACAGGCAGATATTGTTCTGTCACGGTTCTGTAATGGATGAAAAAAGCATCTGTTCCCGCGTCGGCCAGACGGGGGATGAGGGAGAGCATCTCTTCCGGCGCCTTGTATCCGCTGCGCATTTTGACTGAAAAACGGATCTTTTCTCCCGCTGCGGCGCGGATCTCTTTGACGATGCGGCAGAGTTTATCCGGATCTTTCAAGGCGCCGCCGCCGGCGCCTCCGGAAACGACCCGTTTGCTGGGACAGCCGCAGTTGAGGTTGATCCCCGCCGCACCGCATGCCAGACAGCGCGCGGCAAGTTCAGCGAGGATCCGGGGATTTGTTCCCATGATTTGCGCCGTCACCTCAAGGCTGCTTGCCAGATAGGGGGCGAGGAACTCTTTGATTTTCTTTTCTTTGAAACAGGTATCGCTCACCCGCAGAAAAGGCGTCATCCAGCGCCTGACAAGTTTCAGCTGATTGACAGCATAGACAAATTCCGGACGGGAGACGCCCTCCATGGGCCCCGGCCAGACTTCAAAGGTCGGATTCATCGGAAACGATATCCTCATCGTCGATTTTTTCCAGCGTCTGGATGGCAAACTCAAGCTGAGTATCCTTGACGGCGTTTTTGACAGCGGGCTTGACTTCGCCCGGGAAACGGCGCATCTGCATGGTCAGCCGGTGGGTCTGAAGCAGGGGCAGCAGGACTTTATGATCCGGTTCAAGGCCCTTGCCTTCAATGACAGCGCCTGAAGGCGTCAGATATCTGCCGCTTGCAAACCGCAGGGCGCCCCCGTCAGCCAGACGCACCACATGGAGAAGGGTGCCTTTGCCGAAGGTGCGTGCGCCGACGATCTCCGCCCGTTTGTTGTCCTTGAGGGCGCCGGAAAATATCTCCGCGCTGCTGGCGGTGAAATTGTTGACGATCAGGGCCACGGGAGATTTTGTATCCGGCTGGATATTGCGGAGTTTGACGCTGCGGACGATCTCCTCTTTCCGTGTTCTTTGATAGGCTTTCATCAGGACCTTTCCCGGTTCAAGAAGTTGTGAAAGCGTTAAAACGGCAGCCCTGACCTGTCCCCCGGTATTGCCGCGCAGGTCGATGATAAAGGCATCGGCTTTCTGCTTTTTGAGCTTGGCGAGCGCTTTGCGGAACTCATTGGGTGTGTGAGGAGTAAAACTTATCAGTCTGATGTAGCCGATATGTCCTTCGATCAGTTTGGAGGCCGCAACCGAGGGGGTGATGACCTTCCGGCGGATCAGGGCTGTTTTGGATATCTTTTTCCCGGCAAGCAGGGTCAGGATCACCCGGCTGCCGTTTGTTCCCTGAAGCAGTTTCTGGCATTGATAGAGATTGAATTTTTTCAAATCCTTTCCGTCGATGGCAAGGATGGCGCTGCCGGGGCGGATCCCGGCCTTATCCGCCGGAGAATCGGGGATGACATCCACCACATGCAGATAATTTTGCGGCGGTTTGGCGATGACGACACCGATACCGCAGAGTTCTCCCAGGCGCTTTTTCTGCTGTTCCGTGTAGGCGCGGGGCGGTTCGTAGCCCGAATAGGGATCAAGACTTGAGACCATGCCCCGGATGGCGTTTTCAAAAAGCTGTTTCCGGGGGATCCTGTCTCCGTCCACATACTTTTTTTCAAGGATCTCCATGCACTGGACAAGGACGGCGGCACTGAGATAATCTTTTTCCAGGTCAGCCTGAGTCTGTTTTTTCTGCACATCTCCGGTACTTCCTGAGATACAGCCGGCGGCGAAAAGGAGCAGCGCCGCAAAAAGGAAAGCTGTTTTATTCATCATTTTATATCCTTTTTTTGCCATTTACAGTAATATAACGTCATCAAGAGTGTTTTTCCAGCTTGATAAATCGCAATAGTGAGAGTATTTTATAAAAAGGTGTATTTTTTTGAAATTTCAACCTGAACAACATACAATCATAAAGGATGAAAAATCATGAGTCGTATTTCTGCACTTCAGAAGGCCCGTGCGGCCTACCAGCCGAAACTTCCGCCCGCCCTTGCCAATGGCGCTGCTGTCAAGATCTGCGCCGGCGCCCCCACCACCGCAGCCGGTGATGTCGAGGCCATCAAGGGATTGTTCAAGGCTACTTTCGGCAGTCCTGTCCTCACCTTTGAACCCGCTGCCGAAAAGGCTGTCAAAGAGGCCGTCACCGTTGGTGTCATCCTTTCCGGCGGACAGGCTCCCGGCGGACATAACGTGATCGCCGGTATTTTCGACGGTATCAAATCCCTCAATCCCGCCAGCCGTCTGATCGGTTTCCTCAAGGGACCCGATGGGCTGGTGAAAAACGAATACATGGAACTGACTGCTGACATCATCGACGCCTACCGCAACACCGGCGGCTTTGATATGATCGGTTCCGGCCGTACCAAGCTGGAGACCGAGGAGCAGTTTGAACTTGTCCGTAAACATTGCGAAGCGCTCAAGATCGATGCCCTGGTCATCATCGGCGGAGATGACTCCAACACCAACGCCTGCGTGCTGGCCGAGTATTTCAAGAGCAACAACTACGGCATCCGCGTCATTGGCTGTCCCAAGACCATCGACGGCGACCTGAAGAACGAGTGGATCGAGGCCTCTTTCGGTTTTGATACCGCCTGCCGTGTTTACAGTGAGCTGATCGGCAACCTCTGCCGCGATGCCAATTCCGCCAAGAAATACTGGCACTTTGTCAAACTCATGGGACGCTCTGCCTCCCACATCGCTCTGGAGTGTGCGCTTCAGACCCAGCCCAACGTGGCCATCATCTCCGAAGAAGTCGCTGAAAAGAAGATGACCCTGGGGCAGATCGTCGATCAGATCGCCAAGGTGGTTGCCGCCCGCGCTGCTGAAAAGAACAACTTCGGTATTGCGCTCATTCCCGAAGGTCTGATCGAATTCATTCCCGAGATCAAAGTTCTCATTGCCGAGCTGAACGAGCTGATGGCCGCCGAGGGAGCCGCTCTGGAATCCATGGATGCCGAAGCCAAAGCCGCTTTCGTTGCCGGAAAACTTGCCGGAGACAGCGCCAATGTCTTCAAATCCCTGCCTGCCGGTATCCAGAAGCAGCTTTGCAGCGACCGCGATCCCCACGGCAACGTGCAGGTCTCTCTCATCGAGACGGAAAAGATGCTGGCCGAGATGGTCGGTGTCCGCCTCAAGGAGATGAAGGCTGCCGGAACCTACACCGGTAAATTTGCCACGCAGACCCACTTCTTCGGTTATGAAGGCCGCTGCGCCGCTCCCTCCAACTACGATGCCGACTACTGCTACAGCCTGGGTTATTCCGCCGCCGCTCTTATCGGTGCCGGATGCACCGGTTACATGGCCAATGTCCGCAACACCACGGCTCCTGCCGCCCAGTGGATCGCCGGCGGTATTCCCATTACCATGATGATGAACATGGAACGCCGTCACGGTGCCGACAAGCCCGTTATCCGCAAGGCTCTGGTGGAGCTGTATGGCGCCCCCTTCAAGTATTTCGCCTCCAAGCGCGATGAGTGGGCTGTTGCCACCGCCTTCGTTTATCCCGGACCGATCCAGTACTTCGGACCCTCTGAAGTCTGCGATCTCTGCACCTGCAATCTGGCTCTTGAGAAAAAGTAAGATCCAAAATGGCAAACTCTGATATAAATGTAAAATACGTTGCGGAGCTTGCACGCCTTGAGCTGCCGGCAGAGCAGTTTGCCGCGATCGAAAAAGATCTTTCAAGCATCGTGGACTACATTGCCGAGCTGAACGAGGTGGATGTGACCGGAGTTGAGCCGACCGCCCATGCGGCGGCTCTTTCCAACGTCTGGCGCGAGGATGAAGCCGTCGAGTCCGGTCTGCGCGATGCCATGCTTGCAAATGCTCCTGATCTTGTCAACGGCTGCCTTGTGAAAGTTTCCAAGGTCCTGCCGGGAGAGGAGAGTAACTGACCATGGCTGAACTCAATAAAAAAACCGTTCACGCTCTTGCTGAAGGTCTTGCTTCCGGGAGCTGGAGCGCTGTCGAGATCGCACAGGATTGTCTGGATGCCGTCAAAAACGGCGATGAAAAGGTCCATGCCTTTCTGAAGGTGGATGCCGAACAGATCCTGGCTGAGGCCAGAGAGTCCGATGCCCGCCGTGCCAAAGGCGCTGCCCGCAGTGAATACGATGGTATTCCCGTGGGTATCAAGGATAACATCGCCGTCCGCAATGCCACGGTCAGCTGTGCCTCCAAACTCCTTGAAAACGTCGTGTCTCCCTACGATGCCACGGCCGTCGCCAATCTGCGCGCCAAAGGATTTATCCCCTTCGGACGCCTTAATATGGATGAATTTGCCATGGGTTCCAGCTGTGAAAACAGCGCCTTCGGCAAGACGGCCAATCCCCGGGATATCACCCGCGTGCCCGGCGGTTCCTCCGGCGGCAGCGCCGCTGCTGTGGCCGCTGACTTTGTCCCTGTGACGCTGGGGTCTGATACGGGCGGTTCCATCCGTCAGCCTGCGGCTTTCTGCGGCGTCGTCGGATTGAAACCCACTTACGGAAGAGTTTCCCGTTACGGACTTGTGGCCTTTGCTTCCAGTCTGGATCAGATCGGACCTCTTTCCAAAGACGTGATCGATTCCGGTATCATCCTGGATGCCATTTCCGGCAAAGATGCCAAGGACTCCACCTGTCTGCCCCTTGAGCCCTCCGCTGCCGCAGCGGCCGCTCTGGAAGGCGCTCAGGGAAGATCCCTGGCCGGATTGACCTTCGGTATGCCCAAAGAGTATTTTTCCGGAACTCTCGCTCCCGGTGTTGCCAAAGCCCTTGACGGGGCCATCGAACAGATCAAGGCTATGGGCGGAAAGATCGTTGAGGTCTCACTGCCCCACACCAAATACGCCGTGGCGGTCTATTATATCATCGCCACAGCTGAAGCCAGTGCCAACCTGGCCCGTTTTGATGCCGTCCGTTACGGAAAACGCATCGACGGAGCGGATTTGATCGACACCTATTTCAAGAGCCGCGGCGCCGGTTTCGGTTCCGAGGTCATCCGCCGTATTCTGCTGGGGACCTATGTGCTGTCCAGCGGCTACTACGACGCCTATTACCTCAAGGCCCAGAAGGTGCGTACCCTGATCCGCAAAGATTTCACCGAGGCCTACAAGCAGTGTGATCTTCTGCTGACGCCGGTGACACCTGCACCTGCGTTCAAATTCGGTGAAAAGAGCGATCCGCTCCAGATGTATCTGTCGGATATCTTTACCATCGCGCTCAACCTTGCCGGACAGTGCGGCATCAGCGTTCCTGCGGGAATGGATGACGCTACCGGCATGCCTGTCGGTATTCAGTTCCTCGGACCTGAATTGGCAGAAAACCGCCTGCTGAAAGCGGCGGCGGCCTTTGAGGCGGTGCGCGGATGATCATTTTCGGACTGGACCCCGCGATACGCACGACCGGTTACGGTGTGGTGCGTGCCGCGGGGCCTTCCCAATATGAGATCATTGATTGCGGTGTGATCGAAAATAAAAAGACCATGCCGCACTCTGAATGTCTCCGCAGGCTTTACGGAGGCATCAATGAATTGATCGACCTTTATGCCCCGGACTGCGCTGCCATGGAGGAGCCGTTTGTCGGACGCAACTCCAAGACCGCCATTATTCTCGGTATGGCAAGGGGCGGTATCCTTGCCGCGCTGGCTGTCCGGGGTGTGCCTGCTTATTCCTATATGCCCAGTGTGGCCAAACGGGCTGCTGTCGGCAGC
>JAFVYP010000189.1 GCA_017508555.1 Lentisphaeria bacterium
CCACGGGCAAAACACCGCACCCGGTCGCACCGGGCGTCAGGGGGTGCAGGGGGGCGGGCGCTAAGCCCCCCTGCAAAAGCCAAGCGGCCAATCCCTGCAAAAGCCAAGTGGCCAGTCCCTGCAAAAAAGCTAATGAGAGCAAATAAGTACTGCCGACAGTTGACGAATAAGCCTGGAAAGACACGCGGGGCTGCATAAGTTCCGGATGGCCGCGCAGTCTGCGCCGGATCAATTTCTTGATACCTGCGGCGGAGCGATGACGGCCAGCATTTCAATATTCATGCTGCCGGGGAAAAAGTCAAAAGGAATAAGTTTTTCGATGGTACATCCGTTGGCCTGATAGATCTTGAGTGCGGGCAGGATCTCATCTGCGCCGCAGAACATATGCAGGATCTTACCGGGACGGCGGGCAATGACAGTTTCCAGAACGCCGGGAGCGCATCCTTTGCGCGGAGGATCGAGAAGGATCAGCTCCTTTTTTCCTTTGAGGGGCGGCAGTTTGCCCTTCAGCCCCTCAGCCGTAATGGAGAGGGCTTCGTAGTGGACCTCTTTATCCTTGCAGTGGAAAGCGGCATTGGCTTTGGCGGCGCGGACAGCGTCGGAAGAGAGTTCCGCTCCCCAGACAGACTCCAGTTTATCCGCAAGCAGAAGAGACCAGAGCCCGTATCCGCAGTAAAGGTCGATCAGGCAGCCCCCGGAAACGGGAAAATTTTCCAGTTCCTTCAAAAACAGCGGCAGAATGGACTCGTTGATCTGCGAAAAAACAGTGGCCGGATAAAGCAGCTTTTTACCTTCCAGCTTCAACGCAAGATATTCCGGACCGCAGAGCTTCTTGAAAGCAACGCCTTTTTCGGGCCGTTCCGCTTCCAGGTAATAATCTGACCCTGTCTCATCCAGATAGACAAAAGCACTGCGGAGAAGGGGGATATTTTCCACAGCCTCCTCTGCCGCGCTGCGCAGGTTGCGGACAATATCCCCGTTGAGGCGCCGGACATTGAAAATCACCGCATGTTCACTGTAACTGCCCCTTAAAATAATATAATTGAGAGCCGTTGCGGCGGCCTTGAAACGGGGACGGGAAAAAATCTTGTGCAAAAGGGAATAGACAGCCTGATGGCTTTCCGGTTCCAGAAGTGAGGGAGCCACAGGGACTTTTCCGTGAGTTTTACCGAAGTGGAAAAAAAGTTTTCCATTGACATAAGAGACCCGGCGTTTACCGGTGGTCCGGTAGGCCCGGGGACGTGGAGAGGGAACGATATCAGCAAGAGGCGCTTTGATCTTTCCCTCAAAAAGCAGGGCTTTGAGCGCCTTGTTTTTAAGCAGCAGCTCCTCTTTATAATCCAAAACAGCCAGAGATTCCGGAGAAAAACTGTTGATTGCAACCTCTCCTGATTTTTCGGGGAAATATTCTGCAAAACGCATATTGACAATTCCTTTCAAACTTATAACCACATCTTATCCGGCCAACAGAGATATCAAACTCCGCAGCTTTTCGATACCGCGGAGAAACAGATTGTTCCTGAAACGGATAGCGCCTTTGGGACAGTGTTCCTGACAACAGCAGCAGCGGATACATTCATCCAGCTTGAACACCGGTTTCCCCTCCCTGATTTTGAGAGACTGCGGCGGACACATTCTGGCACACAAACCGCAGCCGATACATTTTTCTTTATCCAGAAAAGGACGTGCCAGAAGCCTGTCGCGCATGATCTCCCTGATGCCCGTGGGCAGCGGCAGTCCCCACTGGGAAAGCGGCGCAGGCGGATCTGGACGTTTCAGCGGCTGGAGCCGGGGGATATCCCCTTCACACACATATTCCGGCAGCAATCCCCGCGCCTCCGCCCGGGTGACGGTCAGAAGATCGCGGACGCCCAGCAGAGGAGCCACCGCCGCATCCAGAGCCGCCGCATCACAGGAACCGGCCACAAAACAGCAGGCAACCGGGGTTCCGCTGCCGGGGCCGTTGCCTTCCATGGCGGTAATGCCGTCCAGAAAATTGAAATCCGGACGGATATCCAGATAAAGATCCAGCAGAAAATCGGCAAAAAGCGCAAAATCTCTGCGGACCTTCAGATGCCAGGCAAGACGCTCGCTGCCGGAAACAAAGCCGAAAAGATTTTTGACCGCAAGGGTCAGGGTCATCATGCCGTGGGTCTTGACTTTGGCCAGATTGACAACACAGTCAAAATCCAGATGTTCAACAGCGGTTTCCGCCGTTTTGAACACGGCATTTCCGGGCAGCGTGCGCTGTCTGTAATCGGCAAAATTGGCAAATTCAACGCCCATGGCCTTCAATTCCTGCGCGATGCCCATATCTTCCAGAATGGCCGGCACCTGACGGACGGCAGGATTTTCCAGCAGGCACACCCGGGCCGCTCCGGCACGGAGAAACAAAGCGGCCGTTTCAACGATGAAACGCGGATGCACACAGGCCGGATCATTTTCATGTTTCCACGCAAGCAAATTGGGTTTGAGCATGACCTTTTTGCCCTCAAGAGAACCGTAGGCAGCCGCCTGCGCAGCAAAAACCCTTTCAAGAGCCGGACGCAGATTTTCCGGCGTATAATCCGCTGCACGGGCAAATGAGACTTTTACTTTCATGTTTTCTTGACTTTCTGCTCCTTGCGTGTTATTTTAATCACCTGAAATCAAATTTATTTCAAGGAGAACGGATAATATGAAACTTTTTTTTCTGACCCTTTTAACGGGTGCAGCCCTCTTTCTTGCCGGATGTTTTTCAGCGGACAACAACTATCTTGAAGCGCAGGACTTTGCCGAACATCTCAAGCAGGCCGGTCTTCCGGTAGCCAGCGTCCGTCCCATTCCCGCCGATCCCTTCAAAGCCAACAGCGCTGTGGCCATCATGGTGGGAGAATCCGAGATCGGCGTTTACAAGTATGACCGCTCCTCCCGCCATCAGAAAAAGAGGATCGAAAAACTGGCCAAAACCAAACGCACACATATTGCCGGACTGCCTTATCCCATCGTTGTCCACGGCTCTTTCATGTTTTTCGGTCTTGAGAAGAACAAGCACAAGCATGCCATTCTCAAGACCATCAAAAACTTCCAGTGACCTTATTCTTTACGCCTCTTTGACGTAAACCGTCCCCTCCGGCGCCTCCACGTCGATCACAAGGCCGCTGTCTGTCTTTTTCCAGCTGACCTTGATATTGCCGCAAGGCGTCGGGACCTCGCCGGAAGCACTGTAAAGATTGCCGCAGTAAGGCTCAACGGTAAAACGTTTGAAGCCCGGTTCAAGCGCCTTGACGCCCAGAATATAGCGTTTGTTGAAGTAAACCGGCAGACTGCTCCATCCGTGACAGAGACTGGCGGCGTCTCCGCCCACACTGTCCTGGGGGGGATTTTCCCACAGCGTCGTCGCGCCCACAAGGGTGAGACTGTCAAAGGCCTCAGAAACACGGGCGGCGGCAAAATCACGGATATCCGAACCGAAACGCATCAGCGCACGGATCAGGAAGGGCATGGAACTGAAGGTACAGGAAATGAACTTGCGGCTTTTGATCCCTTCCAGAAGATCTGCGATCTTTTCCTCCGGCACAAGGCCGTTGAAGAGCATGAGGGCCTGGGTGTGTTCGTGGAGCAGTTCTCCCGCCCCCTCGCCTGTTACAGAGGCATAGGCCCGGACTTCAGGCAGATAGAATTTTTCTTCAATGATCTTTCCCAGTTTATCCGCAACAGCGCCGTAATCGGGCGCTTCGATACCGCAGAGATGGAAAAGTTCATCCGCTTTCCTGAGCGCTTCATACAGATAGAGATTGTAGGGGGCCTGCTCTTCAGCTTCGCCGCTGGCAAGGCCGTTGACCCATTCGGCAAAATTCCAGATGCCCTCGCCCTTGCCCGGCGTGTAGAGACCGCTGGCAGTCTGCCGGCTCAAAACAAAATCAAGCTGCTGGCGGATCACTGCCGCATTGTGTTCAAACAGGTCGTATTTGCCCGTAAAGAAACAGTGTTCATACACCTCGCTGATCCAGGCAAAAGAGAAGTTGGGGATCGTCAGATAAAGACGTCCGGGAGAGGTCAGTTCCAGGAAGCCATCCTTGCGTCTGGCTTTTCCGATAAGATCGAAACAAACCTGTGCAAAGCGGTAGTTGCCCCAGATATAGTAACCGTACAGCGCCTGATTTCTGGAGTCGTAGGAATACAGCGCCTGTTCCCGCCAGGGACAATCCTCATAATGCTCATGCATGCAGTTTTTGAGGGTATCCACGGCGATGGCGTGGGTTTTCATGCGCAGGGGATCCTGACAGACGAAGGGGGTCTCGTTTTCCAGCGGATAAAGCTGTTCGGCCACACCGGCAAAGAGGACCTGGGGCGGATAAGCTGTTTCCGTAAAATGCAGTTCCAGATACCGTCCGGCACAGCGGCGCATACGGAGCTGGAAGGTGTTTTCCCCCTCCTTGCAGATGTAGCGGTCGGAAAGATTGCGGATACCGATATAGGTCCGCACACGGCCGCTGTCAAGGTGTTCTCCCAGAGCGTAGTCGATCACGGTCCCTTCAGAACATTTGACTTTGAAGCCGATGAAACCGGTGGTCTCCCTTTTCAGGTCAACGATAACATAATAACCGTTGGCCGTCTTGTCGGGGAAGCTCTTGAAAATGAAGGGCAATCCGCTGCCGTCCTCATGGAAAATACAACGTTCCAGCGTGGAAAACACCTCAAATTTCCTGGTGTAAAGAGGCAGCAGATCCTCCTGGATGGTACTGGTCAGAAGCGTCTCTCTCAGGTAATCGGCAAACATCTGTTCAGAGGGCGTGGAATAAGTTCCCTCGCGGCGGAGAAATCCCTGCTGGTAAAGCGGCACAGGTTTGAAGCCGCAGTCGATCAGACAGGGCAGAGGACGCTCCGCAAGGCTGCGGGCATAATCCGCCGTCACATCAGAAGCCTTCTGCCAGGAACTGTCATCAAAATCATTGTTCATCCAGCTGTCAGCGCCCTTTTCTCTGGCATCGAAAGTGGTGGAAAATCCCAGCTGGATGGTGAATTTGATCTGATTGCCCGAAACAAATCCCGGGGCGCGGCAGGCCAGCCATGAAGAGGAGGTGGCGTCCAGCACCTTTTCATCATCATGGAGAACGGCCCAGAGGCCGGGATAGCCTTTGATATCGCGCAGGAAGTCATCCCCCAGATAATGGACGAGGACGGCGATCTGATTTTCCCCCTTCTTCACAAAAGAGGTAATATCAAAATGCGTATAGGTCTTGCTTTCAGGATAATCTGAAAACTGGTTGCCGGGGATCACTTTGCCGTTGATATACAGAGAAAACTGAGAATCCGCCGACAGGGCAAGATAAAGGTGCGCCGGCACACTTTCAAGGGTGAACTTTCTGCGGAATGCCGCAAAGCTGTCAGGGGTTGCGTCTTTGCTGCCGAGCCAGATCCAGGCTCCGTGCTGAATGATTTGCTGCTCTGTCATAATGTTATTTCTCCAATGATAACTTAAAGGGGAAAACCGGGAAACCGCAGCTGCTGGACAGGCGGCCGTTTCCGGGATTGTCACACCAGGCATAGGTGATAAAGGAAAGTTCCTCCTCCGGCAGCTGAAGCCGGAGGCTGTTTTCTTTGATTTCGCTGATCGTCAGAGGGATCACTTTTCCTGCGGCCGTGACGCCGGCGATGCCGGAACCGGAACCGGTGTTTCCGGTCAGCGCAAAGCCGGATGTTTCAAAGAGCAGGGTGATGTCTTCCGCCGTCTGCCGGACTCCTGTGCAGACAGCGCCGCAGGGGGGCTGCTTTCCGGCGGTCAGAGCCAGATAAAACTCGGCGGCCCGGGTTCCCGGGATGCGTTTTTCCGGCGGATGGACGTTATTGACATCGCCGCAGTCGCAGATGTTCACAGGCGGATATCCTGTTTCCTCCAGCGTGACCCGCAGCTGCGCCTCACGGATAACGGCCCATTTGCTGTCAGGAGAATACAGATGCGGTCTCTGAAATCCCGGCAGCAGGAAACCGATCACCGGCAGACGGGGATCGCTGAAAAGTTCGCGAAAAGTCCTGATGACCCCCCGCTGAAGTCCGTCGTAGTGTTCCGAAAAATTCAGGGTATTGGCCTCTCCCTGATACCAGAGGACCCCGCTCAAGGTGTAGTGTCTTGCCGGGAAAAGGGCATTGTCATAAAGCGCGTGGAAGGATTTGCTCTCGCCGGAACCTGTCATGGTCATATTTTCCATCACAGCACTTCCGGTATCAGCGGCCTCCGCCAGACGCCAGAGGCCCGCCAGGGAGATCTTTTCGTTTCCGCAGGCAATAAACATCTCTTCCTCCGGCCCCACCAGTCCTCCGTAGGTGCAGATGGAGCAGAACGCCGCGACCTGAACGGCAATGACCAGCTCTCTTGAAGCCAGTTCCGCAGGGATCGTGTAGCGGCGGACCGTGTTCCAGTGGAGCAGAGAATTGGCAGCCCCGGTGGCTCCCACCTGTTTGCCGTTAACGTAACAGATATCCGCCCGGTCGCAGATGCCGGGAGAAAGAAGCAGCTCCCTGCCGACAAAACTTTCAGGCAGAAGAACCTTCTTCCGGTAAAGGAAAACGCCTGTATGGGTATGACCTGCCAGACTCCAGCTGTCGGGCAGCTCCTGAGTCTGCCAGAAGCTGTCGTCATAACCGGCCTGCTCCCAGTTGAGCAGGGCTTCCGGCAGCGGAGGCAGCTCAGGATCACAGGCCCGGATGGCCGATGTCAGCCGCTTGCTGTTGGCCAGTTCATCTCCGGATGATTCCGGATTGTTTTCAGGCATGAAACGTTTGAGTTCATACGCTTCCAGCAGTTTGCCGTAAAAGGGATCGCAGGCAAGCTGGTAGGGAGAAATGAAGGTCTCCGCCCCCACACCGCCTCTTGAAGCGTTGATAAGTCCCACAGGCACATCCAGCTTGCGGGAAATATGTTCGGCAAAAAAGAAGCCCACGGCGGAAAATCCCTTTTTTGCAGAACTGTCCGCCCATGCGCCTGCCACATCCTCCGCCTGAGCGGGAAAAGCCGCAGGTTTGATCCTGAAACACCGCACAGGATGCTCCGGCGCAGGGATCTCTTCATCCGGCACGTTCACAAGGTCATATTCCATATTGGACTGACCGGAAATAAGAAACACCTCCCCCACGGCGACATCGGAGATCCTGACCTCTTCAGTGCCGTCGGACAGGGATAAAACCAATCCCTCCGCCGCCTCAAGAGGTGGAAATTTCAGCAGAAAATGCCCGTCATCCCCGGCAAAAGTCACCGCCCGGACATGGCCGAGGGTCCCTTCGATACGGCTGCGGGGCACACCCGTTCCCCAGACCGCCGCCGGTTTTTTCCGCTGCAGGACAACGCCGTCACGGAAAAATCCGGCCGGAAGAAGCCGTTTTCTTTTTTCAACACTTCCGCAGGCATCACGGTCGGCGGAGGTCATCTGATCTGTCAGCATAGTTTTCCCTTATCAGTCGGCAGCAACAAGCAGAACCGCGTCATGGGGCGCAAGTTCAATGCGGTTGAACACTTTTTTATCATCCAGCAGGTCGATGCAGTTTTCCGGCAGCTCCAGCTCTTCCAGGCTCCAGGAGAGGGTCTTATCACCGTAATTGGCCGCAACGACGGCTCTCCTGCCGTTGACAGTTCCTTCAAAAAGCATGGGCCAGATGTTGGGAACGCTCTTGTAGGGACGGGCATCACGCATGCGGATATCCTGTCCTTTGGCCAGCAGCAGATTGCGGTCGGGGGCAATGGTCCCCAGATGGTCGCTGGTCAGGGCGACGCCGGACATAATGGCGCCGAGAACGGAAAATTTAGCCTCGTTCCGGGTGTAGAAAGCGTTGTCCTGCCGGGCCATGATGACATCGGGATCGGCCCGGAACCAGCGGTCGAACATCCAGAAGTTGGACATGGAAATATTGAAAGCCGCCAGAATGGAACAATTACAGGATCTGCGGACGCCGGCCGGCTGTTCCTCTGTGAAACTGCGGGCCGTATCATTGCTGACACGCCCCATATCGACCAGCCCCAGACAGGGCATGAAGGGTTCTGAACAGGCCAGCAGGACGGCATCAGGAACAGCTTTGCGGATGGTCTCAAGCAGCAGACGGAAGGCGCTGACACTGGTGGCGCTGGGATCCCGCCGGATGCCCTTCTGCAAACCGAAATAAAGTCCGTCCATTTTGAAATAGGTATATCCCATGCTGCGGAAAGTTTTGAACACATGGGCGATATGTTCTCTGACTTCGGGGATCGTGGCATCCAGACAGGCCCAGAGGTGGTCCGGGGCGGGAGACCAGCCCGAAAGAACAGCCGTTTCCCCATCGGCGTTTTTCAAAAACCAGTCAGGATGTTCACGGTACACCCGGCTGGCCGTGGAGGCCGTGGTGGGCATGATCCAGATACCGGCCTTCATTCCGGCAGAGGTGATTTTCCGGGCGATCTCTCCGACGGGGGTGGGCCAGGCGTCATTCTGATCCAGCCAGTCTCCCTGAAAAGTCTGATACCCGTCGTCGATCTGGACATATTCCGCCGCATAGGGTTTCCTGTTGGCGATGAGCGCGTCGATATTTTCAAGCATATTGGCTTCGGAAACATCCTTGTAGTAGTAATACCAGGAGCAGTAGCCTGTTATGTTTTTGGAGACATCGAACGCAGGCACATTCATTTTGCGGGCCGCCGTATCAGCATACCGGCAGAGCAGCTCCCGCCAGTCGCTTCCTCTGAGGGTAATAATCTCTTCGGGCGTTTCATCCGGAGCGATCTCCGGCTGACGGACTTCGATCCCCGTCACACAGCGGCTTTCAATAAGCACCCGGAACACGGTGAGGGAACGGAAACAGGTCACGGCTCCGGCAAGAAAAAAATCCCCCTCGCGGCCGACGACCACAACGTTCATGCTTGAAACGTCTCCGAACATCACGCCGGCAGTTTTGAAACGGGATTCATCTTGGCTCTGCACCATCGTATTTTCAGAGGTGAAGATCCAGGCATCAGCCGGATACTCGACCGGAATATGTCCATGCCATCCGGCCAGTTTATCAGAACAGGTAAAACTCATAAAAATCTCCTTGTTTTCATCATTTTTCGCTTGAACAAGTGAACATTCTTATACTTTAGCACACTTTCCGGTTCTTTTCCACTGTTTATTCTTTCTTTGGCGGCGAATTTTCCGCCCCCCCCCCTTGCGCCCCAGATGAGGGTGAAGCTCCGGAACTTCAAGTAAAAAAGAGAACGCCTGAAGAATATTTCTCAAAAAAACAGATGATTTACTTTTTTTTCTTGACAAAAAGGTTTTTCAGGAGTATATTTTTAACGTTAACCGATAAAAGTTAAATTTTTGCAAGTGTTGCAGATGAGAAAATGAGTAAAATAACGATCAACGACATTGCCCGGAAAACCGGTGTTTCCAAGGCAACGGTCTCCTATGTGCTCAACGGGCGCAGCTCCGGATTCAACATCTCACCGGCAACGGTCGATAAGGTATTGAAGACCTGTCAGGAGCTTTTTTACCGTCCGGATGAGGCTGCTGTTCTTTTGTCCAACCGCAGAAAACAGCCGTTGAAACTGCTTTTTTTGAGTCCCTGGCTCTACTCCCAGTTCAGTGATTTCATGGAGCAGGTGAATGTGACTCTTCACAAACGTATGGAAAAAGATTCTCTGCAGGTGACCTTCAAGCCTTATGTGAACGGTGAGCTGAACAAGGCTCTCCGTCCGTCGGCGGTCAAGCGGTATGAGGCTGTTCTTCTGGTCGGAACGGATAAAGAGGATGAAGTCTGGCTCGAAAAAAATGCAGATCAGCTGCCCCATACCGTGCTTCTCAACCGTGAAGCCAAAGGCTTCTGCTGTGTGCGGGGAAACGATGAGGAGGCTTCTGCAGAACTTGCCGGAAAGATAGGGCGAGCGCATTACTCCCGCTATTTAGCCTTTTCCGGCAGCGGTTCAACTTATTGCGAGCAGCGCAGATGCCGGGGATTTTCTGCCCGTCTGGATCAGGCCGGGGCTGCCGGGGAGATCTGCCGCATCTCCGGTGCGGCGGAGATCATGCAGAAGATCAGAAAAGCCTTTGAGAAAGATGCCTCTCCTCTGCTGGTGTTCATCCCCCAGTATGCCGCGGCGGCCATGGTGCAGAAACTGGCTCAGCAGGAGAATATCCGCATTCCGGAACAGCTGGGGATCGCTTCTTATGACAGACACTCTCTTTTAAGCAGTTTCATTACTCCGTCTCTCACGACTGCCGATCCCTGTCTGGAAAAAATGACGAACGAGGCGCTGGATATGGTTCTGGCTGTCCGTCAGGGCACTGTTGTTCAGGAAGTGCGCATCATCAGCGCTCAAATAATCAATGGAGAATCAACTGTTCACTCAACTGCAGAAAGGAATATGTTATGAGCAGCAAAATCAAATTCGCAGGTCACACCATGGGGGCACCCGGCAGGGATATCTATGAAGTGATCGAACTCTTCAAAAACATCGGTTATGACGGCATCGAAGTCCGTGTTGCCGCCGATGGTCAGATCAACAGCGAGACCCTGAGCGATGCCGAAGCCCGCAATATCCTTGCGGCTGCAAAGAAAAAGGATATGGAATTCGCCTGTCTGACCAGTTATTATGCAGACTTTGCCGATCCTGAAAAACGGGAGACGACCATCGCCAATTTGAAGCGTGTTGCTGAGATCGCCGCATTGCTGGAGTGTCCTCTGATCCGTTCCTACGGCGGTGTGGAGCCTTTTTCCAAGGTCGGCATCTGGTTCAGCGATGTGTGGAGCCGTTCTGTTGCCGGTATCCGTGAAGTGGCGGAATATGCCGGTTCTCTCGGCGTGGGCATTGCTGTTGAGACCCATATCGGTTCTCTGACCATGAGCGTCCGCGATACGGCAAGAGTCATTCAGGATGTGGGCATGAGCAACGTGGGTATGCTTTTTGACTATGCCTGGGTGGAATTGGCCGGTGTTGAAACCGGTGCCGCCGCCGTCCGCGCGGCTTCTCCCTATCTCAAACATGTCCACATCAAAGACTGGACTCTTGAAAACCGCACGCCTCTTAAAAAGAAATCTGCTCTGATGGGAGAGGGAACGGTCAACTGGATCCCCGTGCTGCAGGAACTCAAAAAGACCGGATTTTCCGGTTACATCTGCGATGAATACGAGAAATTCTGGTATCCTGAAGATCTTCCCGAACCCGAGATCGGTATGAAACACAATCTGGAGTTTGTCAAGAAACATCTCGGTTAAGTTTTGTCAACAGCAACTTTCCGGCGATGTCCGGGCATCGCCGGATGTATACATGGAGAACAATTATGGGGAGAAAAAATTCTTCTGATCGTGATTTCCGCTTCTGTCATACATTTACCCTGATCGGCTTGTTGATGGATGCTGCTTGCAAAACAGGTGTTTTGCCGTTGCATCGCATCAAAAGAAATAAAGTTTTCATATCCTTGCTCCCGCAAGGGAGCGCTTCATGCACCAACGGTGCGCTTCATATTTTCCGCAGGGAAATGCTTCATACGGCGAAACCGTGCTTCATTCAATCAGCGTTCACGCTGATTGAGCTATTGGTGGTGATCGCGATTATTGCAATTCTTGCTGCTATGCTGATGCCTGCCTTGAGTCAGGCGCGCGAACGGGGCAAGTCCGCCTCCTGTCAGAGCAACCTCAAACAGTACGGCATGGGATGTGCCACTTATGCCAGTTCTTTTGACGACTGGATGCTCGGCAGAGAATATTACAGTGCGAAAGACAAAAAAGTCGTCAGCTGGATCGTTGTCAACAGTTATCTTTTTGAACACTCCGGCGCCTCTGAGGATGCCTGGCGCGCCGGAAAAACGATCAATGGTTGTCCCGCCAGAGAAAACACGGGACGCAAATCCATCAACTCCACCGAGTACACCGAACGTTCCGCCAGCTACGGCATCAGCTTCAAGACGCACGGCTTTTATGATTCCAGCAGTAAAACATGGACCGGTCACCGGCAGACCGCTCTGCGTAAACCCTCGGCGTATTACTCCTTCATCGACAGCGAAGCTCATTCAACGTACCGCTCCACCTACTGGAGGATCCCCGCTTCTGATACGGATCTCCGTTACACGGATTTCCGCCATGCCGGAGCTATGAACGGCGTTTATGTGGATGGTCATGTCTCCTCCGCGCGGGATATGGACTCTTACCGTGCAGTGAACGAAACTGAAGCTGTCAATAAAAACAAAACTGTCTACTGCAGCTTTGATCCGCGTGCTGCCAAAGAAAACGGCTGGATGGATTGAGCCTGAGAAAAAATTATGAAAACAAAACTGACTTTATTCATCTTTCTTCCGCTGCTTCTTTGTGCCGGGACTTTCCGCATCGAGGCCGAGAAACTTGCCGGAGCATGGCGGCTCAATCAGGCAAGTGCGGCTGTCGGCTCCCGTTTCTGCAGTGTCACCAAAAAAGGAACACCGCTGAACGGCAGCTTTACTCTGCCGGAATCCGGCAGATATCAGGTTTGGGTCCGTACCTTCGATTTCGGTGAAAAGTACCGCAAAACAACGATCACCATCGGCGGGCAGACGGTCGGTACCTTCGGGGACTCCGCGCCTCATGCCGTCCATGCCAAACCTGTTTTTTACTGGAACAAAGCGCCGGAATTGATCACGCTCAAAGCGGGAAAGATCGCCGTGAAAGCCGTTTCTGCCGGGGGCTATGCCCGGCTGGACTCCATCATCCTTACCACTGATCTCAAGTTTGTTCCCACGGAAAACGCAAGAGAAATGGCGAAGATCCGGGAACTGCTGCCTCTGGCTGAGACGGTCAAAACGAGTCGTCAGCGCCTTCCCGAGCCCAAAGGAAAAGGTCCCCATGTGCTGCTGCTCAGCGGCGGACGTCCCTGGACGGGAAACGATGCCGCTGCTCTTCTGCGCCACGGCGGATGCCGGGTCACTCTGCTGGACTCCGTATACCTTGACGGGTTCGGCGGCGCTTCGACCAAAGTCTTTTTGAGCGATCTTAAAGAACCTCCCAAACTGGACGGCATCACACCGGCCTTCGACAACCTCAAAGCCTACCGTCTGGTGATCTTCAATGCCATTCCGGCGCCTCTCCTTGAAAAGATGCTGACGCCCGGACGCATCGCCCGGCTCAAAACATATATCGAAAACGGCGGACGGGTACTCTTCAACCGGAACGCTCCCCGGAGTCTCAAAGCTCTTCTGCCTGTGACTTTCGGCAGGATGATGAAAATGGATCCGGCGATGACCGTTGAACGTCCTGCCGGAAATGCATTCTCCTGCCTTCCGGTCAAATGGCCTTCCAATGCGGCATACCGTCAGGCGGAACTTGTTCCCGGAGCAAAGGCGTATTCCTTTCTGCTCTCTCCCGACGGCGGAAATAAAAACGTGTTTTTCGCCTCGCGCAAGATCGGAAAAGGATACAGCTTTTTCTGGAATGCCGACTGGGTCCGTCTGAACGGAACTGTTCAGCTGTATAACTGGGCCTACGGCAAGACCCTGTGGGTCTCTGCCGCCGCCGCGGCGGGAGAGATGAAACTTGATGCCGCCCGGACTCTCTTCAAACCTCAGCCTGAAGTGCCCCGCCGCCGTTTGAACGAAGTGACCATCGATGTCCGGGAGCCTGTTTTCTCTCTCGCTCCGGTCAAGACAAAAGCCGCGGTGAAAGGTCAGACGGTCATTTTTGCCAACAAAGTTGAACTGTTTGTCAATAAGAAGGGGGGCGTTTCTGTCCGTTATCCCGGTCAGAAAAAGGCTCTGTTCAACATGATGCCTCCTGTTCCTGTCTGGTCAAAAGAGACAGAGAAACTCTCCCATGCCAGCAGTGAAGCCATTGCCGGAGAACGCAAATTTTCTGCGGGAAAAGTCCGCTGGGACTTCAAGGGACTCCGGACAGCCGGTGAGGGAAAGATCATCCTCTCCTATACTGCCGCTAACGGCAGCCGGATGGAGTGGACTTTTCAGGCCGGTGATCTCAATCTGGATGGCCGGAGATTTACCGGTATCAAAGAATCTGTTCATCTGCTTGCGTCTCCCCGGAAGATCGGGCGCATCCGCTCCGTCGGCAAATTTGCTCCCGGAAAATACACCGTGCGCCGCATGGCCTGTTATGCCTCCAAAAACAGGGGATACATGGAGTATGATTTTTCAGGGAGGGTCACGAATGACAGTGAAGGCTGGCAGTTTTTTTCCGGCGGTATCCCCTTCACTTACGTCAGCTCTCCCGAAGGGGTGTTTTCCGAATTTCTGGATTATCCTGTGCCGGCATTTGTCCGGTTCGAGATCCGGGCCGGCAAGACGATGTCCGGAAGCATGATGCTTCTGGCGGGATTCCGGCCCGCTCCGGTGGCATTTCCCGGTGTCTGGCATGTGTATTCTCCCGGAAAAGAACGGGGCAACAACGATTATCTTGCCATGCATCAATTTCAGCGGAAACATCTCCGCAGCAGAACAGGGATCAAAGATTTTGCTCACGCGACCAAGGCCATCTATACCAACATGGCGACGAAAGCAGAGATCCGGAAGAGTCTGAAATATGCCGCAGACAACGGATTCAAGGTCATCCGTCACCCCTGGTGTCCCAGTCCGATCGAGTCCCTGGACAGCCCTGACCGCGTTGCCATGCTCAAATTGAGCCGCAGTTACGGCCTGATCTCTCAGCCCTGGACGGCAGGTGATTACACCCAGGGCGACGGCACATGGATCTTCAAGGCGCATCCTGAATGGTTCATCCGTCAGCCCGACGGCAAGTTTTATCTGTATTTCAACTCCATTCCGGTGATGGATCTCAACAATCCGGCCTACCGCAAGTGGTATTTTCAGGTGATGAAGCGGGCCAGGGCCAACGGTATGGGGTTCATCTATATGGATATGATGGGACACGCCTCTCAGAATGTCAATTATGCCGATCCCGCCGCCCGTCCCGGACTGGACGGTGTGATCAAGATCCTGAAATTCTTCTCTGACAACAACGTTGCTTTCGGCATTGAGGGGATGAATCCTCTCGCTCAGGACAACTGGTGGTACCGTCCCCGGCTTTACCGCAATTTTGCCGGAAAAGAATTTGCCGCCAACGGTGCCTCGATCTGCAGCGCGCCGGAAGCCTCCTTTTCGCTCAACTTTTTCAGGGCGGCCATGTACAATATCTGTGTCTCCTTCGATGTGGACGGCGCAGCCATGAACTTTGACCGTATTCCTGATGAGGTGAAAAAGATGAAGCAGGCAGGGATCCTCATCCGCAAACTCAATGAGGTCTATGAAAAAGTCGGCTTTCCCTTCATCCGTGAGACGCCCGTCGGCACCCTTTGGATGGGGGACAGATACGGCGCTCTCTTCGTTTATGACCATGTGAAAAAAATCAATCTCAAACTGCCCCGCAACTGGAAGGCTCAGGGAAGTTTGAAAAATATCAGCAGTGAATCGATCATCCTGCTCAAAAAAGGAAAATAAAATCATGTTTAAAGTCGGAATCGTAGGTTGCGGCGGCATCGGTAATGCCCATGCCGTCTCGTGGAGTCAGATCGAAGGTGTTCAGGTCGCGGCAGTCTGTGATCTTGTGCCGGAAAAGGCGGCGGTGTTTGCCGAAAGGTACAACTGTACCGCTTATACTGATATCGCAGATCTGCCGGATGATCTGGACGTGGTCAGCGTTGTCACACCTCCTGCGGCCCATTACCCTGTGGTCAAGGCTCTGCTCAACAGAAAATTCAATGTCTTCAGTGAGAAGCCTCTGACGACCGATGTGGCTCAGGGAAAAGAACTCTGTGCCCTTGCCAAGGAAAACGGCTGTCTTCTGGGGGTGGGATTCAAAATGCGTTTTGAACCCATTTTCGCGGAGGCCAAAAAATTGCTTCCCGAAATCGGAGAACTGCGGGCCATTGTGACCACCAAACAGCAGAAGTTCAATCCCCGTCCCGAAGGCGCCTGGGTGAAAAAGACCGGAGCGATGTATGAACTTTCCATCCATGACTTCGATCTCGTTTCCTTCATCACGGGCAAGCTGCCCAAACAGGTGATCGCCGCGAAGATCGGGCATCGCCGCAACTGGGAAAAAGATGACTCTTTCTCTGCTCTGGTGGATTACGGCGATAACGTTACCGCGACTTTGCAGGGCATGTACTGCGACGATACGACCTTCTGTTTCAAAGATCTCTGCATGATGCTGCTGGGCGAAAACGGCTACATGCGCGTCGAGCGTCCTGACCGTATCATCATGCACACCAGCGAATACCGCGTTGTGGAGATCGGAGATCCGGAAAAAAGTGCCTTTGTTCTGGAATTGACCCACTTCCGCGATGCCGTTCTCGGCAAGACGCAAAACACTCTTCTTCCTGAGGATGCCGTCGCCATGACAGAACTCATTGAAGATATCCGCAGTTTTGATACCTTCGGTAAATGATCCGCAGGATCTTTTCAGGGAAACAGCCGTCCGGTCTGTTTCCTTTTTTTTTGCTCAGAACAGCCGTTCCCGGCTCGTCGGCCGAGAGGACGGCAGTCTGTTTCTGCCGCTGTTTGTTTTATGAGATGAAATTTTTCTTTAAAATACAGAAAAAAGACTTGGAAAACAAGCGTATTGAGGCTATCTTATACAAAAAGACAATTTTTTGTTCGATTTATTATACGGCTGTTTGATTTTCAACACAAAACTTATGGAGGAATAGAAAAATGAAAAGCAGTCTTTTTATCGGAATGGCCATGTCAGCACTTGTTCTTCTGAGCGCCGGTTGCGGAAGCGACCGTCCCCCGGAAGATCTGAGCGGAAGCGATGTTCCCGGAGCAGTTGCTGATCCCAGCGGCAGCGCAGACGGAACCGCCCTGGGCGGAACCGGCGGCGACGGTTTCGGAACCGAAGGTAATAACGGCACCCCCGGCAACTGGGGAGATCCCGCCAGCGTCGGCGCTTCTGACAAAGACGGATGGCGTGAAGCTGATCCCAGCGGCAACCGTCTCAATATGCCTGTGATCTATTTCGCCTATGACTCCGATGTCCTCGTTCCCAGCGAAACGGCCAATCTGGATAAGATCGCGGCCTACATGCAGGACAAACCGGAACTGGGTCTGGTCATCCAGGGTCACTGCGACCAGCGCGGTACCGAGGAATACAACCGGGCTCTTGGCGAACGCCGTGCCAATGCCATCCGCAGCTATCTGGTCAAAAAAGGCGTTGCCGATTTCAAGATCAAAACCGTCAGCTTCGGCGAAGATCAGCCCGCTGTGACCGGCAGCGGCGAAAGTGTTTGGAGACAGAACCGCCGCGGCGTGCCTGTCCCCATGATCATCAAGTAAGATCAAATTTTTCAGAGAAAAGAGGATAATATGAGCAAGATCCGTACTGAGCATGTTTTCACGTCCGAATCTGTTTCCGAAGGACATCCTGATAAAGTTTGCGACCAGATCTCAGACGCCATTCTGGACGCCTGTCTGGCAGATGACCCCAACAGCCGCGTGGCCTGTGAAACCCTGACGACCACCGATCTGATCGTGATCTCCGGCGAGATCACCACCAAAAGCAAGGTCAACTGGCAGGAGGTGGCTCTGGAAGCCGTCCGCAAGATCGGTTACACCATCCCCGGCATCGGTTTCAGCGACGCTGACGCCAAAGTCATGGTGGCCATCCACAAGCAGTCTCCCGATATTTCCCAGGGCGTGACCGAGGGCGAAGGCCGCTTCAAAGAACAGGGTGCCGGAGATCAGGGCATGATGTTCGGATACGCCAGCGATGAGACCCCTGAACTGATGCCCGCAACGATCCTTTACTCTCACAAGATCGTTGAGGAACTGGCCCGTCTGCGCAAGAGCGATCCTGAAAAATACCGCTATCTGCGTCCGGACTCAAAAAGTCAGGTCTCCATCCGTTACGTTGACGGCAAACCCGTTGCCGTTGAGACTGTTGTTGTCTCCCACCAGCACTCTGCCGACATGCCTCAGGAGTGGCTCGAAGCTCTGGTGAAAGAGGTGGTCGCCAAGGTCATCCCTGCCGATCTGCTCAAGGGCGACATCAAATACTATGTCAACCCCACCGGACGCTTTGAAGTGGGCGGTCCCTGCGGCGATACCGGTCTCACCGGACGCAAGATCATCGTGGATACCTACGGCGGTGTCGGCTCTCACGGCGGCGGTGCTTTCTCCGGAAAAGATCCCTCCAAAGTGGACCGCTCCGCAGCGTACTACTGCCGCTATATCGCCAAAAACCTCGTGGCCGCAGGTCTGGCGCACAAATGCGAGATCCAGGTGGCCTACGCCATCGGTGTTGCCGATCCCCTTTCGGTCAACGTGGATACCTACGGCACCGGCATCATGCCCGACTGCGAGATGGAACAGATCGTCCGCAAGGTCTTTGACATGCGTCCTGCCGCCATCATTGAGCAGCTGGATCTCAAGCATCCCGGCAACGGCTGGTGCTATCAGGATACCGCCGCCTACGGTCACTTCGGCAGAAGCCAGTTCCCCTGGGAACAGACCAATAAAGTCGCAGAACTCAAAGCTGCTGTGCAGAAGTAACAGTCAAAATGGCAGCTGTATTGGGTGTGGGATCACCGCTGCTGGACGTTCTCGCCCGGGTCAGCGATGGATTTCTTGAAAAACATGTTTCCGGCGCCAAAGGCGGCATGGAAATGATCGGCTCAAAGGAGCGCCTGGAATTGACAGCTCTCCTCGAAGATGCCGAACTTGTTCCCGGCGGTTCCGCCGGGAACACTGTGTTCGCCCTTGCACGCATGGGGATCGATGTCGCCATGCTCGGCAAAATCGGCCATGACCGTGACGGTGATTTTTACAAAAACAAGCTGGTTTCTCTGGGCGGCAGTGAGAATGAATTTATCAGAACAGAAGAGGTTCCCACGGGCGTCTGTCTCTCTTTGATAACGCCCGACGCAGAACGCACCATGCGTTCCGATCTGGGCGCAGCGGCCCGGCTGACTCCTGAAGATGTGGCAAACACGCGTTTTTCTGATTACGGCATCGTTCTCATTGAGGGCTACATGCTGTTTTCCGCCGCGTTCGATGCCGTTATTGAAGGCGCCAGAAAAGCCGGCTGCAAGATCGCCTTTGACCTGGCAAGTTTTGAAGTGGTCAATATCTTCCGCGACAGGATCAATGTTCTTCTGGACGATGTGGATATCCTCTTTGCCAATGCCGATGAGGCGGCGGCCCTTGTTGGAAACATTCCGGAAGACGAACAGCTTGAAGAGCTTGCAAAGCATTGTCCCACAGCCGTCCTGAAACTCGGCAAACGCGGCGCCATGGTCAAGCGCAACGGAGAAAAGGTCCGTGTTCCGGCGGAGCTGGTTGAAAACCCCGTCGATACGACCGCTGCCGGAGACCTCTGGGCTGCCGGATTCCTTTACGGTACCGTCAAAGGACACAGTCTTGAAGCGTGTGCCAAATACGGTTCCATCCTTTCCGGAGAAGTTGTCCAAGTTATCGGATCACAGCTTCCGGATGCGTCGTGGGAAAAGATAGAAAAAGCTTTATCAATCAAATAATTGGTGGATCATTATGGAATATCAGATCAGAGATATCGCTCTTGCCGATTTCGGCAGAAAAGAACTTGACATAGCCCAGCAGGAAATGCCGGGCCTGATGGCGACCAGAGCCAAATACGGCAAAGAACAGCCCCTCAAAGGCGTGAAGATCATGGGCAGTCTGCACATGACCATCCAGACAGCCGTCCTCATTGAGACGCTGGCAGCGCTGGGCGCCGACGTGCGCTGGGCCAGCTGCAATATTTTCTCCACCCAGGATCACGCCGCCGCCGCCATCGCCAAAGCGGGTATTCCCGTTTTTGCCTGGAAAGGGGAGACCCTTGAAGAATACTGGGAATGTACCTACCGTGCCCTGACATGGCCCGACGGCTCCGGTCCGGATCAGATCGTGGATGACGGCGGAGACGCCACACTTCTCATCCACAGAGGCTGTGCCGCTGAGGATGATCCCGCTATTCTGGATGAACCGACGGATGTGGAAGAGCTTAAAATCATCAACGCTCTCTTGAAACGGGAGCTGGCCAGAGATCCGCAGCACTGGCACAAAGTGGCCGCTGCCGTCAGAGGTGTTTCCGAAGAAACCACTACGGGAGTCCACCGTCTGGAACAGATGAGCAAAAAAGGTGAACTGCTCTTTCAGGCGGTCAACGTC
>JAFVYP010000190.1 GCA_017508555.1 Lentisphaeria bacterium
GATATAAAACTAAAAATACTTCGCTTTTCTCGAAAAGGGGTGGGGTGTGGGGAGGGGAAAAACCTCTTTTCCCGCGAAAAGAGGTTTTTCCCCTCCCCGCGATACCATCGACCCTTGTCGGGAACAGCGCGAAATAAAAAAGCCTTGCGCTCTTATTTGAGCTTGGCGACGATCTCTTTTGCGCAAGACTCCACCTCTGCGGCAGAACGTCCGGCTTTGTAGATCGCAGAGCCGATGCCCACGCCGCAGCAGACCTTCATAAAATCAGGCGTATTGGCAGCATTGACGCCGCCTACGGCCAGAATGGGAAGCGTCACCACCGCTTTCAGATCTTTTACATAGCCCGGGCCGAGAACAGCCGGAAAGAGCTTCAAATAATCAGCTCCGGCTTTCTGCGCGGTAAAGGCTTCACTGGCAGTGAAAAAGCCGGGAATGGAAAGCAATCCGCATTTTTTGGTCTCACGGATCACATCAACATCGGTATTGGGAGAAATAATGAATTTCCCGCCCGCCTCAGCAACTTGCCGGACATTTTCAGGTGTCAGAACCGTTCCGGCACCGACCATCTGGCGCTCTCCGCAATGTTTCACGGCGGCGGCGATCGTGGTGATGGGGTCAGGAGAATTCAGCGGGATCTCCAAAATCGTGATCCCGGCAGCCCAGAGGGCATCACAGACAGAGGGAACTTCCGGCGTGGTCAAGCCCCGGAGAATGGCTACGACGGGACATTGAGACATGCTTTTTTCAAATCTTTTTTTCATCGCTGAACTCTCCCTGAAGCAGAACCCTTCATTAAAGTTTCGATCTCGCTCAAAGAGGAATAATTGTAGTCCCCCAAGATCGTATGTTTCAAAGCGCTGGCGGCGGCGGCAAAGCGGATGGCATCCGCCGGAGAAGCATATTTTTCGCTGTTGAGCGCGTAAATCAAACCGGCACAGAAAGAGTCGCCGCCGCCGAAACGGTCAACGATATCACTGATCTGGTAAGGCGCATAAGCGGCATTGGCATCCAACGGGGCAAAATGGGCCGTTTGAGCCGCGCAGTCATAGAGCATCCCGCCCCAGTTGTTGTGGTCTGCGGAAATGCTTTCACGGAGCGTGACCGCAACAAATTTGGCTTTGGGGAAACGGGCAGACAAGGCGGACGCGACCTCCTTGTAGCTGGCGATATTGAGTTTGCCCGAGTCGATGGACGTATCAGCAGCATGGATGCCGAAAACATCAGCGGCATCCTCTTCATTGCCGATGATGATATCTGCAAAGCTGACGATCTCTGCCATGCAGCGTCCGGCGAGGATATTTTTAGCTGTTCCCGGTTCCCAATTCCACAATTTCTTGCGGTAATTGAGATCGACAGAGACTGCAACCCCCTTCCGGGAAGCCGCTTTCACCGCCGCAAGCGTGGAAAGATAAGCATTTTCGCTCAACGCAGGCGTGATCCCCGTCACATGCAGATGGGAAACATCCTCCAGCATGGCGTCAAAATCATAGGCTTCCGGAGCCAGCAGAGAGATGGTGGAATGATCCCGGTCATAAACCACATTGGATCCCCGCATATTGGAACCGTGTTCCGCGTAATAGACGCCCATGCGGCCTGTTGAAGAAAAATGGATCCTGCTGACATCGCATCCCATTCCCCGCAGC
Organism: Lentisphaeria bacterium; assembly: GCA_017508555.1. Lineage (GTDB taxonomy): Bacteria > Verrucomicrobiota > Lentisphaeria > Victivallales > Victivallaceae > UBA1784. The sequence continues at coordinate 1,644 of JAFVYP010000190.1, forward strand.
TGAACGGCAAATGCCCGGGTCACAGGGTTGTCAGGAAGAGCTGTCAGATAGCGGCAATCGGCACCCAGCATGGCAAGTGAGGCACAGACATTGGCTTCGCCCCCGCCGAAAGTTGCTTCAATAGAGCCCGGAAAACTCTGGGCAAAACGTTTTTTTCCGGGAGGACAGAGGCGCAGCATCACCTCTCCGAATGCGGCAATACAACCTTTTTTCATAAGACTGATTTTCCTGTAATATTCTCAATATAAAATTCGATCACTTCCGCACATGAAGTGATTTTCAGCGTCTTTACTGTCAATGACTGCCCTGGATTTTGTGAAAACACAATGTTGTCAAACATGGCAATATTTACAGAAACACATAAAAATATATCCGTTAAAGTATGATTTGTCAAATACAATACCCTCTATTTGACCTTAGCGGATGCTGAAAAAGAGCGCCGTTTCAATCCGCTCCGTCGGCTGTCAGCGCTGCGGTTTGAAACATCCGGCAAAAAAGTTGAATGAGAGCACCGCGATAAAGAGCGCAAGTCCCGGAAAAAAGGTCAGGTGCCAGTAGTCCAGCGGATTGTCAAAGGCCTGCCGGAGCAGTCCGCCCCAGCTGGGAGTGGGCGGCTGAACACCGAAACCGAGAAAACTCAAAGAGCTTTCTGCAAGGATCGCTCCCGCCACTCCGAAAGTGAAACTGATAAGGATGGGACCTGTGATATTGGGCAGCAGATGGCGGAACATGATGCGTCCGGCAGATATCCCCGAGACCTCACAGCTGGCGATATAGGGCAGACTGCTCTGTTTGAGGACCTCTCCCCGGACGAGAAAGGCCAGTCCGATCCAGCCGGTGAGACCGATCACCAGGATCACAACGGGCATGGACTGCTCAAATTTATGATCTCCCAGAATGGACATCAGAATCAGCAGCAGCAGAAATGTCGGAAAACACAGCAGGATCTCCACCAGACGCATGACGCAGAGATCGAACCACCCTCTGAAATAGCCCGCGGCAAGTCCCACAGCTGTTCCGATCAAAAGGGCAATGAGCGTGGAAAGGATCCCTACGGCCAGAGAGGCACGGGCGCCGTAAATGAGACGGGCCGCCACGTCTCTGCCCACGTTGTCTGTTCCCAGAATATGCCGCCGCGAAGGAGCTTCACAGGGCTGCGCTGCGATCTCAAGCGGCCCGAAGGGAACCGGCGCAAACAAGGCCCGGGCTTTTGTTTCCCTGACCGCTTTTCTGTAATCGGTTTTGTCGATGCGCGGCGTTGTCAGCGCAAAGGGAAGGAGAAGCAGCAGGGCCGTGAGGATAAAGAGCCGTTTTCTTTTGCGCAGGATCAAAAAAACAACCAGCAGCAGAGCCAGATAATTGAAGAGCTGGTAAACCAGATATTCACTGCTGTCCGGAGCAAAGATGAATCTGAAGAAGGGAAAGGATATCCCCTCCCCGGAAATCAGCAGCAAAGGCCGTCCGTTGGCGATCAGCGGCGCATAAAGCGCCGGAAGCAGCAGAAGCAGGATGCCTGCTGCTCCGCAAGCGGCGGCCGGATCCCGGCGCAAACGCTGGAAAAGGCTTTTCACGCCAGAAGTCCCGTTGCCTGGTTGAAGCTGTCGATCAAGCTGTCCAGCTGTGTGATGTCCCGATGGACGGAATCCCAGGTGTTTTCCGGTTCATACCAGAGGGCGTTGAGTTCCGCAGCGGCATGTCCCTGCTGTTCGACCCAGGTGTAATATTTGAGATTGTGGATCTGTTTGCGTTCCGGATAGGTCAGCTCATTGACATAATCCGTTCTGGCGCCCAGCATGGCAAAGGCGTGATCCACCGCAGCCCGGGTGACGGAGTAAGTTCCGTTGGCTGCCGCCAGCTCACGGATGCGGGACTGATATAAGGCCGCTGTATCTGTGAGGACCGTGCAGAGAACATCCTTTTCTGTCAGTTCATAATACTTGGCCATTTTGATACAGGCAAGGACATTGGCTATTCCGGATATACCGAAAACATCCAGATTATCCACAAATTCCGGATCGACTTTGGCCTCCTCTTTGAGATACTGTCTGCCCGCAGGTTCGTTGAACAGGCGCAGGATACGCATGGGATCACTGTCGTCGATACAGATCACGCTGTCCGTGTTGCGGATGTTGTGGATCCAGGGAACATGACGGTCGCCGATGCCTTCGATGCGGTGTTCTCCGAAACCGTTGTTGAACATGGTGGGACACTGGAGCGACTCCACCGCAGCCACCTTGATCCTGGGATGGATCTCTTTGAGATAATCCGCACAGCCGATGGTTCCGGCCGACCCCGTGGCAAAGCAGACGCCGGTAAAGCGGTCCTGGGGACGGCGGATCATTTCAAAGGCTTCCGCCGCGGCGGTCCCTGTCACATGGTAATGCCACAAATGGTTGCCCATTTCATCAAACTGATTGAAGATCATGGCATCTTTACGGGTGCGTTTCAATTCATTGACGCAGTCAAAAACAGCTTTGACATTGGAGTCGCCGCCGGATATACGCAACGTTTCACTGACGATCCCCGAGAGCCATTCAAAACGCTCCCGGCTCATATTATCCGGCATGACGGCAATGGATTCGCAGGAAAGGATCTTGGCATTGAATGCTCCACCCCGACAGAAATTACCTGTGGAGGGCCAGACTGATTTCTGATTGACAGCATCGAACTGTCCTGTCACCAGTTTGGGGACCATGCAGCCGTAGGCGGCTCCCACCTTGTGACAGCCGGTGGGGAACCATTTGCCCACAAGACAGAAAATGCGGGCCCGCACCCCTGTGAGTTCCGGCGGCAGTTCAATGATATTGGGCTTTCCGAAAGTTCCGCCCGTCTCTTTGGGTTCATTTTTCCAGGTGATACGGAAAAGATTGAGCGGAGAAAACGCCTGCATCCCCACATTTTTGAGTTTGTCTCTGATAGCCCCGGGGATCAATTCCGGATTTTTCAGCTGTGAAATGGTGGGCAGAATGATATTGTTTTCCCGGGCTTTGCGGATATTCCGGGCAAGAACCTCGGCATTGATCTTAAAATCTATCATAAAATGACCTTTTTTTTATTACATTTCGTATAATGTACATGTCAAAAGCGTCATTGGCAAATAAAAACTTTGCTTTTTTTCAAGGCTCTGTTCCCGGCAGGAGGAAAAGAGGTCAGGCAAAAAGAGAAAGAAGCTCCTCAGGCGAGATGCCGGCTATCCATTTTTCGTGACCGCAGGCTTTGATCCTGGCCAGCAGACTTTCCGGCTCGAGGGAGCAGCCGTTGAGCAGCTGAGCCAACTCCTCCGCCGGATCTGTTCCGAAAAAATCGCCCGAAAAATGCAGATCGCAGATACAGTTGTTCCGGATATTGAAGGAAACGCCCACTCTGCCGGCAGCAAAACGTCTGGAATTGGAGAAGGAGTACGCAAGGACAGTTCCGTAATTCCACTCCCAGGTGCGGTATTTTTCAGCGGCCAGCTGCTCTGCTTTGGCCAGATACTCCTGCGGAACGGAGGCGAGCGTACAGCCGGCCACTTTGCTTTGCAGGGCCAGAGCGAATTTTTCAATGAACTGCTCCATGGAAACACCGGGGAAAAGCGTGCAGAGGTTCATCACACGGGAACGGACGGATTTGATCCCTTTGGAACGGATCTTTTCAGGATCAGGCAGCAGAACTTCTGTGAGGATATCCATATTGCAGTCAAAGAGCAGCGTGCCGTGGAACAGGGTCTTGTCTCCCAGGACCGCCCGGGCAGATCCGGAGATCTTGCAGTCATTGACAACGATATCATTACGTCCGGAAAAAGCCGCATCCACCCCCAGAAATTTCAAGGCCTCCAGCACGGGACGGGCGCACTCCGCAAAGGATTCGTGGGAAACAAGACGTCCGGGAAGCGCAATCGAGTAATTGAGATTGCCCACATCGTGATACACCGCCCCACCCCCTGTGGAGCGGCGGATCACTGATGTTTTGAATGCCTTGACCTTTTCCGCATTGATCTCTGCGGCCGTATTCTGATTGCGGCCGACAATAACAGCATTGGCGTTGCGCCAGAGCATCAGGAACCCCTGAGGATACTCACGGGTCATCACCTCTTCCAGAGCCAGATTGAAGGCGGCCTCCAGACCGTTGTTGATAAAAAGTTCCATCAGCGTTGCCCGTCAGAATTCCCAGAGCAGGCAGCTGTGGGGAGGCAGTTCCGCCGCATCCGGCGCCGCAGAAATGCTGCCTGTCCAGAATTCCCGCACCTGTGACGGTTTCCGGCCGACCCGCTGCCAGTCAACGGGGATGACTGCGGCGCTGTCCTGCCAGTTGACGACAAGCAGACGGTATCCGGTGGAGATCTTCTGCAGCCAGTAAACCGGCAGAGAACTTTCAAACAGATCAAGGGGAATGGCCGTTTCACCGGATTCCGCAGAAACGACTTTTCTGGCCAGTTCCAGTCCCTTTTCGTTGAGACGGTAGAGTTTATCCGAAAGATTGACAGCGCCCGCGCCCATCAGAACGATGGAAAGCAGGACTTTGGCCTCTTCGTATCCCATAACGCCCAGGGTAAAATCTCCGGCGGGGTTATAGTCACTTCCCGGCAGGATAAAAACAGAAGAGGGACGCAAACGGTTGAGATCCGGATCATCGGATGTTTCCGGCCCGCGGCAGAGGGCGAAATCCGGATCGTTCAGCCACAATTTTTTGTTGGACCAGAACATGTAAGCCACAAATGCCGTGTTCTTTTTCACCGACTCCCACTTGGCATGGATATCCGCCCCCACACGGACGCTGTTCACATAACTGTTGCCGTTGTAAAAGTGATAGTTGCATCCCAGGATCTCCGCCCGTTTATCCACACCTTCCAGAATGGGATCAAGAAGCATGCGCATAATGCGGCTCCGGGGAACGGAAGCGTCGTGGAACCTGTCTGCCAGCATGGTGCTGGCCAGAAAGTCCAGTTTGAAATATTGATAGCCCATGCCCGCATAACGGTCAAAAAGCGCCTTCAGGTGCCTGCGGGTCTTTTCCACCGTTGGATCGAGAACAAAGCCGAAACGTTTCATGCAGCTGTAAGCCAGACAGGGCTGTCCGCTTTTGGAAAGAGCCAGCATATCCTGATCCCACTGGGCAATGCGGCAGTGAGGTTCGATAATGGAGGGCGCCAGCCACAAGCCCGGTACAAAGTTCATCTTTTTCAATCTTTCCGCCAGACTTTTCATGCCGGAGGGGAACAGGCAGTTGGCTTCCCATTCGCCGTAGCAGTACTGCCAGCCGTCATCGACGATGATGCGCTTGACGTGCTGACACAAAACGGGATCACCGGCGATAAATTCAGCGTTGCGGATCACTTCATCTTCTGTGATCGTCCAGCGGTAGTAGTCCCAGGAGTTCCAGCCGTACTGGGGTTTGCCCGAAAAATCCCGTTCTGTCTCTTTGTTGTTTTCGGCGTACTGCTGAAGCAGCGCCACGGCGTCTCCGGTCTCGACAGTCACGGGATCAAAGACCATATCCGTCAGATCATTGTAGGCCAGTTCAATGGTGTATTTGAAATCCAGCAGCAGTTTTCCGGAAACTTTTCCTGTAAAGCCGCTGTCATAACTCTGTTTGAGCGGCGTGGAAAACACGGTCTGTTTTCCATTGCGGGTGAAAACGCAGTTGTGATATCCCTCAATGGCAGCCTCAGCGGGGAAAAAAATGATCTGCGCTCTGCCCATTTTGGCACCGCATCCGGCGTAATGATCCAGTTCAACAGCGGGCAGGCAGATCAGATGGAGTTTGAAACTGTCCACAGCTTTTTCCAGTTTCACAGAGGCGGATAAACGGATACCACCTGCCGTCTTTTCCGTCTTGCAGAAAAGAGCCGCCCCGGGAACAGAGGCGGAATAACTGCCGCAGCTCCCCTGCCATTGGACATCGTATTGTTTCCCGTCGATCTCGACAGCTGACCAGGCTCTTTCAAAGGAGAGAGCGCCGACGACAAGATTTTCCTGCGGAATGATATTTTTCATGATCTACCTCTTTCTGAAACGCTTATCTGTACGTATCGGGGGACGCGCCTGTTTTTATCCGGCAAGTTCATCCCTGAAAATAACCAGAATACCCTCGCCGAAGCGGCGGCCCCGTTTGAGAAAATCCACAACGCCCCGCTGCAAAGTACTGCTGACAGGCAGCTCTTCCGGAGACATTTTCAGGCCGGGATTTCCCCAGAGACGCCAGATGATCTCCTGTGTTTCGTCCCTTCCGGGCCAGGGGAAGTTATGTCCCAGCTTCTGAAAGCGGATGATATTGGCGCTTTCAGGCAGAAACTCTCTGAACTGGGGATCCAGCAGCCAGGAGTTACAGACGACCGCTTTGAAATCGTAATCCGGATAAAACGCTTCACAGAAACGGCACATCTCTTTCATGGAGTCGATGCAGGCTCCGGTCTCAAGAGGACCTGAGGCTGGAATGTGCAGGCAGATGACCTTATCTCCGCAGGTCAGATCCGGATCAGGCGGATTGTCTTTCTGAAAAGCCTCCAGCACCTTGAGACCGCCCCCCTCCTGACGGTAAAGGGAAAGACGGGGAGCGAAGAAATGGATATCATTGCACTGGAGACGGCCGAATTGTTTGACATCCCCCTTGAAACAGTCGATCTGCCACGAAAAGATCCGCGCCGAAAGTCCGAAGAAACCGAAGTCCCGCATGGCGGTCTCGCTCCAGAGTTTCAAGTCGCCCGTCACATCCGTAAAGGCTTTCCGCGGCCAGTTGTTCTTTTCATAGAGCCTCTCTGCGTTCTGATAATTGTAAACAGTACAGAGAAAATAAAATTTTTCAACATCTCCGGCGGGAAAAGCCGCAGTCACCTTGCTGTACGGAAAGTTTGTCAGCATTTTTTCCGCACAATCGACAAAAAAATCAGGATCGGCAGAACGGAAAAATCCCTCCAGTTTGTCAAATTCTGCCATATCCAGAGAAAAGAGTTCCGCATTGGCGCGAAGCCCGGACCAGAGCGCATTGATATCAGCCATAATTGTTTACCTGAAAAAAGTTACGGAATAAGATCCTTGACATCCAGAGCCCCCTGCCGGATAATGCGGGGCGTTTCTCCGGTACAATCCACGATGGTCGAAGCCAGTGCGCCGGGCAAAATATCTCCGCCGTCAACAACCGCATCGGGCTCTCCGCAGAGCATGGCAGAGGCCTCCGCGCACGAAAGCGCATTGGGAAAGCCCGAACGGTTGGCACTGGTTTGTAAAAGAGGCTCTCCCAGCTCCCGGAGCAGCTTCAGCAGCAGAGGATGATCCGGGATACGGAATCCCACGGTGGAACCGTCTGCTCTGTTGACAATAAGCGTGAGCGGTCCGGGCATGAAGCGTTCCGCAAGACGCCGTGCCGCGTCAGAAAGCTGGAGACCGTATTTTTCTGCTGCGGCAAGATCCGGTACGAACCAGCCCAGATGTTTGGCCGGATCCCGGTGTTTGAGGAAAATGATCTTTTCCCGGGCCGCCGGATCGGAGATCCGGGCCGCAAGACCGTAAACGGTCTCCGTGGGAACCAGAATGACTGCCCCCGGGTTCCGCAGGCAGTCAGCCAGTTCCCGGACAAGGTTTTCATCCCCCTCTTGCTGCCAGTTGAAAAACATGATCTTTCTCTTTCACTCCCGGGGAGACTCTTCCACGCGTTCAGTCAGTCTTTCCCCGATATAGGTGAAGGCAAAGGTCAGGATACCGGCAATGAAACCATAGACCGCACCGCAGGTGAGGGAGCGTTCAAACTGATCGCTGTTGAGGATCTCATTAAAGGAATCGCCCGCACCGCAGGAGGTGATGAATGTATAAATGATCCAGACGGTCGTTGAAACGATCATGGTAGCCCAGATACCGGAACGGCTGGCTTTTCTGACGTAAATAGCCGCAAGAACAGGAATGAACACCACCACCAGCTGAGAGGCCCAGCAGTTGATCATCAGAGAATAGATACTGTTGGCATTGAAGGCAAAATAAACAGCCACCAGAGAGATCACCACCGTCGCCGCCCGCGTTTCAATCAGCAGGACCCTGTCGCTTTTGTTGGGGAAAACAGCGCCGATGACATTTCTGACCAGCAGAGAGGACCCTGCCAGCAGGGAGCTGTCGGCACTGCTCATGATGGCACTGATGAGTGCGGCCAGGAAAAGGGTCATCAGAACAGGATGGATGTTGCCGAGAATAATCATAGCCATACGGGGCATGACCTGATTATCCAGATTACCGCCCATGCTTTCGGCCGTGATGCCGTGTTTGGCCAGAACGAAACGGGCGGCAAAACCGATGGTGATGGGAACAAATCCCAGAGCCGCATAGAGAAATCCGGAAATGACGGAACTGGATATGGCCACCTTGGCGCTTTTGCTGGAAAGGGATCTCTGGATAAGATCCTGTCCCACCATGCAGCCCAGTCCCATAATGATCCAGCTGCCGATGTAATAGGTCATATCATTGACATTTTTGACCTCGCCGGGCCCGATGGAAAGATCTCCGGGCTTGAGGGCGTTCAGCATGGTTTCAAATCCGCCGGCCTGACTGACGGCATTGGGCATGATGATCAGCAGACCGATGACGATCAGACCCACCTGAACAATGTCGGTGATGGAAACGGCCCACATGCCGCCGGCAAAGGTGTAGAACAAAATGACCACAGCGCCGATCAGCGTCCCCTTCCAGATCGCCATACCGGTAATCACATGGAGGATCGTTCCCATGCCCAGAAACTGTGCAGCCAGCCAGCCCACGTAAACGGGGATCATCCAGATGGAGGCATAGATCCCGGCAGCGTTGCCGAAGCGGCGGGCGATGATATCCGTTACAGTGAGGCACTTGAGCTTGCGGAGCATGCCTACGATGAATATACCCGCAAGAATAAGACTGATGGAGGCGCCGAAGGGATCCGCCAGAACACTGCGGATACCGTCACTGTAAACCGTGGCACAGACCCCCATGCTTGACCCCGCCCCGAACCAGGTGGCGATCAGCGTTCCGGTGGCCATCCACAGAGGAAGTCTCCGTCCGGCGACCAAAAAGTCTTTCATGTCCTTGATGTGCTTCCCGGACCAGACGCCGATTCCCAGAAGAATGACGAAGTAGAAGATGATCCCGATCCAGAGGATCTTCAGGGAATTGCTCGAGAGTCCGCTTGCCAGCGGCGTTGTTTTTTCTGCGGCTGCAAGAATAAAATCCATTGTTTTTTACAGCTCCTTTTGTTTTTTGAAATTTTTACAAACAAACATACCCCGGGCGGCACCCCCCGGATACCGCTGTAATATACGATTTTTTTGAGGTTTTACTGAAATCTTTCTGTTGGGAACAACCTCTTTTGGCAAAATATAATTCCGTTCGGCGATTATTCAAGGGGAATATCGGTTGAAAAACGATCATTATGCTATTATTTTATAGAGATGACGCATTCCGGGACGGAAAACAGCCTTCCGGAACGGTCGGAAAGATGAAAATCAAAACTTTGAGATATATTTTTACAAGGAGATCGTATCATGGCTGAATTTCTTCCTTTCAACGGACTTCTTCCCGTTCCGGAAAAAGCAGACAAAGTCGCAGCAGTTCCCTATGATGTGGTGGATTCCGCCGAAGCGGCCGCCCTGGCTGAAGGCAATCCCTGGTCTTTCCTTCACGTTTCCCGTCCCGAGATCGACCTGGAACCGGGGATCGATCTGCACGATGACCGGGTCTATGCCCAGGCCAAAGCCGGCTTTGACCGCCTGTGCAAAGAGGTTCCCCTTGTGCTGGATAAAGAGAAACACCTCTATATCTATCAGCTTGAGATGAAGGGCCGCGTTCAGACCGGCGTGATCGGCGCCGCCTCCGCAGAAGATTACCGCAACGGCATCATCAAAAAACATGAGCGTACCCGTCAGGATAAGGAAGATGACCGTACACGCCATGTCATGACGCTCCGCTCCCACACAGGTCCGGCCTTCTTCACCTATCGGGATTCTGAAACCATCAACGGCGTGATCGACGCCGAAACTGCCAAAGAACCGCTGGTGAACTTTACGGCTGCGGATGGGATCCGTCACACCCTCTGGCGCGTTGATCCCGTCAAGAGCGGCCTGCTTTCCGAACTTTTCCGCAGTGAAGTTCCTGTGTTCTACATCGCCGACGGCCACCACCGCAGCGCCGCCGCCGCCCGCACCGCCGCTGAATGCGCTCCCGGCAACCCCAACCACACGGGCAAAGAGGATTACAATTACTTCCTGGCAGTGGCTTTCCCCGCCAAACAGCTGGCCATCCTGCCCTACAACCGCGTGGTCAAATCCCTCAACGGTCTGACCAAAGATGAGTTCATCAGCAGGATCTCCGCCGACTTTACTGTGACAGGCGCTTCTGACGGAGAGACCTCCGCGCCGGGAGAATTCAAGTTCTATCTGGATAAAGCCTGGTATCTGGCCAAACCCAAATTTGATATCAATCAGCTGGGCGTCATCGAACGTCTGGATGTCAGCTGGCTTCAGGATAAGATCCTCGCCCCCATTCTGGGCATTGCCGATCCCCGCACCAGCAAAGATATCGACTTCATCGGCGGTATCCGCGGAACGGCTGAACTGGTCAAGCGTGTCGAATCCGGCAACTGGGCCATCGCCTTTTCCATGTACGCCACCACGGTTGACCAGCTGATGGCCATTGCCGATGCCGGCGAGATCATGCCGCCCAAATCCACCTGGTTTGAACCGAAACTGCGGGACGGTCTTGTCTCTCACAATTTCTGATGCAGGAGCTTTGAAATGAGCCTGATCCTCGGTATTGAAAGCAGCTGTGACGAAACAGCCGCCGCCGTGATCGAAGATGGTTTTACCGTCAGATCCAGCGTCATCGCCTCCCAGATAGCCACCCACGCTCCCCACGGGGGCGTGGTTCCGGAACTGGCCGCCCGTGAACATCTCAAGGCCCTTGCTCCTGTGGTCAGCTCCGCGCTGGAACAGGCGGGCGTGACGCTGAAAGATCTGGATGCCGTTGCCGTGACCCAGGGGCCGGGATTGATCCCCGCTCTGCTGACGGGACTGAATTATGCCAAAGGTCTTGCCATCGGAAATGATCTGCCCCTGATCGGCGTCAATCACTTCATGGCCCATATTTACGGCGCGTTTCTGGATGGCGGAGAAAAAGAATTGAGCGCTCCTGAAACCTATCCGCTTCTGGCGCTGGTGGTTTCCGGAGGACATACCTCTCTTGTCCTGATCGACGCCTGCGGCAACGCCCGTCAGCTGGGCTGCACCATCGACGACGCCGCAGGAGAGGCCCTGGATAAAGGCGCCAAACTGCTGGGCTTGCCTTATCCGGGCGGTCCCTCTGTCCAGAAAGCGGCTCAGGAGGGAGATCCGGAAAAATATGATTTCCCCAGACCGCTCACCGGCGCCGCAGGAAAGGCCCTGAGTCCGGAAAATCTCTATAATTTCAGCTTCAGCGGCATCAAGACCGCTCTGCTCTATCATCTGGAAGGCAAGGATATCCATGCGCCGGGTTTTCTGGCAGATACTGCCGCAAGTTATCAGCGGGCCGTTGTGGATTGCCTTGTGCGCAAAACCATGCGGGCAGCCAAAGATCATCAGGTGCGGACCATCGTTGCCGCAGGCGGCGTCGCCTGCAACGCCGAACTGCGCCGGATGCTGGCTGAAAAACTCCCCCGCAACGTGGCTCTGAAGATCGCCAAACCGGTGTTCTGTACCGATAACGCCGCCATGGTGGGCGGGATCGCCTGGCACAGCTTCCGCCGGGGAGAGTTTGCCTCTCTGGACATTGATTCTTTTGCCCGCCTGCCCCGGTTTGTGCGCGTTCCCTTTATCTGAGTAACCCCTGTTTGACAACAAGGATATCTGCAAATGCCGAAACTCATTGTTTTTGATCTCGACGGAACATTGATCGACTCCCGGCTGGATTTGGCCGGAGCGGTCAATTATATGCGCGGCTCCATGGGTCTCGAACCTCTTGATACAGCCCGGATCGTCCGTTTCGTAGGCAGCGGTGCCGCCGCCCTTGTACGCCGCGCCATCGCTGATTCTGAAATCGATTTTGACGAAGCCTATAAACGCATGCGCACCTTTTACTTTGACCATATAACCGATACGACGGTGCTTTATCCCGGGGTGCCTGCCGGCTTGAAGCAGCTCAATGAAAGCGGAGCCAGACTGGCTGTCGTCACCAATAAGCCCGGGGCGGAAACGGAAAAGATCCTGACGCAGCTGGAGGTCAAAACATATTTTTCAGATATTATCGGCGGAGATGCAGATTTTCCGCTGAAACCTGAACCCGATGCGCTGCTCTTTCTGAAGAAAAAATATGCTCTGACCGACCGGGACTGCTGGATGGTGGGAGATCATCACACCGATCTTGAGTCCGGCAGAAAAGCCAATTTCCGCAGGATCTTTGTCACTTACGGCTTTGGCGAAAAGGGAGAGGAAACGCCGGACTACACCGCCGACAACTTTTCTGATGTCAATCTGATCCTCAGCGGATTTTAGAACAAAGGTCATTCCCGCCGATGAAAAAATTATCCGGATGGCAAAACTGCACACTTCTTGCCCCTGAGATCCGTTCAGGGGCGGCGCGGATCGCCTCCGCCTTTACCGCAGCCGGATTCCAGCTTTTTCTCGTAGGCGGCGCGGTGCGGGATATCGTTTCCGGAAAACGCCCCGAGGACGTGGATCTGCTGACGACTGCCACGCCGGATGAGGCCGCTGAGATCTTTCCGGAGATCAAACTGACAGGAGCAAGTTTCGGCGTCATGCGTCTGAAAGAGGGCGGGACGACGTTTGAGATCGCCAGCGCCCGCGAGGAACGCAACTATATGGATGGACGCCATCCCGGGGAGATCCGCTGCACCCGTGATCCGGATGTGGATGCCATGCGCCGGGATTTTACCATCAATGCCATGCGTTTAGATCCCCTTTCCGGAGAACTTTTCGATCCCGCAGGAGGTCTGGAAGATTTGAGACGGGGGATCATCCGGACCGTGGGAGATCCGGAAAAACGCTTCAAAGAGGACTATCTGCGTATGCTCCGGGCCATCCGTTTTGCCGCCAAAACGGGCTTTGAACTGGAAGAAAAAACCTTTGACGCCCTCTGCAAATTCTCTTTTCTTGCCGCAGAACTTGCCGGGGAACGCATCCGGGATGAATTGACCCGTATCCTGACGGGAAAGCATCCGGACAGAGCTTTGCGCCTTCTGCTGGAAACAGGCCTCTTGAAGGCGGTCCTTCCGGAAGCAGCGGCTCTTTCAGGCGTCACCCAGCCTCCGGAGTACCATCCGGAAGGAGATGTGTTTGAACACATCTGTCTGATGTTCAAACACATGGCTTATCCCGATCCTCAGCTTGCCTGGAGCGTCCTGCTGCATGATATCGGCAAACCTGTCACCCGCAGTGTGGAACCCGGCGGAAGAATACGCTTTTTCTGTCACGAGGAACGGGGAGCTGAAATGGTCCGTGAGATCGCAGAAAGACTGCACTTTTCTCTCCACGACCGGGAATCCATTGCCCGGGCCGTGCGCAATCACATGCGCATGGCCAGCGTCAGAGAGATGAAAACGGCCAAATTGAAAAAACTCATGGCGGATGATAATTTTTCCCTCGAACTGGAACTGCACCGCCTGGATTGTATTTCCTGTCACAGTTTTATGGATACTTTTGTTTTTCTTACTGACAAACTCTGCTGTGAACCGGATTCTGCTCTTCCTCCCCGCTGGGTCATGGGAAAGGATCTGGTCAAAGCAGGCGTCCCCCCCTCTCCCGCATTCAAAACTGTCCTTGAGGAGACCTTTGACCGTCAGCTTTCCGGAGAATTCAATACGCCTGAAGAGGCGTTGATATTTGCGCTCAATCAATTACAAGAAAGGAAATAAAAATGGAAAAAAAACTTAAATTGGCTCTTATCGGCAGCCGTGGACATGTGGGCTATGTCTTCAAAGTCCTGAAGGATCTGCCGGAACTGGACCTCTGTGCAATCACCTCCGGCAGTGAGGAACCGGCCGACGGCCTTCTTCAAATCTGTACCGAAAGAGGCTATGCGCCCCAAGTTTACACCGACTATATCGAAATGCTGGATACGGAAAAACCCGATATCGTTTCCGTCTGCGGCCCCTTTGAACTCCACGCGCAGATGTGCTGCGACTGTCTGGAACGCAATATCAACGTCTTCTGCGAAAAACCCATCGCTCTGGAATTGGAGGAACTTGACAGGATCCGCGCTGCTTATGATAAGTGCGATAAAGAAAAAGTCAAGATCATTTCCATGGTCGGTTACCGTGGAGAAGCTCCCTTCCGTACCGCTTATGACGTTGTGAGCAAAGGACTTATCGGAAAAGTCAAAATGATCAACACCCGGAAATCCTATAAACTGGGCAAACGTCCTGCCTACTACCACAAGCGTGCCACTTACGGCGGCACGATCCCCTGGGTGGGCAGTCACGCGCTGGACTGGATCTACTGGATGAGCGGCAATGCCAAATTCAAAACGATCCACGCCATGCACGATACCGCAGATAACGGCGGCAACGGCGATCTGGAAATGACCGCTCTTTTCACAGCAGTAATGGAAAACAATGTCCTTGCCAGCGCCTCCATCGAATATCTGCGTCCTGCGGCGGCCCCCACTCACGGAGACGATCAGGTGCGCGTTGCAGGAACCCTGGGCGTTGTGGAAGTCATGCACGATAAAGTCACCCTCATCACAGCCGACGAGTGCAAAGAACTTGAACTGCTGCCTGAAAGAGGTATCTTCTATGACTTTGCCCGCCATCTTCTTTACGGAGAACCCTGCGTCGTCGATGCAGAGGGAACCTTTGAACTGACCCGCGCCTGTCTGGAAGCACGGGATATCGCCGATCGTTTCAAAATATAACGGTTGATGGGCTTATGTGGGGAGAAGAAATAGAGCAGTCCGGACACAGAGAACGGCTCCGCAACCGTTTTCTGCGTTCCGGCCTGGAGGGATTTCAAAATTATGAAGCCCTTGAGCTTCTGCTGACCTTTGCCATTCCGCGCAAAGATGTCAAACCTCTTGCCAAGTATCTTATCAACCACTACGGCAGTCTTTATAATGTCCTGAATGCTTCCGCATCAGAATTGCGCGAGATCCAGGGCATCGGACCTGCCGCCTCCGTCCTTCTTTGCCTTTGCCGGGATATCGTCACTCAGGCTATGGAGGAAAAAGTCATCGAAGAAAAAACATTTGACTCCAACGAAGAAGCGGCCAATTTTCTGCGGATGAAGATCGGTATCGGCAAGAAAGAGACGCTTATGGCGATCTTCCTTGATTCCCGCAAACGCCTTATTGAATACAAACTTTATTACGGTACAGTCGACCACACAGCGATCTATGCCCGGGAGGTCCTTGAACAGGCCCTTCTCTGTCATGCCTGCTCTGTCATTCTGGCCCATAATCATCCCAGCGGAGTTTGTTCACCCTCCCGGGATGATATCCGTCTGACGGCAGAAATGCGTGAAACCTTGAAACGTCTGGGGATCATCCTGCTGGATCATCTGATCGTGACCCGTTCCGGTCATACCAGCATCATGCCCCTTCTGGGTCCGGAAGAGCTGCCTCTGGTCCATGCCGTAAGTGAAACAAAAGACCCCTGCCGGTACAGCATCAATGATGCAGAACAGGAAAAAACTTGAAAAATAACAGGAGAAAACTATGAAAATCACCGGAACATTTCTGGATGAAATCAGTTACGATATCCCCCATCAGAACTGGGGACCGGAAGAGTGGGAAAAAGACTTTCAGGATATGAAATCCATCGGTATAGATACAGTGATCCTCATCCGCTGCGGTCTTATCAAACAGATCTCTTATCCCTCGGCCTATCTGATGGAAAAATTCGGCTGTATGGAACCTGCGTCCGATCTGGTTGAAATGTTTCTTTCCCTCGCGGATAAGTACGACATGAAATTCTATTTCGGCACCTATGACTCCGGTTCCTGCTGGGATAAGGATGCTTTCGAGTATGAAACGCAGATCAATTATCCTCTTGTGGACGAAGCCTGGGCAAGATACGGTCATCACCGCTCTTTTGCCGGCTGGTATCTGAGCGTGGAAATTTCCCGCCGCCGGAAAGTGGCTGCTGAAAGTTATGCGGCTCTGGGCAAATACTGCAAAAAAGTTTCCGGCGGTCTGCCGGTCATGATTTCCCCCTTCCTTGATCCCGTCAAGGCGGAGGACGATCAGAAAGCCGCTCTTGAAGCGCATCAGAAAGATTGGGAGGAGATCCTCCAAATCATCCAGGGCGCCGTGGATATCGTGGCTTTTCAGGATGGAACAGTGCCTGAATGGGAGCTTGAAAACTATCTGCGGACTGGGGTGACGCTGATGAAAAGACACGGTATTTCCTGCTGGACAAATTGCGAAACCTTCGACCGTGACATGCCGATCCACTTTCTTCCCATCAAATGGGAAAAGATGTGGCACAAACTCTGTGCCGCCGAAAATGCCGGCATTGACAAAGCCATCACCTTTGAATTTTCGCATTTCATGAGTCCCAACTCCATCTACCGTGCAGCGGGCAATCTCTTCAAGCGCTACAAGGAATACGCCGGGATCAAATGATCTGACGGAAAACATGTTTCAAATCAAGTGTCCTTTTGTAACGCGTTGTTCCCGATAAGGGTCGAGGGTATCGCGGGGAGGGGGCCGAACGTCGGCTCCGTTATCTTTCTTTTCGCGGGAAAAGAGGTTTTTCCTATCCAGGATGGCCTGGCAGGAGATATCTCCGTGCTGGCGGCAAAGTCTGTGCTGGACCTGGTGATCGTTTGCGTCATGGCAGCTTCCATGGGCAAGGGATGCATTTTCTCTTTCATCCCCGTGGGTCTGCTGCAGGGCAGCGTGACCGCCCTGTCATTGGTACTGAAGCC
>JAFVYP010000191.1 GCA_017508555.1 Lentisphaeria bacterium
ATACGATGTTTTTTTCCAGCCATGATGTTGGATCGCACTCCCTTTTTGAGTTTAATAGTTCAACACTCCCGGATTTTTCACGCACCCTGTTTCCGGACATATTTTGTGAAAAATCCGCACAAAATCATTCAATCCTGATAATATACACCAGTTTATGTAAAAATCCAGTCAATATTTCCTTTATTTGCAGGCGGAGGACTTGAAAAAAAGCTGTAACGGCATTATTTTAGTTCCTCTGAAGGTCAAATGCCGTCAAGGAAACAAGCTGTTGTTTATGAATACTGTTATTGTCATACCCTTTTACAGTCCGGAAATGAAGCCGGAGGAAAGAGCCTCTCTTGTGCAGGCGTCCCGTGTTTTTGCGGATAAAAGGGACATCGTTTTTGCCGTTCCCCGGACGCTGGACTGCCGTGCTTACCTTGACATCATTCCCCGGGCACAGGTGCAGCGTTTTGATGATGCATTTTTCACCAGTGTTTCCAGTTACAGCAGTCTGCTGCTGACGCAGGGGTTCTACCGCCGTTTTGAGACCTATGATTTCATGCTCATCTATCAGCTTGACGGCTGGGTGTTCCGCGACAGTCTGGATGACTGGTGCCGGCGGGGATATGAATATGTCGGCGCTCCCTTCTGGATGAAAGACGGTAAAAAAGATATCCCGGTCGTCGGCAACGGCGGGGTCTCTCTGCGGAATATCGCGGCTATGCTCCGTGTTCTTTCTTTTCCGGAAAAGAGGATGTTTCCGCCCGGACTGCTGCTGCGGTTCTGCCGCAACAGTGCGGCGGCGGGCCATTATATCCGGGCGCTCGTTCCTCTGCTGCGCCTGGCCGGTATTCTGCCCAACAGCCGGGGCAGGTATCTTGAAAAGGTGCGCCGGAAGATACTGGATCAGGAGGATGTGGTTTTTTACTTTCTTTCGCAGGCATTTACGCCGGACGGTCTGCGGATGCCGGATCTGGAAGAGGCTGCTCTTTTTGCGCTGGATGCGACTCCCCGCACATTTTTCAGGGAGCTGCCGGTTTTTTGTCATGCGTGGATGAAAAATGATCCGGAATTCTGGAAAAAGTACATTGGAGAAATGAGCGTATGAACCGGCAGCTGTTGAAAAAGATCTATTGGTTTTTCATGGGGATCATTCCCCGGAAGGGACGCTTGAAGCTCAATCTGGCGCTGCATTGTCTGACGGGGAATTGGGATTTTGCCGTCAATGCCTATTTTTTTTCCGCGCCCTTTGCCGCGCTGGAAGAGGCGGAGATCAGCCGCCGTCTGGCCGGATTGGATGACAACTCTCTTGCCGTTGCCCGGAACTATGTCCGCCGCTGCCGGAATCTGGAAAGGATCAAGGGTTCTCCCTTTGCTGACGGCAGCAGAGTCCTGATCGATCTGGATGCGCTGAAAGAGCATATCATGTGTTTTCCCTCTCCTCATGCGGAGCTGAAGACCTATCAGAAAATATACGGCTTCAAGACCGGGGCAGAGGTGTTGATCTATCAGCACGGACTTGTTTTTTTCAGACAGCAGATCTCCGGATATGTGAAAGACCGGGTTCTTATCGACGCGGGGGCCTGCATCGGAGAGCTGATACCGGCCCTTCTGGAATATTCTCCTCAAAAGATCTATGCCTTTGAACCCTCCCGTGTCAACGGAGAGCGTTTTATCCGCGAAATGAAAAAGCGCGGGATCTCTCAGGAGAGGGTCGAACTTGTCTGGGCCGGATTGGGCAAAGAAGAGGGCCTTCTTGCTCTGGATGACTGCGGCGGCAGCGGGCAGATGCTGACAGAAGAGGGAAAAGACCGCTGTCGTATCATGGCACTGGATGATTTTGTGTCAGAAAAAAACATCTCCTCCGTCGGCCTGCTCAAAGCCGATGTGGAGGGCATGGGGCTGGAGCTTCTGAAGGGGGCCATCGGGACCATCCGGCGGGACCGTCCCGTTCTGTCGCTGGCCGCTTATCACAATGTGGATGAACTTCTGGGACAGTATGCGTATCTTTCTTCAGAACTGGAAAATTATCATTTTGAACTGCGGGATCTGCCGCCGGGATCATCCTTTGAAGTGACGCTTCTGGGGATCCCCGAAGAGATTTTGAGGTGATCTTGTGAAACGGATCTTATTTGTAACGCGCGGCGGAGATTTGGATTATCAGAACGATTGTCTTTTTCACGGACTCTGCTGCCTGCCGGAAACGGAAGTTTTCATTTTGAATGAAACGGGTTATGATTTCATGTTCAGCGGACTCTTCTCTTCCGCCCAACTGCGCAGTCTTTACGGACGGGGATTTACGATCACCGGTTTGATCCCGCCGGAAAAGAAACGGGTGCATACGCCTGAAGAGGCGCGGAAAAATATCTCTGAAAAGTTCTATGACTTTGTGATCTACGGCAGCGTTTTCCGCTGTACGGATCTGCTGGATGAGGTTTTGAAAAGTTATCCCCGCAACAGGATCATTTTCATTGACGGCGAGGATGAGGATTTTCATTTCCGCCTGACCCGGGGTGTCAGTCACCGTTTTTTCCAGAGGCGCAAGGCGTTGAAATATGCCGGGCTCGGCCTTTATTTCAAACGGGAACTGCTGCCGGAATTCAAAGGAAAATTCCTGCCGGTTTCCTTTGCCATTCCTGAGGAGCTGATCCTTCAGGAGCTTCCGGAAAATAAAACGCGGGAAATGGCTTTCATCATCCCCGGAAAACCTGAAACTTATATTTACGATACCCCGGAAACTTATTACAAAGGGTATCAGGAATCTGTTTACGGCATGATGTTCAAAAAGGGCGGCTGGGATTGTTTGCGTCATTACGAGATTTTGGCCAACGGCTGTATTCCGTATTTTCCCGGGATAGAGGCTCTGCCGCCGGAAACGATGTTTATGTTTCCCGTCAATCTGATCCGTTATACCAATATGCTGTATGAAAAGGGCATAACCGGCAAAAGACGCATCGAAGCGGCACAGACGCTTCTGGACTACACCCGCAAGTATCTGACCACAAGATTTATAGCGGAATACGTCCTTGAGGCCGCTTGCAGATAAAACTATTCTTTCTTTGCCGCGCTCAGCAGCGAGATGACTCTGTCGAGGATCTGGGCAAGATTTTCCAGATGTTTCAGGGCAAGTTCCCTGAGGGCGGGGTGATTGGCAGCGATGAATTTCAGGGCATCGGCCAGTTCATTGAGATCGGCAATGGTCCGTTTTCCCAGGGTGATCTTCAATCCTTTGTCGGCGTTGCCGTCGGCATCGGCAAAGTCGGCCATGCGTGCCAGGAGTTTGCCGAAGGCGCACGAGATCCCCAGACCGGCCGGGATCGTTTCCGGAACGGGTTCGCAGACCCAGGCCATATTCCACTGACAGGCCATGCTGTCCAGCAGATTGATGACGGCCTGTTCCGGGCGTCGGGCGGAATAATCCTCATCTTCCTCCTCTTCATCGTGGGGGACGAGATAACTCCATCCGCGCAGGGGGCCGGGATTGCCCTCTGAGACCGTGGGGACAAGGTCGGTATTTTCCGCGATCAGTCCGGCGATGATCTCCTCTTCTCCCGGCAGGTCGATACAGGAGGCCAGTTCCGCGAAGTAGCAGTTGATCCGCCGTTCGTCGCGGCGGATCTCATTTTCCCAGCGGAATTCATTCCAGTTGTGCTGATGACGGAACCGGCTCATGTGTATTATTTGCTCCAGAGGGCTTCCAGATTGTATTTTTCTCTTGTTTCCGGCGTCATGATATGGACGATGACCGTACCGAAATCCAGCAGGGCCCAGCCGCACTCTGTGACGCTCACTTCGGGGCGGTGCAGGGTTTTGCGGCCCAGTTTATCCAGGACTTCTCTTTCCAGGAAACCTGCCAGGGCCCGCAGCTGCGGCTCGGAGTTGGCTGTGGCGATAACGATGAAATCCGCCACGCTGGAGACCTTGCCGATGGCGATGGAAACAACGTTTTCTGCCAGTTTGTCTTCGGCGCATTTGACGCAGAATTCAGCAAACTTTGCGGGATCGATGGCGGGGGCTTTGACTTGATCGCTCATATAAAAACACTTTCCTTTTCAATCCTCATAGAGACGGTGCCGGCGGCAATAGTCTTCCACGAGGGCGTTAAACAAATTTTTGTCCTCACTATTAATATTACCCGTTTTTGGAGATTTTGCCATTGAATTTCTGATTTCTGTTGAAGATATTTCAAAAAAGTCTCCTTTTATGACGCCGGAAAGGAGTTTTTGCACCGTTTTTTTCTCCCAGTAAGGGCTCAGGGCTTCGGACGAGATCTCTTTTCCGGGACGGGGATAGGTGAGGATGATGTATTTTTCCGCCAGCTCCTGTGCGTTGTACCAGGTGTGGAGCGCCAGAAGGCTGTCAGCGCCGATGAGCAGGGCAGGGGTCTCCTCTGCGGCCAGTTCTGCGGCAAAGTGTTTCAGCACTTCGAAGGTATAGGAGGGCTGAAGCTGTATCCGGGCCTCAAGATCGCTGACAGCCATATGCGGCTGTCCCTTTATCAACAGCTCTGTCATGGCCAGACGGCTGGGGAAGGGGGCGGTCTTTTTTCCCTGTTTATGGGGCTGGCTCCAGGCGGGGACCCAGACGACTTTTCTGCACAGTCCGGAGCGGAGCGCTCCCAGCGCCACGCCCAGATGTCCGTTGTGCGGCGGATCAAAACTGCCGCCGAAAAATGCGGTGATATTTTTCATCTTTTTCCGGCCTCCAGAACGATATCAGTCAGAAGTTTCAATTTCAAAAGGGGCGGATTCCGGCTGTCGATCACAGGCTGTCTGCCCTCTTTGGTTCTGTAAACGGTCCCCCCGGGATTCAGGAGCGTGACCCGTCCGTTCTGAACGTTGAGACATCTGTATCCCGACCGTGCCACGGCGATCCGCAGTTTGGTAAAGGCGATGAGGTTTTTGGCTTCGGGGGGAAGGGCGCCGAAACGGTCGGCCAGTTCTTCGGCAAAGTCCTCTGTTTCCTCCCATGTTTCCAGAGCGGCCAGCCGGCGGTAAACATCCAGGCGGAGTCTTTCGCCGCCGATATATTCCTTGGTGAAGGCGGCAACAAGGACCTCTTTGGGGTCTCCCTGCAAGGAGAAGGTGACAAAATCAAGGCCGATCTCTGTTTCCGGCAGGATCTCTGCTTTTTTTCCTTTGAGTTTGGCGACCTCCTGCTTGAGCAGATGGCAGTAGAGATCGAATCCGATGAGGTTGAGATGACCGGACTGTTCCACGCCGAGGATATTGCCGGAGCCGCGGATCTCCAGATCACGCAGGGCCAGCTGGAATCCGGCACCCTGATGGGAGCAGCGCCGGATGGCGGCCAGGCGCTTGCGGGCGTCGCTGCTGACCAGCTGACTGCGGGGCAGGAACAGATAACAGTAGGCCTGATTTTTCCATCGTCCCACCCGTCCGCGGAGCTGATAAAGTTCTGCCAGTCCGAAGCGGTCCGCTCTGTCGATGAGCATGGTATTGGCATTGGGGACATCCAGGCCTGACTCGATGATGGTGCTGCACACAAGGACATCTGTTTCGCCTGAGAGGAACTTGGACATGGCCTGTTCCAGTTCTTTTTCCGCCATTTGGCCGTGGGCGACGGCAATGCGGGCGTGAGGAATCATGTTCCGGAGTTTTGCCGCGCAGTCCTCTATGGTTTTGACCCGGTTGTGGAGATAATAGACCTGTCCACCGCGGGCCAGTTCCGCATTGATGGCCGAGAGGACAAGCGCGTCATCTTCCGGAGAGATGATCGTCCTGACAGGCAGACGCAGTTTGGGGGCTGTTGCCAGGGTACTCATATCTCTTGCGCCGGCCATGGCCAGATACAGCGTCCGGGGAATGGGCGTGGCAGACATGGCCAGCACATCCGCTTCGGCGCGGAAGCGTCTCAAACGCTCCTTGTGATTGACGCCGAAACGCTGTTCTTCGTCGATGATGACCAGTCCCAGATTTTTGAAGCGGATCTTTTCCGTGCAGATGCGGTGTGTACCGACAACGATATCAATGCCGCCGGAGGCGGTCTGTTCCATGACTTTGTTCTGTTCCGCTGTGCTGCGCAGACGGCTCAACTCCCCGATGGTGACGGGATATTTGGCAAAGCGTTTGACAAAACTGCGGTAATGCTGCTGGACAAGCACCGTGGTCGGTGCCAGCACCGCCACCTGAAAACCTGCGGAAACAGCTGTGAAAGCCGCCCGCATGGCGATTTCTGTTTTACCGTAGCCCACATCGCCGCAAAGGAGTCTGTCCATGGGGCGGGTGGAGGACATATCTTTCAATATTTCAACCGTGGCCCGCTTCTGATCGCCGGTATCTTCAAAGGGAAAATCCCGCAGAAAGCTTTTCATGGCGGCGCTGCGGCGGAAGGAGATGCCGGGAACGGCCTGACGCATGGCCTGCATCCGGAGCATTTCCGCCGCGTAGGAGCGGACGCCCTGCCGGGCTTCGTCTTTATCTTTGTCCCATTTTTTGCCGCCCAGCGTGTGGAGCGGGACTTTGCCCGCCGCTCCCAGATAACGGCTGAGTTTGTGCGCCTGAAGCAGCGGCACATAAAGCAGACGTCCCTCTTTGTATTCCACGACAAGCACTTCGCGGGAGACGCCGTTGGTGGTCAGCGTTTTGAATCCCCGGTAGATACCGATGCCGTGATCCAGATGGACGGCATAGTCTCCCGCTTCCAGATCGGCGAGGAAGAACTCCTCTTTCGGCTGGAAGGGAACGGGCTGTTCTTCTTTCGGCAGGGGGGCCGCTTCCTCTTTGAGGCTGGCGGTACTGCGGAATCCTGCGGCATTGAGTTCGCTTTCGCTCAGAGCCAGCAGCTCCTGTTCCGGCAGACGGAAACCGGAAGATATATGCAGACTGTCCAGCTCTATTTGGGCAAGGGGCAGTTTGTTTTCAAGACACCACTCTTTCAGAACGGGGATATCTTCTCTGTGATCGCAGAAAAGCACCACGCTTCCGCCGCCGGAGACGGTGGCGCGGATATCCCTCAGCAGCAGCTCTTTATTGAGGGCTTCCGCCTTTTTTCTTGCTTCCGGCGTATCGCTTAATGCGGCATTGAGAAAAACGGACGGCAGGATATCGGGGACGCCTATGGGAACGCCGTCGGGGATCTCCCCCGCGTCGAAAAGGAGCGTTGAGTCGTTTTTCTGAGCCTGGGCGTGCAGCAGATCATTAAATCTTTCCAAGGCTTCCTGCGGCAGATACCGGGCGGCTTTTTCGCGGCATTCCTCCGGATGGACAGCCAGCAGGTGCCAGGGAATGCGTTCAAAGTAGGCAAAGACATCGGAGTCAGCGGCGCCGCCTGCGGTGATGCCGGAGCGGCCGATGACGCGGTATTCGCCGATGCTGCCGGTGGAGCGCTGGGTCTGCGGAGAATAAAGGCGCAGGGTATCAATGGTATCGCCGAAAAACTCCACGCGGCAGGGGGCGTCATGAGCGGGACTGAACAAATCTATGATACCGCCGCGTTTGGCAAATTCTCCTGAAACGGAGGCTTCGTATTCGTCATCGTAATCCAGGGCGACAAGTTTTTCAAGGAGCAGGGACGGAGAGAGCTCCATACCGGGTTTGAGGATCAGCGCGGCCTCCTGCACCTCTGCGGGGGCCTGAGCCGGTCCCAGCAGGGAGTTGATACTGCCGATCACAAGATCGTATTTCTGATTGAGCAGATCATCCAGCGCTCTGGCTCTGCGGGTCTCGCCGCCGGGAAAGAGCAGTTTGCCGCGGCCGCATTCGGGAACTGTCCGCAACGTCAATTCAGGAAAAAACACGGCTGCCAGCTCCCTGACCTCTTTTTCCAGATGTTCTGCCCCGGCCGTATCCGGCATGACGGCGGCCACCGTTTTCCTGTGGTGCAGGCAGGCGCGGAGAACCGGAAGGGCCAGCACCTGCTGGTCTGTTCCGCTGTGATCGGAAAAATCCTTTTCCGAAAGAAAAATTTTTACTTTTTTTTGCCAATTTGATGACATTTGGACTTGATATTCCCTTTGAACAGCTTATAATGTCCCTAACTGGATGTTTACCGGCACTGTTCTGCCATAACTTATACCATTTTTAAGGTATCTGATATATTATAGACCAAGTTTCCGTTTTTGGAAGCGGAAATTTGAAAAAAAATGTTTTTTTCCGGATAATTTACCGGAAAGAAACGGCAGACAGAAGGTTTATGGGGAAATGCCATGTCGGAGATCTGGAAAATGAGTCAGTGACATGGCTGTCAATATCAGCAGCTTATTGCGGCTGCAACGGCGGAATGCTTGCGGGGTGCGGGTGGACCGCTGGAGGAACAGCGACAGAAGAGAGGTTGTTTTATGAAAGCAAATGCCGAAGCAGGGGAAGCTAATGAAGAGATGAAAAAGCCGGCAGTCCGGAAAAAATCCGGTACTGCTGCCAGGAAAAAAGCAGAGGAAACACCTGCTGCTCCTGAAGAAAAAGAGACCGTTGCGCCGAAGAAAAAAACTTCCGCCAGAGCCAAGGCTGCCGTACCGCCTCCTGAAGAGCCGGCAGCTGAGGAGATCAAAGAGACGGATGTGTTTGATATCGAACAGGAAAGCAAATACAGACGGCGTTCTCTCCATGATATTGAACCCACTCTGGATGACCTGGCCGCTATCGAGGCTGATGATGACTCCGATGATGCCGATGACGATGATATTGCCGCAGACCCCACACCGACGGTCAAACGAAAACTGGTCATCAAACGGGTCCAGGCGCCGCCTGTCAAGTTTTTGCCCAAGGTCACGGCGGAAACCGCTGCCTCTGTCCGCAGCCGCCGGGCCGCCGCTGTCTCCTCCCAGTATGTGACCAAGCAGGAAAAGGAGTCCGCCAGAAAGAGTGCGCTGGACTCCAAACTGGTGGTCGGTACCAAGAACGATACC
>JAFVYP010000192.1 GCA_017508555.1 Lentisphaeria bacterium
GAAAAGAAGTTTTCCTCTTCCCCCGATGCCATCTACCCTTGTCAGAGCGTATAAAAAAAGCGGTTTGCTCTTTTATGCAAACCGCTTGTGATATTTGAGATAAGAGAGGGATTACAGTTCCATGTTTTCGCCGAAACCGTAGTGTTCGACGATGTAATCCACATCCTTGTCGCCGCGTCCGGAGCAGGTGGCCAAAATGGAACCGTAGGGGTGTTCCTGTGCCCAGCGGATGGCATAGGCGATCGCGTGTGAGCTTTCCAGTGCGGGAATGATCCCTTCGTAACGGGAGAGCATGAAGAAGGCTTTGACAGCCTCTTCGTCGGAGGCGGTCACATATTCCACACGTTTGAGATCATGCCAGAAGGCATGTTCGGGGCCGACGGCCTGATAGTCCAGTCCGCTTGCGATGGAGTGGACGGGGGCGGCCTCGCCCTTGTCGTCAGTCAGCACATAGGAGTCAAAGCCGTGGAGCGTTCCGGGTTTGCCGTAGGCCAGGGTAGCGGCATGGTCTCCGAAACCGGAGCCTTTCCCCAGAGGTTCCACGCCGTAGAGATCGACGGGGTCGTTCAAATAAGCACAGAAGGAACCGGCGGAATTGGAGCCGCCGCCCACACAGGCGCAAACGGCATCCGGCAGATGTCCGGTCATATCCAGGAACTGCTGACGGGATTCTTCACCGATGCAGAACTGGAAATCACGCACCATCAGCGGGAAGGGGTGAGGACCCGCCGCCGTACCGATGCAGTAGATGGAGTCTTTGTAGTTTTGGGCATAGGACTCAAATGCGGAGTCCACTGCCTCCTTGAGGGCCTTTTGTCCGTGACTGACGGGGATGACCTTGGCACCGAGGATCATCATGCGGGTCACGTTGGGGGCCTGTTTGGCGATATCCACTTCGCCCATGTGGATCTCACACTCCAGACCGAAATAGGCGGCGGCAGTCGCCAGCGCCACGCCGTGCTGTCCGGCACCGGTCTCGGCGATGATGCGCTTTTTGCCCATGTATTTGGCCAGCAGTCCCTCTCCCATACAGTGATTGAGTTTGTGGGCGCCGGTGTGGTTCAGATCTTCACGCTTGAGGTAGATCTGGCAGTTGCCCAGTTTACGGGAAAGGCGGTCGCAGTGATAGACCGGCGTGGGACGTCCCTGGAACTCCCGGCGGATACGGCGCAGCTCGTTGATGAAATAAGCTGACTGACAGATGGACTGATAAGCCTTGTTGATCTCCTCAAAAGCCTCTTTCAGTTCCGGCGAAAGATGAGCGCCGCCGTAGGGACCGAAATGGCCGTCCGGCGTGGGATAATCTCTGAAATAACGTGAAAAATCCATTTTTTTTACCTCATGGTGATATATCAATATTATAGTTAAAATACCACTTTTCCGCCTTTTTTTCAAGTGAAAAAAACACGTTTTTTCTGCTGATTTGACAAAAACTCCCCAAGGAGGTATATTAATTGGAGTTTTTACCTGTAAAATGAAAGGATGATTTCTTATGAAGTCCAAAACGCTATTGGGGTTCTGGCTTTTGTGCGTCTGTCTGGGCGCGGCGGAACCGGGACTGCTCTTCCACACGAGTTTCAACTCTTATGTGGTGGACGCTGATTTTTCAGCCGGAAACAAAAAGGGTTCCGGTCTGCCTGAAAAAGATCTTCAGCTGCGCATGTTTCCCGGTCCCGGGAACAAGGGCAACAGTCTGGCGCTGGGCACGGCCGAAAATGTTTCTTACAGTGCGGAAAAAAACATAGATCCCCGCAAGGGAACTGTTTCCATGTGGATCTCTCCCATCAACTGGGATTTCAGCGGGCGGGAGATCCTGACCTTTTTCAATTTTTCAGAAAGAGGCCGCCATATCCGCATTTTCAAGCACAGCTGGGGACCCTATATCATCGGACAGTATCAGTGGCGGCGCCCCGGTGACAAAAAGGTCACTTCCCGTCAGGTGCAGATGATGATAAATCCCCGGGAGTGGGGCAAAGGCAAATGGCATCATGTCGCCGTCAGCTGGGATCAGGATATGATGCAGCTTTTCGTGGACGGCGTGCTTATTCCCGAACCTCCCCGGGGCGGAGTTCCCCGTTTCTGGAACAATAAGCCTGCGCCTCCGGATTATCCTCTTTCCAGAAAGAAATTTCCCGCACAGCTGCCTCCGCTTCAGAAGGGCGGCAAGATCCAGCTGGGCAATGTCTGGAGCCGCAAACTGCCCGCCGGTATGCGTACCGCTGTCGATGAGGTCAAGATTTATAACTACTGCCTCAATGCCAATGAGATGCGCAAAGAGTACGAACGGGTCATGCCCCAGGCGGCTCCCCAGACCCAGATCCCTCATCTGATCTCTGTTCCCAAAGGCAATACGCCCAGTATCGCTTTTCTGCGCAAGCCTATGAGTCAGCCCACGCGCAAGATCAATGGATTTGTCAAAATCCGCCATGACGGAAAAATGCTCTATCTGGATTATTTTGCTGATTTTCCCTGTCTGGTCAAAAAATATAAAAAAGATGACGCTCATCTCTGGGAAGATGACAGTTTTGAACTGCATCTCGTTTCTCCCGGAAATGATCGTATCCAGTTTATTTTCAACGGCAACGGCGCTGTGCTCCACACGAAGAACCGCAATGTGAAATGGAATCCCGCAGGTGTGAAATGCCAGGTGAAACACGGCAAAAACTCCTGGGAAGTCAGCGCGCAGATCCCGCTGGCCGCTCTCGGAAAACTCGACGGCCTCTGGAAGGCTGATTTCACTCTGGCCCAGCATTTGGGCAATAAGACCAATTACTACCGCTGGAGCGATATCGTTTTTGACAACAGCTTTACGGCAACGGGGACGCTGCAATTTCTCCAGACGGCGGATCATGTTGCCCCTGTCCTCGGCGCGGGACTGGATTCCGGCAAGCTGGAACTGAATGTTTCCGCCGGAAAAAAGGTGAAAGTATCTGCCAGTTATCTCCCTGTGGGGCAGGCGCCCATCGCTTATCCCGGCAGTGTGAAACAGTGGAAAACCCAGCTGCCTGCGGGTAAGCTCCGCCTTAACATCAATGCTTCCAAGGGGAAAAAGCTGCTCTACCGTTATTATGCGGATTGCTATGTGGATTATCCTCTTGAGCTGGAATTCAATACCGTCACCAAAAAGAAGCAGATCGACGTCAGTCTCAATTTCAGCAATGCCGGCGGGCAATTTCTCGGCAGTGTTCTGCCCAAAGGCGTGAAAGGGGTTGCCGAACTGGTCGATCCCAGCGGTAAAGTCGTGAGCAGCAAGGCTTTTTCCACCAGAGAGATCAAGTCTGTCGTTCAGCTGGCTCTGCCCGGGAAACTTGCCAAAGGAGATCATACCATCCGTGTTTCTGCAGGCGGCATCACCCGCGATATCGACTACCGTATCCCGGATATGACGCCTTATCAGAAGCGTCTCGGCGTGGATAACTCTGTTCCCGCCCCCTGGCATCCTGTGAAGGCGCTTGGCAACAACCAGTATCAGGTCCTTGAGCGTGTGTTCACCTTTGACGGAAAATCTCCTCTTCCGGTCAGCATCACTGTCAAGGGAGAAGAGCTGTTTACCAAACGTCCCGAGTTTACCTTCGGCGGAAAACCCGTTGTCTGGAACAATTTCCGCACTGTGGAAAAAGGACCCGATCACATCACCTTTGCCGCAGAGGGAAAAGTTGCCGGGGGCAAACTGCTCTTCAAAGGCGAGCTCTGGTTTGACGGTATGTATAAAATGGATCTCTCTCTGGATGTTCCCAAAGCGGAGACATTTTTCTTCAAGGCTGCCGTCAAAAAGGCTTTCGGACGTTATGTCCTTGATCCCTACATGCTTGAGTGGAAAAACAACCGGATCACCGCCGATGTGAGAGGCTACAATACCAACGAAAAGCGTGCCGCAGGCTTCGTGTGGCTGACCGGATACGAGAAGGGCTTCTGCTTCTGGAGCAAGAGCAATGCCAACTGGATCAATACGCCGGGACGCCCCGGATTGGATATCTGCCGCGATGAGAAGGAGGTCACTCTTCTGGCCCGTATCATCGACAAAAAAGTGACGCTGCCCCGTGCCGCCGCTTATACCTTTGTCATCCAGCCCACGCCGCCGCGTGTGCCCAAAAAGGATCACCGCCGTTTCAATTTCTGCAGTTACGGCAACGCTTCAGAGGTGACGCACGACTTCGGTCTGCCTCCGGGAAGGACCCCCACAAGTCCTGTGATGGTGCGTCCCAAATATCCGGAAGAGTTTGACAAACTTTATCCCGGCAAAAACATCAAAGTTCTGATCTACACCATGCCCGGACATCTCAATACCTGGGAGCCGGATATGGACCTGTGGGATAAAAATGACCGCAATCAGCCCGGGATCACCCACAGCGGCGTGGCTTTCGGCAAGACCTGGTACACCTGGGGATACTGCACCAATGCCACGAAGGCGCCGGCCGATCTCTGGAGTTGGTGGATCGACGAAACCATGAAGCGTCATCCCAAATGCGGCGGATTGTACTTCGATCTGGCCACGGTGCGCAACTGCGAAAATGCTGCTCACGGCTGCGCCGGTGTGGATATTTTCGGACAGAAGTATTTTTCCAATGACGCCCTCGGACTCCGTGACTTCTTCATGCGGATCTACAAAACGATCCACCGGCGCAACGGCGATATCGTTCTGCACTGTCATGTGGCCTACATTCCTTTTGTCCACTCCTTCCTTGACAGTTTTGCTCCCGGAGAAAACACCTTTTCGGCCGCCTGCAGAAACCTCTTTTATGCCTATACCGAAGAGATCCCTCACGACATCTATTTAAGTGAACTCAACTGGCGCAAAGCCGGTGTTCCCTATGGGATCATCCTGCAGCTGGGACGAGCCTGCGATCTGATGCCCGCGCTCAAAAAGTACGGAAAAGAGATCCTGGGCAATCCTGAGTACGCCATCCGCGCCCTGACCCCCATGGCCCTCTATGATATCAACGTCTGGGGACATTATGCGCACAGACCCACCCTCAACAAATTCTGGCGTATCCGCCGGGAAATCAAAATCGAAGAGGTGACTGATTATTACGGTTACTGGGTCAGCGATGCCGTCAAATCTCCCGTCCCCAACGTTTTTTGCGGCTGGTACAAGTGGGAAAAGGGCAAAGGCCCCTATCAGCGTGTGCTGATCGTTTCCAACTTCAGCCGGAAGGCCGTCAAGCCCAATATCATCATTGACTGGAAAAAGCTGGGCATGGCTCCCGTCAAAACTTTCCGCGACCTCTGGAATGGAAAAGATCTGACGGAAAAGGAACTCAAGGAGTTCCGCCTCAACGGTGCTCACTTTATGATGATCGGTATCAAATAAAATAAACTGATTTGTTTTTGGAGACTGCTGTTTGTACGGCAGTCTTTTTTTTTCCCGGAAAACGGGGGACAAGCTCTTGATAACTGCGCCGGCGCGTCCGTATCGGCAAAGCCGTCACACAAAAAAATCCCCTGCCGGGATGCCGGACAGGGGATTTGAAAGATACTGTATTCTTCAGCCGCAGTGGAAATATTCTTCCACGAGAGCGAGGATCTTGGCCTGATCGTTGCCGATATCCTTGCGGAGTGTTCTGTCATTGAATGCCTTGAGACCGGCGATGATGCCGTCGATCATGGCGGGGGCGAAAACGCCTTCTGCCTCGTAAACGGCGCGCTGCTGTTCGAGACATTCGGCAGATGCGGCGCAGCTGTCGGGCAGGACGCTCAGGGTATCCAGGATCGCCTTGTTTTCGTCCTTGTGGATATTGACATTGACATAAGTTTTGGCAGCCACATCCAGCGCATCGGCGCTTTCAAAACCGTAGCGGCAGGCGACGGCCAGACCGGCGATCAGCAGATAGACGTTGGCGGAACCGTCGGGGGAACGCATTTCAACGGTCTGCTTCTGGGTGGTGTCATAAGAGGCGGAGGGTTCTCCGGGGTTGGCCTGGCTGCAAAGATCCTTCTTGCTTGTCCATCCCAGGGGGACGCGGACGAGAACGGAACGGTTGCGGTCGCCCCAGCAGACATTGGTGGGGGCCTCCTGATGGGGGACCAGACGGAAATAACTGGTGGGATTGGTGTTGCCGAAGGCGGTGATGGAGGGCGCCAGCATCATAAGACCGGCGATAGCGCGTTTGGCATCATCAGAGAGGGCGCCGTCTTTAAGCA
>JAFVYP010000018.1 GCA_017508555.1 Lentisphaeria bacterium
AATCCGCCGCCGCAGTGAAGCACAGGCAAATGCCAGTCGGGCAAACTTGGCAAAGCGTACCCATAAAGGTGGACGCCCGATCAATCCCAACAGTAAGCGTCAGCAGATGCTTTCGAAAAAGGCTCTTGCGTAATAGCGTTTTCACTCATAAGGGGTATCGTGTTGCGTTATCCCTTTTTGCGGTTATCTTCTGCAACCAACTTAAATGAGTATGCAGACTCCTTCCGCGCGCCCTCACAGTAAAACCCTTTTCAGAGGAACCCTCCGTCGCTCTGCGAGCTATGGAGGGCAGGCCGTTGAATTAGCCCCCCTTGTCCCGCCGTAGCCTTGTGCGGAGGTGAAGCTGACGCATTTTATCAGTTGACCTGCCATGTCTCCGTCTTGCGTGTTTCGAGCGTACAACGCCCCTTGTAACGCGTTTGTGGGCGGTTGGGCGTGCAGCATTTATCTTTTTGCTCGCAAAAAGATAAATGCCACGAAAAGGTTTGGCAAAAAGGGGTGGCGTTTGAGGAGGGGAAAAAGGAGCCTTAATAAAACCAAAAACAGTATGCGTTTGAGGTAAGCAAGAGATTTTTAGCAAGCCTTGTTTTCTGCTTGCTCTTTCGTCTGCCCAGAGCATAAAATAATTTACCGAATAACTCCTGCCTCAAATCGGCACAACGGTTCAAATAGTGTAAGCTCCATGTAAAAGTACATAAAACGCGCCGCGATCCTTGAAGAGGATCCGGATATCGGGGAAAGAGGCCGGAAATGCCGGTTTTCCCCGATACCATCTTTCTCTTGCCGAACGCAGCGTTTTTACACCCGGATTGTCCGGCTCTCTCCGGCGGCAAAAGCCACGTCGCAGCTCTTCTGGCCGTTGATGAAACAGGAGGTATTGTGAGGACGGTCAAGTTCATTCACGACCGTGATCTCGCCCTTTTCCCAATCCGTGCCGGTGATTTTCACGCAATCCAGACCGAAGGCCTGTTTTTTCCGGGTATCGATGCAGATACCGCCGAACTCACGGAGAATATTGCCCAGGTACAGATAAAGATCTATGAAAAGAGAATAGCTGTTTTCCGGATAACTGTGCTTATACAGACCGGACTCATCATCCATCTGGGGATTATTTTCATAGATGCTGTAAAGGATCTGCTCTTTGTGCGGATTGCCTTCCAGACTTTTCTCGTCCCTGTGGAGCATGACCTGACGGAACGTGGCGATCCCGCGCTCCATATAGATCGCTTTGCCCGTGGCCCGGTAGAGGCGCAGCAGCAGATAACCGATCCAGGCCACGGACTGGTTGCCTGTGGCGGTACACTGGGTACGGGAATAATCCGGCCAGGTGTAGTAACTGGTGGAGATCATGCCGCGGGATCTCCAGTTGATCTTGTCATAAAAACTCCCCGGCACGTTGGGGATATTGTAGCCCATCTGCATCGCGCTGCCGAAAAGCTGGATCTTTTCTGCCGTTTCAAGATAGACAGGATCTTTTTCCTGATCGTAAAGATCCAGAAATGCCCAGAGCATGGTACGGTAACCATCCACATCCCAGAAGTCGGGATAATCCGTTTCGCAGCCGCCCATGGAAAACAGCCCCAGCTCTTCGATATCCAGCATGCAGCGCTCGGCGGTTTTGAGATAAGCCGTCCGCAGACGTTCATCCTTCGTGGCCTTGTAAAGTTTGATAAGCGCCGGGATCCAGGTCTGGGTCTCGGAATACTGGCTCACCCAGCCGGCCTTTTCTTTCGGCGTCAGATCCGCATTGTAGAGCCGGCGGAAATGACCGTCTTTCTGCTGGAGCTTCAGCACATCGTCGATGATGTCAAAGGGATAATCCGTCTGGAAAAGGGTTTTGTCTTCCAGATAAAGCATCATAGCATCGTAGATCATTTCAGGCAGCGCCAGACTGTCCAGAGCCCCGGCCTCGAAGGGGGCGCCCCAGCCGGTCTTTTCGCAGAAGGGCATAATGTCGCGCATGAAATCGCCCGTGTGGAAGGGATAAGTGAGTTTGGAATCCCCCACATAGTGATTGTAGAGATAGAAATTCAGCAGTTTGACCGTCTTGCGCCGGAATTCTTCATCGCCCGTCTCTTTCCATCTGCGGTAAAACTCATTGGCTTTGAGCAGATCGTATTCCAGCCAGGAGCAGCCGAACTGATCCGGGGGACGGTAACCGTCTTTGAACTGACCGAAAAATTCTGAAAAATAATGGGCGGCGTAATGATCGCCCTCTTCCACGCCTTTGAGTTCGGAGCGTTTCCAGATGGAAACGAATTTTTCCACAAAATCAGCCATATCGGTCTGGGGAATATGAACAGGAGATTTATCCATGCGCCACATGACATTGGAAAGATGTCCGACATGTTCCTCGCCGCCCTTGCCGAAGAACCAGAAGTACCGCAGATCCAGAGGTCCGTCAACAGGTTTCCGCAGACGGAAAGTATGGGCCAGTTCCGTATCATCCCGTTCGGTCTCGGAGATGCGGTCAAGCTCTGTTTCCAGATAGGCCTCGCCGAAGTAGAGATGGCCGGAACAGGTGAAAAAGAGCCTGTTGTTGGCGGCCGTGGAAAGATAATCGCTCCAGGATTTGTCAAAGGGATAAGCCCCCTGATTCATTTTGCGGGAGATCCATTTGAGGGAAACATAGGTGAAGTCGGCAATGGGACCCTCATTGAAATAGGCTGAGCGGTACAGGGCGTTTCCGGCGCAGTTGTAATGGACATCGCGGATAAAATAAAGTTCATTTTCCTCTTTGTCTTCTCCGGTGGAAATACGTTCACTTCCCCAGGCCGTTTCGATGAAAATGCTCTCCCCGTCACAGGAAACGTTTTTCACCTCCCCCAGATCGGACTCCGCTTTTTTGCGCCACAATCCCCGTTCAAAAATATAGGCTCTCAGCAGATTGCCGCAGAGGACGACCGCTTTGTCTCCGCGGATCAACTCCGCTTCATGTTCAGGCAGTTGAGGCAATTTGTAATACCTTGCCCGATTGGTATAATCCGTGATTTTCTGTTGACGGATAAAGATTTCTTCGTACATCAGATGACTCCTGTCCATTTGCGCGGCAATCCGGAGCAGGCATAAAGGGCATCCTCCTCCGTCAGGCCGCAGAATTTTATAAGATTGTCATAAATTTTATTCATGGAGGAAAGACTGCCGGTCAGTTTATCCGTGTCGGCGATATACAGCGCCCCGTTACGGACATCGAACTCGGAAACATTCCCGATCGGATCAGGGAAAGCCAATCTCTTCCCCGGCAGTCCTGTGGCGGCGCAGCCGTCGGTAACGGCGATAAAGCGCTCCCGGCCTTTGACTCTGCGGACAGCTTTGACCAGTTCCGGCGGCACGTGGACGCCGTCGCAGATCATTTCCACAGTCAGTCTGTCATCGGCCAGGATCTCAAGGAGCGGCCCGTCGGTGTGATACAAGCCGTCGGTATTGCAAAGGGGACCCTCGCCGTTGTTGCAAAAATGGGTGATGCCTGAAAGCCCGCAGGAAACGGCCTCCCGGAGCGTTTCCGGAGAACAGCAGAAATGTCCGGCGGAAACACGGATCCCCTCTGAGGCAAAATATTCGATCACAGCCATTGCCCCCGGCAG
Organism: Lentisphaeria bacterium; assembly: GCA_017508555.1. Taxonomy (GTDB): domain Bacteria; phylum Verrucomicrobiota; class Lentisphaeria; order Victivallales; family Victivallaceae; genus UBA1784. The sequence continues at coordinate 3,585 of JAFVYP010000018.1, forward strand.
TTCCGGAGCGATGGTGACATTTTTGAGGATGCCGCGTCCGGCCTCTGCAAGGCGCCGGGCGGCTTTCAGACAGGGACGGGCCAGCAGGGAGTCCGTCATGCCGCCTGCCACACGGACAAAGGGGCCCTCAAGATAAACGCCTGCCAGACGTGCCCCCGGCAGGGGAGTGTCTGAAATCAGACTGCCGCAGAACTCAAGACAGCGGATCAGATGATCCACAGGAGCCGCAGAAAATCCCGCAAGAAAAGCATCCGTCTGCCCCTGCTCCTTCAGAAAGAGGGACATCTCTTCATAAGCATTCCGTTCCAGTTCGATCGTCTTATGCCCGGCGCAGCCGTGAAAATGATATTCAAAAAACATATTCTTCCCTGTTGTCGATTGCTGTTTTTTTCCGGCGGTTTTTCTTTCTGCCGCGCTCCTGACTTCCTAAGCGATTTTGGATAAGTCAAATTTTACTTTTTATCTCTTCATGGAACTACTATACCGCTCTTTCAACCGTTTTTCAATCTTATTTTTGTTTTTTATCCGCGAAAACTTGACTTAATCAAATCAGAGGTGTATTATATATACCGGAGAAAAACAACTCAGGAGAACACCTTATGGACCGGACTCGGATGATCCGTGATGAATTGACAAGACGCCTTGATGCGGGAGAGTATCCGCCGGGGAGCAAATTTCCGCCGGAAACGGTTCTGGCAGAAGAATTCAAGGTCAGCAAACTGACCATCAACAAAATCGTTGCCATGATCTCCGAAAGCGGACGCCTGATCCGCGGCAAAAGCGGTGCAGGCACGCTGGTCGCTCCAAGTTTTTTTCATCCCCGCGGACATCTTTTTTATCTGGGGCCCCTGCTCCCTTATGCCTCCCGGGCGGTCTCGGGATTTCAGGCGGAGTGTGTTTTGCGCGGTTATTTTCCCGTCATTTTCAATCCTGGCAGCGAAGAGATCTCCCGCTGCCTCCAAATGCTCAACAGCAAAAATGCTGCCGGAGCTGTGAGCATGCAGCTGGGCATCCTGCCGCCAGCGGGGGATCTCAATATGTTTTTTCTGGATTATCCGATGAACCATGTCTGTATCCGCCCTCACCTGCACTATCTGGACAGCGACAATTACAACGGCGCCCGGGAATTGATGAAAAAAATCCTCGAACACGGCCACAGGGAGATCGTTATTTTCAGCAGTTAGCGTTATTTTTTCACGCCGGAGGCCCCCGTCCCGGCCCGCGTGAGAGGTTTTCAGGATGTCCTGCGCGAAGCGGGCATGACCGACGAAAAAGAACGGACATTCTATGCCAATCTCTCTTTGAATGAAACACAAATCGTTCTGAAGAAGATCTTGAAAAAATATCCGTCAACGAAGGTCATCTGCACAGACTCGGATGACGGAGCGGATCTGATCCACACCGCCGCAGCGCAAATGGGGCTCTCCATACCGGGAGAAACGGCCCTGACCGGTTTCGGCAACATCACTTCACAGCAGATCCCGACCGTCGATCAGCATCCGGAACTGCAGGGACAGCTGGCGGCCCGTTTTCTGATCGATTTTGCCGAAGGAAAACTTTCTGACAGCACCATGATCGACGAAAAGATCCCGGCCACGCTGGTCAATATCGGTGATCTTCCGGTCAATTTGAACCATTCTTCATAAAAAAACACTGTTCCCGACAATGAAACCTGAAAAAAAAACATTTTTTTCTGAAAAGCCCTTGACAAAACCAAAAAACAGTGATACCTTATGGAACAAGCAAGAGGTGCGAGTGTAGCTCAGTTGGTAGAGCATCACGTTGCCAACGTGATTGTCGCCGGTTCGATTCCGGTCACTCGCTCCATTTTTTTGCCTTTTTTCCGGACACCCTCTTCTATTCAGCGCCTTTTACTGTATGAAGGATGTCCTCATATCCACAACCAATCAAGCGGAGTGTTTTTATGCAGAGATCCAATATCCGGGCCGTTGCCGCGCTGATCCTTGTTGCCGCCATCTGGGGCTTGTCTTATTCTGCCCAGGCGGAGGCGATGGATACCATGTCTCCCCTGTTTTTCGTTTTCGGACGCTATCTTCTCGGAACACTCCTGCTTCTGCCGTTCATCCTTTTTTTCAGGAAAAAGCCCTCTCCCCATCTGCTGTCCGGCGGCATCGCCTGCGGTGTCTGCCTGGCCGGCGGTGAGATCCTGCAGCAGTTCGGACTGCTTTACACCTCAGCGGGAAAAGCCGGATTTCTGACGGCTCTTTATGTTATTATGATCCCCGTGATCGGCGTATTCATCCGCAAAAAATCCGACTGGAAGATCTGGACAGCCTCTCTTCTTTCCGCCGCCGGCGCTTACGGTCTCTGCTCCGACGGCACCTTGAACAGCTTCGGCAACACCGGAGACTGCCTCATGCTCCTTTGCGCCCTGTTTTTCGCCTTTCAATTTATTTTCATCGCCAAGTTTGCGCCCGATGCCGATGCCCTTCAGCTGGCAGCGGTCCAATTCCTGACCGTGGCGGTGATCTCGGGGGCCGCCGCGTTGATCGCAAGAGAAACCTGCTCACTCGCCAGTGTTTCGGCCACGCTTTATCCGCTCCTCTTCTGCGGAGGCATCGCCATCGGATTTGCCTGCACGGTCCAGGTGGCCGCATCCAGATATGTGCATCCGGCGACAGCATCTATCGTATTGAGTGCGGCCTCCGTCTTTGCCGTCCTGTGGGGATGTCTGCTGCGCAGCGAACGTTATTCCCTTATCAATCTGGCGGGATGCGCCCTGATTTTTGCCGCCGTTCTTCTGGTCCAGTGGCCCGCCCGGAAAGCTGATTAAGCCCCCCTGCCCTGCTTGCATTTTCAGGAGACAGTGGTATATTATTTCCCCGCATAATACCGGCAGTAAATACAGGAATTTGAAAAATATGAAAAGGGTCCAGTGGGGATTTTCAACGATCGGCTGTCCCGAACTTCCCTTAAAGGAGGCTTCGGAACTGGGAAAGAAATACGGCTATCCTTTGGTCGAGGTCCGTGTCAGAGGCACGGATTTTGCAGAAAAAGAACTTCTCAAACAGCTTGCCGCTGAAAAACGCTGTTTTATTCTGGGCAGTTCATTCCGTCTGATCTCCGACAGCGATGAAGCCCGGGAGGAATTGAAATCCTGTGCGCTTCTTGCGGCAGAGTGCGGTATCCCCTACATCCGCGCCTTCGGCGGCTGCGGCTATGATGAAAAACCGGATTTCGACCCCTGTGAGCGCGCCCGGAAAAACCTGGCCTTTTTCGATCAGCTGGATCTGCCTGCGGAACTGATCCTTGAGACCCATGACTATTTTTCCTCCAGCAGCCGCATCACAGCGCTCTTTGCTTCTCTCGGCAGAAAACTGCCCATCATCTGGGATTCCTTCCACACCTGGAACAGCGGCAAAGAGTCTCCCGCACAAACCTGGGAACAGCTGGGGGAAACCATTCTGGATATCCATGTCAAAGACGGCGACAGCGAAAAACTCGCCCTGCCGGGAAAGGGCAAATATCCGCTGGAAGAGCTGTTTGCCCTTCTGAAAGAAAAAAATTATACCGGCATGGTCACCTGTGAACACGAAAAATTGTGGCGTCCCTACCTGCCGGAACTCTCCGAAGCCTTCACGGCTCTCGAACCTTACAGAAAAAAATTTGAAAACGCGTGAGGAAAAAATGTATCAGACAGAACGGGAAGAGGTTGCCCGTTTCATGCGGCGGCTTTACCGCCAGAAACTGACAACGACAGGCGGCGGCAATATCTCCTGCCGTACCGCAGACGGCAACATCGTCATCACGGCCTCCGGCTCGGATAAAGCAGAACAAAGTGCCGATACGGTGGGCGTCATCACACCGGAGGGCAAATCCCTCACGCCTGACTTGAAACTGAGCATTGAAACCGGGATGCATCTGGCGATCTACGCCGTCCGTCCGGATATATCCGCTATCGTCCATGCCCACCCGGTGACGGCCTCTCTGTTTTCGGCGGCACGCAACATCCCCCTCAACCTGCACCTGACCGCAGAAGCCTACGCCATTGCGGAAAAAGCGGTCCGGATCCCCTACGCACTCATGGGGACAGAGGCTCTGGCCCGTCTGGCCGCAGAACATCTGCAAAACGCCGACTGCGGTCTTCTGGAAAACCACGGGGTGATCGCCCTGGGAAAATCCCTTCTGGCGGCCTTTGACAAAATGGAAGTCCTTGAAAATGCAGCCCAACAGACTTTGATGGCGCAGACAATTCCCTGCACGCCCCTCTCAGCGGAACAGCTCCGCGAGATCGACATTCTGACAGGACGGCTCAAAGCATAACCCGCAGCCGGGGCGCTTTTCCATACAAAAACCGCCTTCCGGAAAAGGTTTTATGGGCCTGTTCCGAAAGGCGTTGTTCTGAAAACGCCTATTGCCCGCCGCAACTTCAACGGATCTTAAAAGTTTTCAATACCTTCCCTTTGCGGTCAAGGAAACTGACAGTCAGATGATCTCCCCGGGCCTCCACCCAGAGGGCCGTGTTATCAAATGCCAGACGGGGGCCCTCATTGACAATGGCATCGAAGGGGACCTTATGGGCTTCGCCGTTTCTGCCGCCCTCCAGAGGCAGAGCTGTATCTGTTCCTGCGGGCGTAAAATAACTCCTGTGCATGTGACCGGAAAGCAGCAGATCGATCCGTTGAGCATTTTTTCCGGTAAAAATACCGTCGATATCCTCAAAAAGTTTGCCTGAATATTTTTTGATAAGGGGATAATGGGCAAGGAGTATCCGGTGTTTAGCGGATTGAAAAGCGGGTGTTTTCACCGCCTGTTCCAGCCATTTTCTCTGGTCAGGATTCTTCACATCCAGCCCGATCAGACAGACATCTCCCAGCCGGTGCAGACCATAGCCATTGAATCCCGGATAACCGAACACATCAAAAAACGTTCCGGGAGAAGTCCCCACATACTCGTGATTTCCCCTGAAATTCAACAGCGGTTTCCGGGAAGCAAATCCCAGCTGGGCATTGAGATATCCGTTAAAAACAGACTCTATCCCCGTACTGTTGGAAATCATGTCCCCCAGATTGACCAGCAGATCGCAGTTGTTTCTGATAAAGGGACTGTCCAGCAGCTCTTTCCACGCACCGCCGTCAAAATGGATATCGCACAGTACCAGAAAAGAGAGATCCTTTTTGCCGTGCTGCGTAAAAGAATAACACTTTTCCCCGCCGGGATAAAGGACAAAATCCTTATGATCCTTATTCATATTGCCGATCCGGTATTCATAGGTTTTTCCGGGGATCAGCCCCGTCAGACGGACCTGATGGATCTTACGGTCTTTTTCCTGTGCGGCATAGCGCCACGCGCTCAAAACGCGGGTAAATTCTTTTGTTCCGGCGGGGCGGTATTCCAGAAAAGCTCCGGTCCGGCCGGCAGTACACCAGGCGATGCTCACAGCGTCCCGGTCCACACCGTAAAGCCAGGGGCCGCGGGTGATCCGGTGGCGGGGAACGCTCTTTTCAAAGCGGAGTTTTTCATAATCACGCCGGGAAAGTTTTTCTGTTCCATAATATCTGAATTTCAGCCGGGCAGCAAGATCATAACTGCCGATGATAAGCTCCGCGTAGTTCTGGATGTATTGAAAATCCCGTCCCACACGGTTCCAGAAACAGCGTATTTTATCCTTGAAACGGGAACGCATCAACACGATGCCGGTACAGGCGTTGTGCAGCAAAAGAGAATCCAGACGGATACGCGTTTCCGAAGTCCAGTACTCATCAAAAATCTTTGATTTGCACGCCCAGTTGTCATTGGCACCGTACCGGGTGCTTCCCGGGCCCCAGAGATACTGAAAGGAGTGGGGTTCCGGCTCAAGACTGCCGATAATAAGTTCAACATAATCCCCTCCCCACAGAGAATTGGGGTGTCCGTTGACAGGCGTCAGCTCCTCTTTCCGGTCGAAACATTTCAGGCCGATATAAAGATACTCCCTGTCGTGAAAGATCCGGACATGGGTTTTGCTCCGGGCCGCTTTCCCCGTTTTGTGGTCTTCAAAATCGCTGAAAAATTCAGCCTTTTTCCAGATTTTTTCATCAGGGACGCCGTCAAAAACGATCCTCCCCTCAGCAAACGGAGCGGCAATACATTTGCGCGCACCGGGCGGCAGAGGTGCTTCACTGCTTTCCGGAACAGTGCATCCGGCAGTCAAAAGTCCCAAAAAACAGAGAAAAAAGAAAAAAAGGGGGGTGATTTTCATAAAATGGTCTTTCCTGTTATTGCAGATAATATACCTCACTCCGCTGTTTTTTCAAGGCTTTGTTCCCTGTATATTATTCCCGGTTATCAAATAGCAGCAGCTCCCTTTGGCGAGAATGGGTATTTTAACTCGTCGGAGCCAAAGGTGAAGAGCTGCTGCTTGACTGATAGCTGAAGTGATGCTATGGTAAAGAGT
>JAFVYP010000193.1 GCA_017508555.1 Lentisphaeria bacterium
AGTGCATTGGCCACGGCCTTTCCGGTGGCGCCCTTGGGACGCAGGTCAATGAGCATCAGGTGGTTGTCTGTTCCGCCGGAAACGATGCGGAAACCGCGGGCAGCCAGCTCAGCGGCCAGTTTGGCGGCGTTGAGTTTCACCTGTTTCTGATAATCTTTGAATTCCTGAGAGAGCGCCTCTTTGAAGCAGACGGCCTTGGCGGCGATCACGTGTTCCAGAGGTCCGCCCTGAAGTCCGGGGAAGACGGCGGAGTTGATGGCCTTGATGTACTCTTCTTTGCAGAGGATCAGACCGCCGCGGGGACCGCGCAGAGTCTTGTGGGTCGTGGTGGTGACCACGTCGCAGTAGGGCACGGGGCTGGGATGGACTCCGGCAGCCACGAGACCGGCGATATGAGCCATATCCACGAAGAGGAGCGCGCCCACTTTATCGGCGATCTCGCGCAGACGGGGGAAGTCGATGGTGCGGGGATAAGCACTGGCACCGGCAAGGATCATGCGGGGCTTGTTTTCAACGGCCAGTTTTTCGATCTCGTCATAGTCGATACATTCCGTTTCACGGTTGACGCCGTAGGGGATCATGTTGTAGAGCTTGCCGGAAAAGTTCAGCGGATGACCGTGGGTCAGGTGACCGCCGTGGTCAAGGCTCATGGCAAGAACGGTATCTCCGGGCTGGCAGAGAGCGGTATAGACCGCCTGATTGGCGCCGCTGCCGGAGTGGGGCTGCACGTTGGCGGCTTCAGCGCCGAAGAGCTTCTTGACGCGCTCGATGGCGATGGATTCCACTTCGTCCACGTGGACGCAGCCGTTGTAGTAGCGCTTGCCGGGATATCCCTCGGCATACTTGTTGGTCAGCACGGAACCCTGGGCGGCGCGGACAGCGCAGCTGGCAAAGTTTTCGCTGGCGATCAGTTCGATGCCGTCATTCTGACGTTCGGCCTCTCTGTCGATGCAGGAAGCGATCTCGGGATCGGAGGCGCGCAGGGCGGCGATATCGTCATAGCTCTTTGTTTCCAGCTTCTTCAGACGGCGGATATGGCGTTCGGCATTGCTGAAGGGGGTGGCAAGCCAGGTGTCGATCAGCGCTTTGGCCTGATCGAAGGAGAGCAGATTGCCGGGGATGATGATGACATTGGAGGCATTGTGTTCTCTGCTGGAGATCACGCGCTTTTCAACATCGCCCATGACCGCGCGGACGCCGTGGAAACGGTTGGCGGCAATGCCCATGCCAACGCCGCTTGTGCAGATGACGACGCCGATATTGGCTTCCCCGGTGCTGACCATACGAGCGGCTTCCGTTCCGAAATCCGGATAATCATCTTCCGGATCGAGGGTGTGAGCACCGCAGTCAACGACTTTGCAGCCTTTTTCTGAAAGGTAAGCGGCAATTTGGTTTTTCAGCTCAAAGCCGCCGTGATCGGTGGCGATGGAGACGATCAGATCTTTTCCTGCGAAATCCGTGATTTCCTGCATGTTTTGACCTCTTTTTATTTTGGGGTTGAATTTGGAAAAATAATATTTCTTTTAATATACACCCGATTTTTCTTTTTTCAAAGGGAGAGTTGTGGTGTTTTGGTATTATAACGCGCGGACCGGGGTTGAAGCAGAACGGCGTTCTCTGCTTTTCCGCAATGGCCGCTGCTGTCGGGAGTTTGTGCCGGGCTGTCTTTTGTTTTTGCTCAAATGCGGTAATAAATCCAAAAAAAATATCGTCCGGCTCTTGACAAAAAGCCTTTTTTACTCTATAATTAAAGCGTAAAATTGGTGTCCTGTGATTTGTTGACACGTGCAAATGGTGTGTTCATGTATATTGAGTTCAGAAATTATGCCGTTGATTTTGATGCCCGCAAGGGGCAGTTCAGCTGTTTTTATGCTGATGAAACCGGAAAGTTGACGGCTTTTTTGCGAGATGTCCGGGTAAAGAAGGGTGCGTCTCTTTCGATCGTCACAGATGAGCGTGCGCCTGCGGAGGGGCGGCTTCTGTCGGCATCGTGGAAAGACGGGGCTGTGCTTTACATCAGCCTTCTGCGGGACGGTATCGAATTTGTCAACGGCGGCAAAACGCTTCCGGAACTTGCCGGGATCGCGGGACGCAAGGGGGATTTTGCCGTCAAAAGCAGTTCCCAAGACCAGTTTCTCCGCAACGCAAGCGGTCCCTTTGTAACGGCTGATGCGGATATGCTTTATGACCGTTCCTCTGACCGGAGCCTCTGTTTTGACAGGGCGGATAAGATCGGCCTTGCCTTCGACTGGAAGAGGGATGAGTATGTTTTTGACTTTGTTCTTTCCGGACGGATGCGTTTTTCTGTCAGAGAAAAGGTCTGTTCGGATCTTTTCAGCCTGAAAGCGTGGCAGGGGATCTCTTCAAGTCACGGATTTGTGACGCCGCCTGTTGGCTGGATGACCTGGTACGCTGTCCGTTTTGATGCCTGTGAAAGCGTCGTTCTTGAAAATGCCCGGAAAATGAAGGAACTTTTCGGGGACTATGCTGATAAAATGGTCATCTGGGTCGATTGGGAGTGGTGCCATAAGGCTCTGGATGGACTGGGACAGCCTGATGCAGATGCGCTGCGTCCCCGTCCTGAGGCTTATCCCCGGGGATTGAAATATGTTTCAGATGAGCTGAAAAAGATGGGATTTATCCCCGCCCTGTGGAGCGGTGCCAATAATGACGGAACGCTCAATGAGCTTCTTCAGAAAAATCCTCATTGGCTCATGGCCGAAGCGGGGGACTGGTGCGGCAGATTCTGGCCGGATTGTTCCCATCCTGAGGTGATCGACCAGTATTTCCCTGCGCTGTTCAAAAAGATTTTGGAGTGGGGATACTGCATCATCAAATTCGACTGCTGGGCGCGGGCGCTGTTCCATGCGGATGAATTCCGTGACAAACGGTTCGATCCCGGTCTTTCCAGCGAAGGGGCCAT
>JAFVYP010000194.1 GCA_017508555.1 Lentisphaeria bacterium
CATGATCGGTGTGACCCAGCCGCCGGAATTCCATCCGGAAGGGGATGTCTTTGAGCATACCATGCTCATGCTTCACCATATGGCTTATCCGGATCCGCTTCTCGGCTGGAGCGTGCTGCTGCATGATGTGGGCAAACCTCTGACCCGCAGTGTGGAGCTTTCCGGGCGTATCCGTTTTTTCAACCATGAAGTCAAAGGCGCTGAAATGGCCCGGGAAATACTCGGAAAAATGGTTTTCCCTGAAGAGGAGATAAATGCTGTCGTCCATGCAGTGAAAAATCACATGCGTTTTGCTTATGTGACGGAGATGCGGCGCTCCAAGGTCGAAGCGATCATCAACGATCCGCTTTTTGCTCTGGAACTGGAACTGCACCGGCTGGATTGTATCAGCTGTCACGGAAAAATGGCTTGTTTCGATTTTCTGCTGGAACGTCTGGCAGAGAGAACACTTCCGGTGCCGCCCCTGATCGGCGGACGGGCTCTGGCGGCTCTGGGGATCGCTCCGGGAAAGAAAATGGGAGAGATCCTGAAATCTGTCGAAAAACTCCGGCTTGAGGGGAAGATCAATACTCCGGAACAGGCTTGGGAATATGTTGTCAATCTGAAAAATAAGGAATGATCTTGTTATGAAAATCGCTCTTATCGGTCACCGCGGTCATTGGGGATATGTCCTGCGGGATCTTGCACGTCTGCCCGAAGTCGAAGTGTCTGCCATTTCAGGCGGCGGCGATGCCGTCGAACCCATGGCTGAGACTTTGAAAAAATATTACGATAAAGAATTTGCTCTTTACGATGATTACAGAAAAATGCTGGATGAAGCCGAATGTGATCTCGTCATGGTGGACGGTCCCTTTGAACTTCATGCAGAAATGTGTGTCGAGTGTCTGAAACGCAGCAAGCATGTCTTTTGCGAAAAGCCTGTGGCTCTCACACTGGAAGATCTGGAAAAAATCGAAGACGCTTACAGGCAGGCCGCCCCCGGGACCCGTGTCGTTTCCATGGTGGGCCTGAGGACGGAACCGGCTTTCCATGCGGCCTGGCGGGCAGTGGATTCCGGCGCTGTGGGCAAGGTGCAGATGATCAACGCCCGGAAGTCTTACAAACTCGGTCAGCGGCGGGATTTTTACAAAAAACGCTCCTCCTACGGCGGAACGATCCCCTGGGTGGGCAGTCATGCCCTTGACTGGATCTTGTGGTTTTCCGGCTCCCGTTTCAAGACTGTCGGGGCTTTTCATTCTTCTGCGGAAAACCGTGACCACGGCGACCTTGAAATGACCGCCGCTGTCATGTGTCAGATGGAAAACGGTGTGATCGGTACAGCTTCCATCGACTACTGGCGCCCGCTGACAGCTCCCACTCACGGGGACGATCAGGTGCGGGTCGCCGGAACTGACGGCGTGATCGAAGTGGCTCACGGCGAGTGTACTCTTATCAATCAGGGCGGTGTCCGCAAAATCGCCTTGAGCGAAGACCGGGGGATCTTTTATGACTTTGTCCGGGCTATTCTGGACGGGACTCCGGGGATCGTCTCTGCGGAAGATACATTTGAGTTGACCCGGGCCTGTCTGGCCGCCCGGGACGATGCTGATATGAATATGGAAGATGATTTGGAAGAGTGCTGTATTCAGCAGAATTGCTCTCAGAAATAAAAACATACTGTAGAAAAAGGATTTTTTATGCGGATCATCGCTGGTAAGGCGCGTAATCTTGAATTGAATGTCCCCGCCGGAATGGGTGTCCGGCCGACTTCGGGACGGGGACGGAAAGCCCTGCTGGACAGTCTGGGAGATCTTGAGGAGGCTGCTGTACTGGACCTTTTTGCCGGTTCAGGCGCTTTTGCCCTTGAATGTGCTTCAAGAGGGGAAACCAGCGCGTCCTGACTTATGGTGCTGAGTTGATCGATACCAACGGCGGTACCCTTGA
>JAFVYP010000195.1 GCA_017508555.1 Lentisphaeria bacterium
CGCCCGAAAACAAAATACTCCGCTTTTCTTTGAAAGTAAGGGGGGGCGCGGGGGGGAAAGAAAACTTTCTTTTCCCGTGAAAAGAAAGTTTCCTTTCCCCCCCGCACAGCCAGCCTTTACTCTCATAGAACTGCTGGTGGTAATTGCCATTATTGCGATATTGGCGGCGATGCTGATGCCGGCGCTCTCTCAGGCGCGGGAAACGGCGCGTTCGGCCTCGTGTCTTGCCAATTTGAAACAGATCGGACAGGGGTGTGCTTCGTACGTCAATGAATATGACGGTTATATCCTTCCCAATTACGGCGTACAGCAGACGGCAGAAAAAACCGTTCCCAATCCCTGGAATCTGTACGGCAGTTACCTCTCGCGTTTTTCAGGCGCAAGTGAATTGAAATGGGAACAGGGCAGCGCGATCAACGGCTGTCCCTCAAGAAATGCAAGTACTTATCCAGTCCTGACGGAATCCCAGATCAAGGGAGGCAGAACGGCCCGTCATTACAGCTACGGGATCGTGCAGAGTGTTTCCGGAGCGGGCATGCCCAAAGCGGGCGCGGATTTTTATAAACTTGCCCCGATCCGCCGTCCCTCCTACTACTATCATTTCTGCGACAGTGAAACATCTGCCCAAATCAACAACAATAATTACTTTTACAACAAAACCCTGCACGGCGAAGAATACAACGGTGTTGACTTCCGTCACAGAGGCGGCAGCGCTGCCAATTTTCTCCATCTGGACGGACATACGACAACGGCCAACAACCGCAGCCAATACTGGTTTGCCAAAGCTGACAAGCAGACCGGTGCTTGGCTGGTGCTGGATGTCTATCACAGATTTTCGCCCAAAGCCGCCAAAGAACGCAGCTATCAGTAATCATACAGAACAAGAAGATCCATCATGAAGAAAACGTACATCATCCTGCTGCTTGTCTCAGCCTTTTTTCTGGAGGCACGGCATATCTACGTCACCCGTCACGGACAGGTGGGATATCCCGTCAAAGCCATCAGTGAAACGCGTCTGACGGAACTGGGCATCAGGCAGGCGCAGCAGCTGGGCAGATATCTGACCGGCACACGCAAATTCAACGGCGTGATCTATGCCTCTCCTTTTTACAGAACGACGGAAACAGCTCTTTACACAGCAGAACTGCTCCATAAAAAAGTGCTTCTGGAACCGGGGATACAGGAAATCGCCCAAGCGCCCAAGCCCTCTCCCAGAGGCATGACGCTCAAGGAGATCAACGGCTATTTTCCAGGGAAAACCCTTCCCGGCAAAAGATTTGCCGACAATTGGCGTCTCTGCGGAGAAACCAGCCAGATGCGCTTCCAGAGAGTCTCCCTGGCTCTTGAAGCCATTTTGAAGGAGGAAAAGGGAGATATCCTGCTGGTCGGGCACGGCGCCAGTGTCAATGACCTGGTCAAAGCGCTCAACAATAAACGTCCCTCCCGGAAAGTCAAACCGGCCAAAGGAACTGTTTGGAACTGTTCTCTGTTCATTTTTGAACTGAATGAAAAGGAAGATGTCATCAACGCGGAATACACCACTGCCTTCATGAAAAAGGAAGAGTTGACGAATAACCTTAAAAAGGAGAAAACACCCCGCAAAAACAGCAGATGATCCGCGTCCGGGATTGCAATCCCCAAAAACTGAAAGTATATTAAATTTCGCGCTGTTCCCGACAAGGGTCGATGGTATCGCGGGGAGGGGGCCGAACGTCGGCTCCGTTATCTTTCTTTTCGCGGGAAAAGAGGTTTTTCCCCTCCCCACACCCCACCCCTTTTCGAGAAAAGCGAAGTATTTTTA
>JAFVYP010000196.1 GCA_017508555.1 Lentisphaeria bacterium
CCGGCGTACTATAAGAGATATTATTGGTATCACGCGCCACAAAGGCCGCCTTGAAAGCCCGTTGAAACGCTTGGGTATCATCCGTTTTTCCATCGCCTTTTGCGCCGAAATCACGGACATTATAAGTGATTCCGTAAAGCAGGACTGACGTAAAAACAATAAGCGGAACGAGAAGCCTTTTTAACATGAACATCCTGTTGATCCTCTGCCGGTTTGATTTGAATTTTTATACTCTTTTATTAAAATACTTCACTTTTTCCGGAAAAGAATAGCCATTTGGCTTATTTTTTTATCATTTTGGAGAAAAGTCGCTTGATTATTTCTCAGACTCAGGATATATTTTCCTCCAAAAGTTTATCACAATGGCAGGAAGAGATGAATAAAGAAATACAGCTGCTCCATTTTGAACACAGCAGCCACTCTGCAACAACCTTGCACAGTCATCCCTATTGTCAGCTGGAATACTGTATGGGCAGCCCCATGCGGATCTTTGACGGAGAAAACAATAAAGTCTTTCCCCCCGGAAGTGCCTGGTTCATTCCGCCGGACACACCCCATCAATTTTTGAATACGGAAAATCAGAATTTCCTCAGTCTGAAATTCCGCACCCCCTCCCCGCCACGGGAACAGATGACTCAAGACAGAGTCATCACCTTTCTGCTGGATGAGATCTGCCGCAGGATCGACACGCAAGCCCCCTTTTCAACTCATTCCTCAGAGGGACATTTTCTGATAATCCATTATCTTTCAGGCATCATAGAGCGTTTGGCGGAACTGACATTTCTGCCAGTTCCCTCCGGCTTCGATGCCCGTTTTTACGCCGCCGTCTGTCACCGCGGCGCCCAACTTTCCGTGGAGGAACTGGCGGAACATTTCAATATGTCACGGGCTCAGTTCAAATATGCTTTTTACAAAGAATATGGAAAAAGCGATATCAAAGGAACGATCAGCAGATACCTGATCGAACTGGCTCAAAGGGAACTGCTGTATTCAGACAAACCTCTTTTCAGGATCGCAGAACAGCTGCACTTTTCCTCCATCTACGCCTTTTCGCGTTTTTTCAAACAGCATTGCGGCGTAAGTCCGCTGACTTTCAGAAAACAGCAGGGACAGGAATAGTTTATTTCGGCGCTTTTTTCAGCAGCGTTTCCAGATGTTCCACATATTTTTTGGCGCCGCCGGGACGGTATCCGGTACGGGCAAAAACCTTTCCGGAAGCATCCGTCAGAAGTACGGTGGGTACACCACGGATACCATAAGTCTGCATCAGCTGACGGTTCTGTGCAAGAACTTGGCTGCTGATCTTTTTCCGCCGGGGAAGGTCTGCAAAAAACAGAACGACTTTCCCTTTGGCGGCAAAGGCGGCAAATTCAGGCTGACTGAATACGGTCTCATGAAGTTTCATGCAGGGCGGACACCAGTCCGATCCTGAAAAAACCATCAAAATCGGAATTTTCTTTTCTGCTGCTTCTTTGCGGACAGCGGCATAATTATCCTGCCACGTCACAGATTTTTCCGCAGCGGAAACAGCAAGACAGGCAAGCACAGCGAAAGAGGCAAAAATCCATTTTTTCATAGTCAAACTCTCCTTTTTAACAAAGTTCAGCTGTTCTCAATATAACAGCAGCAACGTCTTTTTTCAAGCTCAGAGTTTACGGATCTTTCTGTTTTTCGAGGCAAGACGGCTTCTTTCTGTTGTTTTGACAACAGCTTTTTCTTCAACCGCAGAAGGCGCACTGCGCATGTCATCCGTTTCCATGTCCCAATCCGTTTCCTCCTCCTCTTCCTGAGAGGCCGCCGCCTTTTTTTCTGCGGCCCGGGCAAAGAGAAGCGTCACTTCAAACAAAAGCCAGCCGGGAATACCCAGCGCCAGCTGACTGACCACATCCGGCGGCGTCAGCAGGGCCGCAATAAAAAATATACCGCATACAAAAAGAAAACGCCACTTTTTCAATGTCTGCGTCGAAAGCACCCCCAGCCGCACCGGAACAAGCAAGGCGATGGGCAGTTCAAACACAAGCGCAAACCCCACCAGCATCCAGATCACCAGCTGGAGAAAATTGCCCAAACCGATCACCGGCTGAAGCTCTTCCGTTGCAAACGAAAGAGAAAAGGTCATCACCTGGGGAATGACAAAGAAAAATCCAAGAGCGATCCCGCAAAGAGAAAGAAGCAGCGCAAAAAAACAAAACGCGCCCAAGGTCCTTTTTTCATGGGGATAAAGTCCGGGAGCGATAAAAAGAGCCAGCTGATGCAAAATAAAGGGCGCCGCCGCAACAATGGCTGCGGCAAGACCGATATTGAGCTGGATAAAAAGCGGTTCAAAGGGAGAAAAATAATGCAGCTTCAATCCGGCAGGACAGGTGTAACGGACGATCCATGTCAGAAGATCCTGCGAAAAATACAACGCCGGAACCAGCATCACCGCAACAGCAAACACACTGCGCCAGAGCGTTCCGCGCAATGCCTCCAGATGTTCCAGAAGCGACCCTTCGCCGGAATTATTTCTTTTCATTTCCTGCGGGATCGTCAGCTTTGGTTTCGGGATCTTTTTTCAGTTCGCTCTCTTCGCGTTCAAATTCATCCATGACACCGTCACGGGCCTTTTTGAATTCACGGGAGGCCTTGCCGAGAGCCTTGGCTACTTCAGGAATACGTTTGGCTCCGAAAAACAAAAGAACGATAAAGAACAAAACCAATAATTCTGATACGCCGATATTGCTCATTTCAAACCTCTTTTCTGTTTTGCCGGAGAAAGATCCGTTTTCCTCCGGCCGGTTCCATACAAATAACAGATCTTATTTTTTTGCCTCACTGTCCTTTTTACGGGGCAGAAACTCTATATAATCGATCTCGACCCGGGTGTTGGAGCCGGTATATTGGCTGTTGCCGCCCACACCCAGAACAAAATAATTTCCGGGAAAACGTTTATATGCCCGGATAAAATCTGCCAGCACATCCACCTCTTCAATGACCCATCTGCCTGTTTCAGTCTTTTTGTTCCTGATACAGGAGGCTTTGACATGCATCATACCGCCGGAATACTTGATATCTTTTTTATGACCGACAGGCGTATGATGTTCCCAGCGGTAACCGATGCTCTTCTGACGGATCATGGTTCCATCCCCCAGATAAATGACAGCCGCCTGATCGTCCGGCTCGGGCAGAACAGGCTTTACCTGGCGGATAATACGCCAGCGCCAGCGCAGGATGGGATATTTTTTCAAGTCGATCTTGGGATCTGTCATCAGGACCCCTGTGGAGGATTTCGCCTCAACGACCAACGCCATACCGTCAACGGCGGAAGTGATTTTTTCAATTTTGAAAACGGTCCGGGGAATCATCAGAAGTCCCCCGTGAAACTCCCAGGAACGCTTCAGCACAGCGGGATCTGAAAAATCATAACGCAAAGCAGCTTTTCTGTCGGAACAGAATACTGTCAGACAGAAAAACAGAAAAAGTACAAGCGTTAAAAATCTTTTCATTTTTCCTTCAGATACCGGGAATAGCGCTCCATGATACCGGTCACATAACGCCGGGTGGAAAGAATCGTTATTCCCGGAATAACCTCTGCGTTCGGGTTTTGCGGTTTCCATTGGACAGCCCTGCTCTCTCCGGCATTATACTGAATCAGAGCAAGAGGGATCTTCTCCTTATGATCCTGCCACCGTTTCAAAGCCCCGGCCAGATACCAGACACCGATTTCCAGATTCACTTCCACATCCATCAAATCCGCATGGGAAGGGGCTTTTCTTTTATGCCAGCGGGCCCAGTCCGCCACAGCTCCTGCGGGAAGCACCTGCATCAACCCGACTTCTCCATCGGAACCGACAGCATCGGCTTTGAAGCGGCTTTCCTGATAGACAACGGCACGGACCAAAAGGGGATCGACACCGTGCCGCCGGGCTGCTTCACGGATCTCTTTTGTGTACAAAGTATCATCAACAAAGCTGTTTTTGCTGTTAAGCGTTCCCGCCACGCAATACGCGGCAGATAACACAGCAACAGCCGACAGAAAGAAAAATCTTTTCGTCTGCGGAGAGCTTTGCGAAAACTTTCTCAAAAAAGATCCCTTTTCTCCTGTGGTTTACTTGACGACTTGAACGGAACCGTTTCCGGCGGGAGCCGCCTGCTGTTTTCCGGGCAGAAAACGGGAAGCATTGGCCTTGAAATAGCTGCCGATCTTCTGTCCCAGCGCCTCAGACATCAGCGCAGAAACGATCACGCGGCGGCCGCTGACCTTCGCTTTGATACATCCGGCAACTTCCGCAGCAAGAGCGGGATCATTGATCCCCATGGAAATACCCATATTGACATACATGGGAACCATGCCCTGCATGATTTGTGCGCCCTGTTCACCGGCACAGTCAAGCACAAGGGTCAGCGCGTAGTCACGCTTGTTCTTGCCGGCAAAGTCAAAAGTCAGGAACAGGCTCTGCGGATCATTGATCTTTCCATCTGGACCTTTGAAAATATTGACAAAAGCAAGCCAGAAGGGAACATGGGCTGGAACAGTTGTGACCACCTGACGGAGTCCGGAGGCGACTTTGCCTCTTTTCTGAGCAAAATATTTGGCAATATCTCCCTTTTCCCCGGCGAGAATGACGCCGGGGGCAAGGGTGGCGACCTCAATGATCTTGCCGTTTTTGACAGGCTTGGTCAGCTGAAGAACATCGCATGCGCCGATTTTGAACTTTTTGAACTGCAGTTTATTGCGGAGAAAAATCTGTTCGATATTCAATCCGGCATTCATTTCAGCCAGAACGATCGCTTCGCCGCGGGCATTGACCAGAACGGAAAACTTCTCAAAATCAGAGAGCTTTACGCCGACAGACTTTTCGATCTCCTGCCGTCTGGCTTTGTTTTCCGGCTCGTTCAGCGTGGAGATCACATCAGGATGTTTCATCAATCCTGCCAGTTCGATCCCCACAACAGCGACAGTCGAATCGGGTGCGAAACGGAGAACTGCCGCATCGGCTGCGGCAAGAACTCCCGTAAGAAACAGAGCAATCGCAATAAAGCAGTTTTTCATATATTTTACTCCTGAGCGGCGGGAGCAGGGGTCTCCGCCTTTTTGGGCAGTTTGATCTCGATGTGAAGCTCACGCAGCTGCTTGAGAGTCACCTCGCTGGGAGCGTTCATCATCAGGTCTTCGGCCTGCTGGTTGAACGGGAACGCGATCACCTCGCGGATATTGGGTTCATCCGCCAGCAGCATCACCATACGGTCAACGCCGGGAGCGATACCGCCGTGGGGAGGCGCACCGTGTTTGAAAGCATTGATCATGCCGCCGAATTTGTTATCCACAACGGAGCGATCGTGTCCGGCGATCTCAAAGGCGCGGTACATGACTTCGGGAATGTGGTTACGGATAGCACCGGAGGAAAGTTCGATACCGTTACAGACGATATCATACTGCCAGGCCAGGATATCCAGCGGATCTTTGGTATTGAGAGCTTCCAGACCGCCTTGGGGCATGGAGAAGGGATTGTGTGAGAAAATGATCTCTCCGGTCTCTTCGTCGCGCTCGAACATGGGGAAGTCAACGATCCAGCAGAATTTGAATTCGTTGGGATTGATAAGTTCCAGCTGACGGCCCAGTTCGGGAATAACGGCACCGCCGATTTTTTCCACCAGTTTTTCCTGATCGGCCAGGAAGAAGAGGGCATCCCCTTCCTGAACGCTTCCGGCAGCCTTGAGACCGTCGATGACTTCGCGGGAAAGGAATTTGACGATGGGACTCTTTTCACCTTCATTGGTCCAGATGATGTACGCCATACCTTTGGCGCCGTTTTCCTGGGCGTATTTGATCATATCGTCAAAGAATTTGCGGGGCTTTCCGGCAACCTGGGGCGCGCGGATGGCACGGACAACACCGCCGTTTTCAACGGTGGAGGCAAAAGCCTTGAACTCGCAGCCGCGGAAGAACTCGGAAACATCGACCATTTCCAGAGGATTGCGCAGATCGGGCTTGTCAGAACCGAAGCGCTTCATGGCTTCCCGGTAGGGGATACGGGGGAACGGAGGATTGGCAAAATCTTTTTTGCCGTATTTGGTAAAGACATCCGTAATCAGGCCTTCGATCACCTTGAAGATATCATCCTGATCCACGAAGCTCATCTCAACGTCAAGCTGATAGAACTCGCCGGGGCTGCGGTCAGCACGGGCATCCTCGTCGCGGAAACAGGGAGCGATCTGGAAATAACGGTCGAAGCCGGAAACCATCAGCAGCTGTTTGAACTGCTGGGGCGCCTGGGGCAGCGCATAAAACTTGCCCGGATGCAGACGGGAGGGCACCAGATAGTCACGGGCGCCTTCAGGACTGCTGGCAGTCAGAATCGGCGTCTGGAACTCGTTGAAGCCCTGTTCGGTCATGTATCTGCGGATCTCGGCAATGACCTTGCTGCGCAGAATGATGTTGTTGTGCAGCTTCTCTTTGCGCAGATCAAGGAAACGGTATTTGAGACGCATAGCTTCGGGAGCGCTGTCATCTTTGGCGACCTGGAAGGGAAGCACTTCAGCTTCGCCAAGCATTTCCATATCGGTCGCGCGCAGCTCGATCTCTCCGGTGGAAAGTTTGGGATTGACCGTTTCAGCACAGCGGGCAACGACTTCACTGTCAAAGCGCACAACGCTTTCAACGCGCCATTTATCCAGAGCCTGATAGAAGTTCTGCTCAGGGTCAATGACCACCTGGGTCAGACCGTAGTGGTCGCGCAGGTCGATAAAAATAACGCCGCCATGGTCGCGGACGCTATGGATCCATCCTGCAAGTCTGACTGTTTTACCGACATCACTTTTGCGCAATTCGCCACAATTATGAGACCTGTACATTTCTGTTTTCCTTTAAGTTAAATTTATCCTCCGGAAAGCCGGAGTTTGTTCAAAATACACATCAACTACCCAATATAGCACGCTTGAGGCAAATTTTCCAATCCCTCTGCCGTCATACACGCAAAAAAAAGCAAAAAAAAACGGGACGGAAAAATCCCATCCCGAAAGCCCGCAGGCCCTTGCCGGACACCGGGTTTTCACAAACCGACCGGCAGATTTTTCAGACTCAGTCATCCTGACGGTTAGCCGCCAGGACCCGGAGGAAGTTTTGTCCAAGGATCTTGGCGATATCCTCATCGGAAAATCCGCGGACGACCAGACCGACGGTAAAAAGCGGCCAGTTGATCCAGGCCAGACTGCCGGGGGCATTCACATAGGTCCCGCTGCCGTGAACCCGGCGGACAAGGCCCTTATCACGCAGCAGATTCAGCGCCTTGGCGGCGGTCACCGGTGAAACACCGTACTCACGGGCAAGTTTCTGTTCCGCCGGAAGGCGTCCCGTCAATTCTCCGGAGGTGATCCTCCCCGCAAGAGACTCAAAAATTTCTTCACTTTTATTCATCCACGGCCCCCTTTGGAAAGTCCCATATTGTACTCTATGGTATTTAATATAGCACAAAAAAAACACCTGTCAAGCGACAGGTGCAAATGGTTCAAAAGCTCTTCTGGTCAATGATCTGAAATCAATGCAGGAAGATTGGCTTTTTCAAAATTCCGTTCCTCCGGACAACACCGTTTTTATCCGGGAAACTCTTATTTGAACAGATCGATCACATCGGCCCAGACAGCATCGGGGTCGTTGGAAATATAGGCAAGTTTCTGTTCAAGCTGCGCCCACATGCCGGGACTGTCCATCATCTCGTAGGTATGGCCCCAGAAATAAAAGACGCCTGTTTTCTTTGCCGCTTCATAGCGGGCATAAAACTGCCTGTCCTGAAAATGGCAGGAGGGCGTCAGCAGCATGGGATCGGTGTATCCCATCACATTATCCGTCTCGCCCACCAGACGGGCATAAGCGAAGCCGTTTTCACGGAGAAGGTCACAGGTTTCCGGTGTATTACGGGAACAAGGCCAGGCAAAACCGCGGCACTCCCGTCCGAAAACATCTTCAAGATATTTCCGGGCATCGACAGCCGCTTTGATAAACTCATCATCGGAAGAAACACCGGCATTTTCATGTTTCCAGCAGTGGGAGGCCACCTGAAAATCCTTATAGACGCTGAAAAGCTCCTTTTTGCCGATCTGTCCGCCGAAAAAGCCCTTGTGACTCCAGCCGTTGTAACCCTGCTCCGCCCAGTGCGCCGGAATACGCTCATCGTTCATATTTCCCGGACAAAGGTTGAAAGTCGCTTTGGCATTGTACTTATACAGCAGTTCGATCAGACGCATATCCGTTGTGACACCGTCATCCCAGCATTGCACGACCAACATCTGTTGATTCCCTTTCTGTTTTTTGCGGCAGAACTCAGAGCCTCAGTTTTTGAGACTCTGGATGGGCGCAGGGATACGCCCGCCGCGGTGGATGAACTTTTCGGGACTGCCGGTCTTGATGGGCATCACAGGAGCTTCTCCCAGCAGACCGCCGAAGTTGATGGTATCGCCGACTTTGGAACCGTAAGCGGGGATCAGACGCGCCGCCGTGGTCTTAAAGTTGACGACACCGATGGAAAGCTCATCAGCGATGATGCCGGAAATCGCTTCAGCGGAGGTATCTCCGGGAATGGCGATCATATCCAGTCCCACAGAGCAGACCGCGGTCATGGCTTCCAGCTTTTCGATGGAAAGCATCCCGCTTCTGGCAGCGGCGATCATACCGGCATCCTCAGAGACAGGAATAAAGGCTCCGGAAAGACCGCCCACCTGACTTGAGGCCATGACGCCGCCCTTTTTGACCGCGTCATTGAGCATGGCAAGAGCCGCTGTCGTGCCGGGACATCCGCACTGTTCCAATCCCATGGATTCAAGAATGTACGCCACAGAGTCACCGATGGCAGGCGTGGGCGCAAGAGAAAGATCCACGATACCGAAGGGAACGTTGAGTTTTTCACTGGCGGCCAGAGCCACAAGCTGTCCGACGCGGGTGATCTTGAAAGCGGTTTTTTTGATGAGTTCTGCCAGGTCAGCCAGACTGCAGTACCCTGCCCTGCGGATGGCGGAAGCCACCACACCGGGGCCGGAAACACCCACATTGATAACGGTCTCAGGTTCTCCGACACCGTGGAAAGCACCGGCCATAAAGGGGTTATCTTCAGGGACGTTGGCAAAAACGACCAGTTTGGCACAGCCGAGAGAGCCGTTGTCGCGGGTGAGATAAGCGGTCTCTTTGATGATACGGCCCATTTCCGCAACAGCATCCATATTGATACCGGCCTTGGTGGAGGCGGCGTTGACGGAGGAGCAGACGCGCTCGGTGGAGGCCAGCGCCTCGGGAATGGAGTCGATCAATGTCCGGCTGCCGTTGGTAAAGCCTTTCTGGACAAGGGCACTGTATCCGCCGATAAAATTGATCCCCAGCTCTGCGGCAGCTTTATCCATGGTTTTGGCGATCCTGACGACGCCGTCCCGGTTGAGACCTCCGGCAAGCAGGGCCACGGGGGTCACGGATACGCGCTTGTTGATAATGGGGATACCGTAATATTTGCTGATCTCCTCTCCCGTGGAAACAAGGTTTCTCGCGGAATTCATAATCTTGTCATAGATCTTGGTGCAGAGGCGCCCGGGATCATCACTCTGGCAGTCGTAAAGAGAAATGCCCATGGTGATGGTCCGGATATCGAGGCACTCCTCGCGGATCATGCCTATTGTTTCGAGAATATCTTCAGTTGCGAGCATAATCGGTCACTCTTTCCTTTGTCAAATGTGGTGCATGCTGTTGAAAATGTCTTCGTGCATGGCCTGGATCTGCAGGGAATTGGCCGTTCCCAGGGTGGCCATGCGATCAACAAAATCGGTAAAAGGAATGTTGATGTCGGATATATCCGCGATCATGATCATCGTGAAATAGCCGTTGAGGATCGTCTGGGAAATATCACAGATGTTGACGCCGCAGGCGGCGCACTCGGTACTGACTTTGGCAATGATGCCCACGGAATCCTTGCCGATGACGGAAATGACAGCTTTCATGATTTTTGAACCTCCTGTTCAGTTGTTTTCCGAAAGAGGCGCAGAGGGATCTTTCTGTTCTTTTCCGCAGATGACGATCACAACGGATGAGAGGATAAGAATGATCCCGGCCAGCAGCGCCCAGGTGAATTTTTCAGAAAAAACCGCAATACCGATAACAACAGCCGTCATCGGTTCCAGAGCGCCGAGGATGGCAGATCTTGTGGCCCCGATATATTTGACAGCAACAGCGATCAGCAGAAATGAGAGCAGCGAGGGGAAGAAGGCCACCCCCAGCGCATTGCCGAAAGCGGACCATGTTCTCAGCATCTGCAGATCAGCGCCGAAACGCAGCAGGACCAGAAAAACAAGAGCGCCCAAAGCCATCGTGCAGAAAGTCAGCGTCTCCGGCAGCATCGTTTTCAAACGGGTCACTTTGAGTATGACGATGTAAACGGCATAAAAAAGCGCGGATAAAAGCGCATAAATGATCCCCGGAGCATTGACCGTGGCCCCCTCTCCCGGACGGCAGAGGACAGCCACGCCAGCCAGAGCGCAAATGGCGGAAACAACGATCTTCAGCGTCAGTTTCTCTTTGAACCCCGCAATCATGATTGCGGCGACCATAATGGGATAAACGAACATGATGGTGGCTCCGATACCGGAATCCATGATCCTGAAACTGCAGAACCAGGCCAGACAGGTGAGCGCCAGCAGTATGCCGCCCGCAAAAACATGAGGCAGAAGTTTCAAATCAAAACGGAAGGACTTGCGGGTGATAAGCATATAGACCGCCAGCATGATGGAGGCAAAGAAAAAGCGGTAAAAAAGAACTGAGGCGGGGCCGATATTTTCCTTGTAAAGCGGAAGCCCGAAAAGGGGATTCATCCCGAAAGTGACCGCGGAAACAATACCGGCCGCGCAACCGATCAGAGACTTGTTCATAAAGTGTTCAATATATTAAACGATTCATTCATTTTATCCATCACTTCCCACCCTGTACCGGGCAGCAAGCAGCCAACACCTGAAGGCGTTTATCATAATATACATCTTGAGCCCGGAGTTGTCAATGGTTTCCCGGGAAGAAAAACATCCCGGAGAAGCTGCGGTGTTTTGAGCATCCTTTGCCGTTCCGGTCTTGAAAAATGGGATAAAAGGCTGTATTTTTTAATGCGTGTAAAAAAATATAACAGAGAAAGTTGAAAACAGATGAAAAAAGTACATTTTCTGCTGGCAGGTTCCGGCAATATCGCTTCGACATATATGCGGGCAGCGGCCAATGTCCCTGAAATCAGGATCGCGGGCATCGTCTCCCGTTCGGGCAAACGTCCTGCGGGAGCAGAATCCCTGCCGGTTTTTTCAAGCATGGCAGAAGCCGATGTTGATTTTGACGCCGTCATTCTGGCGACGCCCAACGGCTGTCACGCCGCAGGATGTTTTGAAGCGGCCCGTCTGGGCAAACACGTTTTCACGGAAAAAACCCTGGCGCTTTCCAGGGAGGATATGGATGAAATGATCCGTATCTGCGATGAAAAAAATCTCCGGCTGGGCGTTGCTTTCCAGCGCAGGACCGCTCCGGACAACATCATCGTCCGGGATATGCTTCTTCAGGGAAAGCTGGGCAAAGTCGTCGCCTGTGAACTTCTGACAAATTTCTGGCGTCCGCAGGAGTATTACAGCAATTCCGCCTACCGGGGCAATATCTCTCTGGACGGCGGCGGTCCCTTTGTCCAGCAGGCCAGTCACAATATCGACCTTTACGTCTGGTTCTTCGGTCTGCCGGAAAAGGTCCGTGCGTTCACGGGAACTTTTCTGCACACCATGGAGGGCGAAGATTACGGTTCGGCCATCTGCCTGCACAAAAACGGCATGATCGGAACCATCATCGCCTCCACCGCCTCCAAACCAGGCGCCGATGCTGTCATGACCATCCGCACGGAAAAGGGCTTTCTCTCCCTTGAAGGAGACCGTATCACACAGTGGCAGATGGAAGATATCCCCAATCCCACCCGTTCTGCAAATGTGGAACTGCATTCCGGCGCCGCCACCAATGCCGTCACGGCCACGGGCGGCCATGAAATACTCCTGCGGGATTTTGCCGCAAGATGTCTGGACGGCAAAGAGGTCCTTGTTTCCGGCAGGGATGCCAGAAACGCTTCTGAGCTGATCCTGAGGATCTATGAAGCCGCCGCCGGAGAAAAGGAGTAAGGGAAAAATGGTCATGTGTTCAGATAAAGATTTTTTGATCCGCGGCGTTTTCAAAACATACGCTGTCCGTATTGCGCTGGGCAATTTCAGTCATGCGGTCAGGACCGCCATCCTCAAACACGATGCCGACCCTGTTGCCGCCCGTCTGCTGGGCAGCGGTCTGATCTCCGGTGCGCTGATGAGCGTCCTTTTGAACGAAGAGGAAAGGTACTCCATGCGTCTGGATTATCAGGGGCCGGTCAGGGGGATGATCCTGGATATCCCCGGCAAGGGAGGTATCCGCGGTTTCATCTGCAATCCGCATATCATGACGGAAACAGAGAGCATTGATACCGCCTGCGGCGAAAAATGTGTTGTCTCCGTCACCCGTTCCCAAGAGGGCAAAGTCCTCAATTCCGGCCAGAGCGAAAGCGCCTTTGTCATGCCGGAAGCGGCTCTTTCCTATTACCTTTCCGTCAGTGACCAGGTGGAGTCGGAGATCCGTTCCGCTCTGATTTTCCGTCCCGATCCGGCCGCCCCCGTCAGCTGTGCCTGCGGCGCGTTGATCCAGGCGCTGCCCGGATGCGATCTGGAGCTGTTCAACAGCATGAGAGAAAAACTTCTTTCCGACGAAGCGGGACTCCTGTTGAGCGATGAAACGCTTCTTCCCGAAGAAAAACTGGAAAAACTGGCCGCGCTTCTGAGCGGCATCCCCGCCCCTGCGCTGGAGGTTGTCCGGGTCCCGGCCCCCTGCTTCGAGTGCAAGTGCAGCGCTCAAAAGCTCTGGGAAACGGCCAGGATCATGCTGGGGGATGAGGAATTTGCCAAACTGCTTGAAGAAAATCCGGATCCCTCCATCCGCTGTCAATTCTGTTCAAGCGAACACCGTTATTCTGCAAGCGGACTGAACAAGTGAGGTGAGGCTGTGACTGAAACGCTTCTCTACCGTCTCTGGATGCTCCCCGCCGCCGCTTTCCTGCTGGTCTTGAGCGGTCTCTTTTTCCTCGCCGAAGAAAAAAACATCAAAAAGCTGGAAGCCATTCCCCGCAACCGTATTTTCGGACTGCTGACAGGATGGTTTGCGCTCTTCTGGTGCATTCCCCACGCTCAGGCAGTAGCTCCGGGATTTCTTCTGCCGCTGATGAAACCTCTGGCGGCCGCAGTTCCCATTGCCGCCTTTTTCTGTCTGGATTACATGACCGCCCGGGCTGTGGGCGGACTGCTTATCATTTTTTCTTATGAAGCACTCCACAGAGCTTTCAACCTGGATCTGCCCTGTGCCGGTGTCATCGCCCTGCTTTCATGGATCCTGGGCGGCTGCGGCGTGTGGATCTCTGGCATCCCCTGTCACTTCCGCGACGCCATCCGTCTGGCGGCAAAAGAGAAAAAATGGAAATATCTTTTTGCCGTTTTCCTGTTTCTTTGCGCTGTTCTTTTTTCTGTTTCAGGAGTGTTTTTGATATGAGTTTTTCCCTTGCTGATTACGCGGCCTCTCTGAACGTTCCCCATGGGGAAACGTTTGCTGAAAATTGCGGCCGCCTGCGGATTTTTCTTGAAGAGGCCAACAGGATCACCAATCTGACCCGTATCACGGAGGAGGAGGAATTCAATATCAAACATGCCGCTGACAGTTTGGGACTGATCCGCCTCTTTCCGGAACTGATGGAAAAAAATCTGCGTCTGGCCGATCTGGGATGCGGTGCCGGATTCCCCAGTCTGATCCTGGCACTGGCTTTTCCCCATTGGCAGATCACGGCCATCGACTCAACGGGAAAAAAGGTCAATTTTGTCCGCAGCGCTGCTGAACATCTGGGATTGAACAATCTGACGGCTGTCCACGGCAGAGTCAATGAACTCAACCGTAAAAAAGAATTCCAATCCAGCTTCGATGTCGTTACGGCACGGGCCGTCGCCGCCTCAGACAGTCTGGCCAGAGATGCCTTTGCCTTTCCCGCTCCCGATGGACGATTCATCTTTTACAAAACGCCCGGTCAGGCTGAAGAGGAGATGCCCCGCCTGCCCAAGGCCGTCAAAGGATTTGTCTGGCACACCACGGCCAGCTACGAACTGCCGCAAGAGGCCGGCACCCGTCTCTTTGTCACGGGCCACAGAAAATAACGGCCCTTTTCAGCGTCTGCGCATTTCAAGAAAAAGTTCCGTTCCGCCCAGCACCAGTCCGGGCAGGAAAACAAGGGGAGCCAGAGGGATCATCCAGCAGAGATAAGCGGCAGTTCCGAATCCCAGCACCTTCATCCGGTTGCCGGAAAGAAGTTGTTTCTGTCCGTGCCGGGAGATACCGGAAACAAATCCCGCAGGCATGAGCCAGGCAAGTCCCATGCGGTAAGCTGCAAAGAGAAAAAGCAGAAACTGTCCCGCAACGGGCAGCAAAAGACCGGCCCATGTCAGCAGGATGAGCCCGACCAGGGTATTGATGTTGAAAAGAAGCGCTTCCCAACAGAAAAGAAGGGTGCGTTTCAGGGATATTTCCGGTTCAGTAAAAGAGCCGTTTTCCTTCAGAAAAGCTGCGATCATCCTGTCGCAGAAAAGTCCGGCAAGGAACTCGTAAAAAAGGGAGACCGTCAGGAGGATCACTGTCACCACGATCCCGACGGCGATAACGGTGATCCCTCCGGCAGCGGCACCGGCCATGGCGCTGAGCCAGTTGTTTTGCTCAAGCAGATATGCTTCGGTCCTGTGAGCGATCCCGACAGCAAAAACAATGCTCATCCACAGCGCAGCCAGATAGATTCCTGTCATCAGAAGCAGGGGCCAAAGAGCATATTTCCACAGTTTTTTTCTCTGAAAAAACAAAGAGACCCCATCCGCAAAAAGAGAAAATCCCCGGCAGAATCCGTTCATTTGAGCAATCTTTTTACATTAGAATTTTTTGTAAGATCTACAGGGCGCCGTCCGTTTGAATCCCGCAGGGATTTGTCTGCCCCTTTTTTCAGAAGCGCCCGGATGACACTGACCGGACGCCTGTAATAAACAGCCCAGTGAAGCGGATAAGCCGTAAATCCGCCGAAAGAGATCGCCTGATTGACTTGGGACATCCCGGAAACGACCTTCAGCAGAACATGTTCCGGAACAGGTCCGTACAGGGCGATCGTACGCTCGCCGAATTGGATCAGAGCCTTTTCAGAAACCCGTTTGACGATCTCAACACAGACGCGGCGGAGAACTTTTTTCCGTTTGAAAAGTTCCTCAAGGACCTGACACCAGTTTTCATCGCTCAGAGAACCGGTAAACGGCAAAATTTCACAGAAACGGTTGACTTGACTGTCAACCGCCGATTCCATAGGCAGTGTTTTTATCATTTCACTGATGACCGTCTGGTTTGTTTCCATTGCTTCAGCCGGACGCAAAGAGCAGTCCGCTCCGGCAGAAACAAGCAGCGCAATGATTTCCATGCGCTTGTAATTTACTCTCCCTTTACGGAGACGGGATACTGCAACCTGAAGAGGCGTCTGCGGGAACTCCCCTTTTTCATCACTTTTCACTCCCTTTTCCAGCAAATACCTGACAAGCACAGGATCATCCCGGCGGACGGCATCCACCAGCAGAGAAGCGCCGTCCGGCAAAAGTGTATTGTGGAAAATCTCTCCCTTTTCGAAAGCCTGTATGATGAAACCGATATCAGCTTTTTTCCACTGATGCCAAAGACGATCCGTTTTTCTGTAATCCCGGTAATTTTTTCCGTGTCTGTCACTCTTGTTGACATCTGCCCCGGCCGCGATCAGCAATTTTTCAAACGCGGTATTCCGGGACATGACCGCATACCCCAGTGCCGTTCTTCCGTCGGAACAGAAAATATCGGGATCGACACCGGAATAAAGCAGGATCTGCAGCAGTTCCTCATTTTTCATCCGGATCGCCGCTTTGAGCATATCCCCTGTCACGACGGCGCCGTCAAAAATCAGATAATCGACCAGTTCCGTATTCACCTTCCCGTTGGAATGGCAAACGATCTTCTCAAGCAGAACATTGGCCATTTCAGGCAGAACACCGTAGCGGATAAAATCCTCATTGCAGAGCGTAAAATATTTTTCAGGAACTTCCGGATCGGGCAATCTCCTGAAAAGGACAGCCGCAGCCTCTTTGAAAACAGGCGATAACAGACAGGCAGGAAGCGGCTCCGCAGGGGACTTGCCATTGAAAGAAACGGACATGTTGATATCCACAGCCGGATCTGCCAGCAGATCACAGAGTTCTTTTAAATCCCTCTGTTCCGGAGCCTCTTTGTGTATGTTTTCCAAAAGATGCTTCAAACGTCCGTTTTTCTGCGGATCCCCCCCCTTCTCCATTCCCGCGAGGATATGCATATTCCGGTTGCGGATGTCATAGATCCGCTGACGCCATCGGTCTATAAAATGTCTCCGGACAGCATCGTCCGGAAACTTTTCCGCACGGTATTGAGCCTTTTTCCAGGCGGTATGCATGACACCTATCTGGCTGCCAAGCTGTTTGCTTTTGGCTGCCAGGCGCTGGAGCAAAGCCGCCCTTTCAGGAGAAAACGTCTTTCTTGCCGCTTCTTCCGGTCTCCGCCCGGGGGAAAACCTCCGGGGAAGAGAGGAACGCTTTTGCGCTTCTCTCTTTCGGGGTATGATCACCAAAGTTGTTTTTACCCCTTTTGCCGCAGCCTTTTTCCGGGAAACCTCTGGCTGGACATAGAGCAGCACAAGATCGAGGATCAGCAAAACGACAGCGGCCCCTCCGAACCACAGATTAAAGCGTTTTCTGTTTTCGGGCGCCGTCAGACGTCCCCAAAATCCCCTCTGGAACGGAGAGGGGATGATCTGATGTTGGCCGCAAAAAGGACACTCTGCACGCTCTCCGCAATAGAGATACTCAGTTTCTATCATATTTCCGCAGGTTTTGCAGGGAAACTGAAAAGTGTTCATCTGGCGGCTGTTCCTGATGTTTTACCGAATCTCATTCTGCTGGGCGACCAGCTGATCTGCTCCGTAAAGTTTACGCAGTTTCGGTTTCTCGATCTTGCCCGTTGGATTCCGGGGCACCTCTGCAAAAATGATCCGTCTGGGACGCTGATAGCGGGGCAGATCCATACAGAAATCATTGACTTCCGCTTCAGTCAGAGAGAAATCCTCTTTGACTTCGATGATCGCCGCCGCGATCTCTCCCAGACGCACATCCGGCAGACCGATCACAGCCACATCCTTGATCGCCTGGTGGCGGCGCAGAAAATCTTCGATCTGGACAGGATACAGGTTTTCGCCGCCGGTGATGATAACATCTTTCTTGCGGTCAACAAGATAGATAAAGCCGTCGGCGGACTCTTTGGCCATATCTCCCGTATAGAGCCAGTTATCTTCGGAAAGGACCTCTTTCGTGGCCTTTTCATCCTTATAATAACGGAGCATGACGCCATCTCCTTTGACGGCCAGCTCTCCCACCTCTCCCCGGGGGACTTCATTGCGGGAAGCATCCACGATTTTGGTCTGCCAGCCGTATCCGGCGACACCGATAGCGCCGACATGGTCGATGTTTTCCATGCCCAGATGCACAGCGCCGGGACCGATGGATTCACTCAGACCGTAGTTGGTATCGTAGTCGTGATGGGGGAAAACACTCTTCCAGCGCTTGATGAGGCTGGGCGGCACAGGCTGGGCGCCGATATGCATCAAACGCCACTGGTCAAGGGAATAATCCTCCAGCTTGATCTTTTTGCTTTCGATCTCATCAAGGATATCCTGCGCCCAGGGAACAAGCAGCCAGACCACGGTGCATTTTTCATTGGAAACCGCGCTGATGATCCACTCCGGCCTGGTTCCTTTGAGCAGAACAGCTTTTCCGCCCACAAGGAAACTGCCGAACCAGTGCATTTTGGCTCCGGTATGATAAAGCGGCGGGATGCAGAGGAACGTGTCCTCCTTTGTCTGATGGTGATGCTTCTGTTCCACTTTGCAGGTATGGGAAAGCGCCCGGTGGGCATGGACAATGGCTTTGGGGAACCCCGTCGTCCCGCTGGAAAAATAGATGGCGGCTTCGTCGTCTTCTTCGATCTTCACGGCGGGAGCCTTGCTGGAACAGCAGG
>JAFVYP010000197.1 GCA_017508555.1 Lentisphaeria bacterium
ACGCAACACCGTCGATCACCCAGTGTTTTCTGCCCGACAGGTCGATCAGTGGAGAGTAAAATCTCATTCCGTCGATCACGGCCCCCTTCTGCGCAGTCAGCGTAATGGGTTTTCCGGGCAGACCGCTGCGGAGAGGAATAAACTGTCCATAGTGTTTTCCCGGCAGAAGGATAAGGGTATCTCCGGGAGCGGCAACGGCCCCCGCTTCTGTCAGAGACATCTTCTGCGGATCGACCGGGATCCTGCGGGGCTGCGCGCTTTGGGAAGTGATCTTGAAGCTGTTCCATTTGCCCCTGACAGATTCTCCGCGCCTTCCGGCAAAACACGGCTGATATTCATATTCTGTCCCCGCCTTGAGGCCCTCTGCGCAGAGCAGATGATGGACCCCCTGGCGCGACGATTTGATCTGGATGATTTTCCGCAGCTTTTTCTCACGGATACGGATACTTCCCCAGCCGTCGTTTTCCGGCGTGAAAAACTCGATGACCGCACCCGTGTTATCGGCATGTTTGACCTGGACGCGCTCAAAAGTCACTTCAGGTAAACGGATCTTTTCAGGCGTCATTGTCAAAGCCTGAGCCTGTTTCAGCATCTTGTTTTGAGATTTGAAACTGCTGCGGCGGCGGGTGTTGTTCCGGAATGTGATCGGCGTTCCGGCAAAGGCCTCTTCCCAGATATTCCTGCCGATTCCCTGCCAGTCGATCGCTCCGCCGAAAAAGTTATTGCGGATAAACACCGTTGAAGGAAGGCTTTCTGCATAAAAAACACCCGTGACGATATTGTCTTCAAAACGGCTGTGTTTATCTGCGAAGGGTTTCCAGCGGAAAGCAAAATAATCGTCGATCACATTGCCGATATAGTGGTTTCTCTCCTCCTTTTTGCCGCCGTATTTCTGGACTGCGTAGTTGTGAGCGTAAGACTTCTCATCCCGGCGCGTCTGGGGACTTGCGCCCACCCAGTTGCCGGTGATCATGTTATCACTGCATCCTTCGCCGACACGGATGGAACCGTAATCGCCGTTATTTCTGAAACGGCAGCCTGTGACAAGAGCATTTTTCATATAGCGCAGCTGAACAGCGGTCTTATAATTGCCGGTGAAGGTGCAGTTTCTCACAGTCAAATTTGTGACAGTCCGTTTGATGGCCATATTCTGCTGAGCAAACACAGCCTCCCGGTAATTCCGGAAGGTCAGATTTTCGATCAGCACATAGCTGCCCCTGACAGCCAGTCCCACACGGTCATGGGAAACATGGACGCCCTGCTGATCCAGCGCGGCAAAATGCACGAACATCTTGTTTCCCGGCGCAAGATAAAACGTTCCCGGATATTCCCGTGCGATCCTGATATCAGAGACCCGCTGCAGCATGATCCCCGAAGGATACTCCCAGACGGTATCGTACAGCGGAGGATCTGTCAGTTGAAATTCAGCCGTTCTTTTTCCGACTTCCCCGTTTGAGCAGGGATAGGTGATCGCACCGGTCAGAACAGTCTTGCCGTTATCCGCGCCTCTGATGCAGATGGGCGCCCCGGAGCGGCCGTCCGTCCAGAGACTGGCGGTATCCGGAATAAAACGTTTTTTTCCCGTCTGATTGATTTTGGCACGTCCGGTTTTGTGCGTGCCTTCTCCGATTTGAAGCGTATCCCCGGCCTTCAGAAATTTGAATCCATGCTCGATACTCTTCCACGCTGTCTGCGGCGTCCGGCCGTCATTTTTGTCATTGCCGTCAACAGCCACATACCACACGCGGCCCTTCTGCTGCAACTCTCCTGCACCGTACTCCGCACAAAGCGGAAAAAGAAGCAGCAGCGCGGAATAAGTAATCAATTTTTTCATAAAATGTAAAAATCCTTAATTTTGAGTATAGATCCAGCCTTTCGCCGGCTTTCCCGGAGTGGGATCCCAAATGGGACTGTCGGTCTGATAACCGTATTTACTGCTGGGAAATTCTCCTTCCATGCGAAACTTCACATGTAGATCAGCATAACAGAAATTGGCCCCGCCCGCGTGACGCGGAGGAATAACAAAGTTCAAACTTGTCAGATCAGGATGCCAACGGCAGCGGTAATCTGTGCTTCCGCCTCCGGCGCTGTCAGTGTACATAATAAGCTGTCCCGGCTGTTTGATCCGGTTCATTTTGCAGGGATTTTTCACAAGCTTTACATTGACTGCAATCGAATAATAGGCTGTGTTCAGGGTCTGCGGGCAATTAACATCCCCGGGCGTATTATTTTCGTAATCCATGTGACTGTTGGAAACAGAGGGACAGGTCAGTTCATCACGGTAAATCTGTTTGTCTGCCGAACGCCTGAATATTCCGCCGATAATGTATGTGTATTGACGCATGGGGACATAATTTTTAAGGGGATTCCCCCTCTCATTTCGCTTGAGCAAATACCAGCCTTTATCCGTTCCTTGAGGAGGATATGGAAAAAAATCTTCCCAGTCAGCAGCATACAAAGCCGTATATTTCCCCAACTGTGCGAGATTATTGGCACAAGTTGTTTTCTGTCCGGCCTCCCGGGCTTTCTGAAGCGCCGGCATCAGCATACTTGCCAGAATGGCAATAATGGCGATCACAACCAGCAGTTCTATGAGAGTAAAGGCCGGCTGTGCGGGGGGGAAAGGAAACTTTCTTTTCACGGGAAAAGAAAGTTTCCTTTCCCC
>JAFVYP010000198.1 GCA_017508555.1 Lentisphaeria bacterium
GGGGACAGCGAAAACTTTCTTTTCACGAGAAAAGAAGGTTTTCGCTTTCCCCCAAACCCCCTTTCACTTTCAAAGAAAAGCGGGATATTTTGTTGTTGGGCGAAACCAGCCGTATTCTGCGGCGCACCGATATCCGTTTTTAACGCGCCGCCCCACAAAGACAGCATGCCGCAGCGGTTATACAAAACACCTGTTTGACAAGTTACGCTCCCCTTTGCTTTCAAAAAAAGCGGGGTATTCTGGTGTTGGGTGATACAAGTGGATGAGAGTTGGGTTTTCATAAACATCTCCTATCTATTTATGGTGAAAAAATGATTCACTGAAATTGCAGAAATCCGGAACGATCACATGGGTTTGAAGCTGGCGGTGGATCTCTCTTGCCCGTTCCGCCTGAATATCCAGACGGCTGACCGTCAGGCAGCCCAGCTCCCGTCCGGCGGCGATCTCACTGCGCCCGTCACCGATGACAAGGATCTGTCCGGGCTGAAGGGACTTCCGACGGATCAGCTGTTTCATGATCTCGATCTTCGGCAGCTTTTCATCCCAGGATGAACCGCAGAAACCTTCGATCAGTTTTCCCCGGCCCACTTCATACCCCAGAGCCTGTATTTCTTCATACATGGTCCCCCTGGGCGTACCGGAACCGTCATACTCAACCACGGCCCCCGTGACAAAATAATTTTCAACGCCGTTGTTTTTCAGCATTTCAAGTAATGCCATGCTGCCGGGAATACGCCAGTTTTCCGGATTTTTCCGGGCTTCTGAAAGATTTTTGTCCCGGCCCATTTCCAGAAGCAGGATCTCATAGGCCTTGAAAAGAGCTGACGCCTGCTCTTTGAGGCACATCAGACTCTCACGGGATTCTCCGGCTTCATCGAACATCTCGCAGCCGCTCCAGATGGCAGAAATGATCTCTTCATTGATCTTACTGCTTGTTCCATCCAGCCGTCTGGCCATCCGCAAAGCCCATTCCATCTGCGTCAGGGCCGAAAGCCCCGCTGATTCGATGGCAAAACGATGCGCTTCAGAGAAATCCTCCCCCTGATGACAGCGGATCGCTTCGGCGATCTTTTCCGGAGTCCCCGGAAACATGCCGTAAGCGGCCACACAACCGGTGACCAGAGTCATCACCGGCACCCACTCTCTGATCCGGGAGTGGGTCCCGTCGATATCATGGAAGGCGCAAACGATATCCGCAGGATCAAACGGTGTCACCAATTCGATCCCGGAGGAAAGTTTTTCCGGCACTTGTATTTGCAGCATATCAAACCTCAATGATAAGAGTTGTAAAGATCCATGACGCTCAGACAGCCGTCCAATTCTTCTGCTGTGCAGGAGGAGGCGGGGAAGAAACGGATACGCTTTGTCTCCCCGGGCATGAGCGGAAAATCATTATCTGAAAATCTGCCGGAAAGACCATGGGTATCCAGCACGATATGGAAAGCCGGTTTTTCTCCCCGGAGCTGAACGGTAAGTCCCGCAGGTCCCCCGTCCATGACCGTGACCTGCAAACGCGGATCGCCCAGTTCGCACTTTTTGGCAGGCACAAAGAAATGCACGCACTGCAGCGGTTCTCCGCCATTGACTGCCGGATCGGGGAGACTGCTGATCTCGCAAAAGACCTCTTCCGGATTTTCCGCCTTTTCCTCCGGCAGAGAGAGAGCCCCCAGCTCCAGACGGCGTCCGGCGGGAAGCACTCCCCTGCGCTGCTCTTTTTTCAGCACAGTTCCGTCAAAAGTCCGGTAAGTGACCGTCAGATCAAGAGAAACATCCGTCAGAAGATCGCTGACGGCGGTCAGGATCGTCCGTTCATCGCTCTCCTCAATGGCGGCAAGCAGAACAGGCGCATAGAAGTGCCTTGCCTGATACATCAGCATCTTCCACTTGCCGGAATATTCCAGCGCCGACCAGGAAACCGTCGGCCAGTTGTCATTGAGCTGCCAGAAAAGCGTTCCCATACAGCGGGGTTTGGAGCTGCGCCAGAATTCCACACCGGTCCGGATGGCGATGGCCTGCTGCACCTGCGACAGATACAGGGTCCTGGCAAAGTCGGAGGGCATGCGGAACTGACTGCCGAACATAGCCAGGATCGGCGTGCTGCCCGTGCCGCACTTCTGATGCAGATCCATCACCGGAGAAAAAAGATTTTTCTGCTCAGGCGGACAAAAAGAGTCGATCGTTTCCGGCGAAGGAAAACTTTCAAAACCGAATTCAGAGCAGAAACGGGGTTTGACCGTCCTGTAAGCATTGAATCCCTTTCCGCCGTGCCAGACCTCCCAGTAGTGCATGTCTCCCTGCGTGTCATCGTGCCAGCCGTCGTTCTGCTCATCGGGACCGCCGCCGGGAGAACTGGGCCAGAAAACTCTGTCAGGATCCAGCTCATTGACTTTGGCTGCCAGCATCCTGTTCAGGCGGTCGTACTGGATATGGTTCCGGACAAGCAGATCCGTTCTGCTGTTGCTGCGCCAGCGGACGGCTCCGCTGACCTCATTGTCACCGCACCAGATCGCCAGAGAAGCGTGCTTGCGCAAACGGGGGATCTGATATTCCAGCTCGCAGCTGACGTTGGAAAGAAATTCAGGCGTAGTGGGATAAAGACAGCAGCAGAACATCAGATCCTGCCAGACCAGCAGTCCTTTTTCATCGCATAAATCATAGAAAAACTCCTGCTCATACTGTCCCCCGCCCCACACGCGGATCATATTCATATTGGCCAGACGCACGGATTCCAGAAGATCTTCATACTTTTCCCGCGTCTGCCGTGCAGGAAGCGCATCCGGCGGTATCCAGTTGGCGCCTTTGGCAAAAACATCAACGCCGTTGACCCGGAAAAGAAAACTTTTTCCCCAGCGGTCTTTGCGGTTGATGATCTCTATTTTACGCAATCCGATCCGGGAGGAGACGACTCTTCCCTCCGCCTCTGCTTCCAGCTGATAAAGGTGCGGTTTGCCCAGACCGTTGGGCCACCACAATTCGGGGTCCGTCACCAGAAAATCGGTTTTGACATAATTCCATCCCGGAACAAGACGGGCACAGCATTTTTTCGTTTCGCCGTTGAAACGGAAGATGAACTCCCGGGTGCAGGTGCAGAATGACTCCACGCGGACACCCGCTTCCACACGGACACTGTTGCCTTTGAAAAACTGCCGGGTCTCCGGCTGCTCCATGAGAAAATCATCCGTCCCGTGCAGCCTGACTGGAGAATAGATCCCCGATACCAGCAGCTGGATACCCCAGTCCCATCCCCCGTGACAGAGGGTTTTACGGATCAGATTGAGGTGGGGCGTCGGACAGCACAGCACCATGGGCGCCGGCAGCGGCAGATTTCTGTTGCGTTTTTCCACCTCCGGCCGGATCGGATGAAATTCAAATCGGATGTGATTTTTTCCGGCGGCGAGATACTTTTTGATATTTGCTCTGTAACGGCGGAACATGTTGTCTGTTTCCAGCACTTTGCGGCCGTTGACGGCAACGGAAACAAGCGTATCCAGACGTTCCAGTTCAAGCAGGATATTTTTATATTTCAAAAATGTTTCTTCAAGCGTGAACTCCTGCTCAAGCATCCACGGCACAGCAGCATATTTCTGGACCTGTTTTTCGTTCGTCCCCCAATAGGGGTCCGGAATGAGACCGGATTCCAGAAGCGCGCTGTAATGATCCCCCGGAATACGCATCGGGATCCGGACGCCGGGCATATCCGGCGAACTGAGGCGCCAGAGGTTCTCCAGAGTGATTGTTTCAGAAAACATTTTTCTCCGTCTCCTTCAGGTATCCAAACTCACATCATTCCAGACAGGCGGCGATCAGATCATCCACATGGGCCGTCGCCAGACACTCCACCGTATCTGCCGAACCGTAATAGATCTTGACCTCGCCGGAATCCTCCAGGATCATGCCGCCGGGAAAAATGGCGCTTCCGCGGAAACCATCCGTTTCATACGCTTCTTCCGGCACGAGCAGCGGCGTTTTGGCAATGCCAAGGATTTTTTCAGGATCATCGGCATCCAGGAGCATAAGTCCTGCGGTATATAA
Organism: Lentisphaeria bacterium; assembly: GCA_017508555.1. Taxonomy (GTDB): domain Bacteria; phylum Verrucomicrobiota; class Lentisphaeria; order Victivallales; family Victivallaceae; genus UBA1784. The sequence continues at coordinate 4,033 of JAFVYP010000198.1, forward strand.
TTTGTTCCATCCGGCCGGATCCCAGGATTTCAATGCGTTGCTTTCCAGTTTTTCGACCGCGTGGAAGGTCGTCAGCCAGCCGGCTTTTGTCCTGACAGGCGGCGCAGCAGGACCGCATTTGCTGTTGCAGAAGGGAATGTCTTTGCCCCGCAGAAGTCGTTTGTGTTCTCCCCAGTATCTGCAATCCGGAGAGCGGGAAAGCCAGAGATCGAAAAACTCTCCCCCCGTTCCGTAAACAGGCATGGGACGATCCAGACGGAGAAAACGGCCCCCGATCTTTTCAGGGAAAAGCACCATGTTCCGGTTGTCCGGCTCTGACAGATAAAGGACTTCAAAGTGTTCCAGATCATCCGTTACGGCGATCCCGCCGCAAACCCCGCAGTCACCATCCGTTGCAAAGCAGAGATAACAGCGTCCGTCAATGACCGAAAGGCGCGGATCATAGGCGCGGCGGCAATCCGCATTATGATATTCAAACACAGGTTTGGAGGCAGCTTCCCAGTGGAGTCCGTCATCGCTGACAGCCAGACCGATATTCGTTTGGAGCCGTCCCCTGCCGGCTGCAAAATCCTCTTTCGTGCTGCCGTAATCGTTACGGAAACACATAACATATTTGTTCTGAAATTTGCAGACGCCCGCGTTGAAAATAAGTTCCGCCGGATAAGGAATATCTTTTTTGCTGAGAATCGGATTCAGACTGCTGCGCTTGACAAACGAAAATCCTCCAGTGACCATTGCCTTCTTTTCCTTCAATTTATGGATACGATACCCTTTTGTCTTAAATATACCATAGAACAAAAGCATCTGCAAGAGGAAAGACAGTGTAAAATCGTCTCAATTTTAACTGAAAAACAAGTTGAAATAATGTTTTTTGGTGCTAAATTATCCAAAAAGCGAGGTTTTTATGGAATGGTTCAACTTTGATATCGAACATATTCCCCGGGAGGAAAATTTTCCGTTCCGGGTCGTGATGCTTTACAGCTGCAATGATGTCGTACTCAAACGCATCCCCCGGAAGATGCCAGGCGACAGATTTGAGATCAATATCCGCTTGAGATCTGATGACAGTGTCTGCACAGACATCCTGGATGGAACAGTCTGCAATCAGCCCTTTCCCAATGTGATCTGCAAACTGCCGGATCTTGTCTGGGAAGGCCGCGGCGGTGCCCGCAGCACCATCGCATTTGCCTATTCTTCGGAAACGCTGGCATATTTCAGGATGCTGGGCATGATTCCGGAACATCTCTGCCGCTCCTTTGCCATGACTCCGGGGACGGCGGCTCTGGTGGAGGAATTCAACAGACTGCGTATGCAGCTTTATTCCCCCGGGACGGCGGACAGGATCGACTGGATCTGCTTCAGACTTTTCCGGGAGCTTTATCTCAGGGATCACCCCCGGCATGATATCCGGGACGACCGGGAAAAAATCAAAAATCTTTCCATCTGGTTTCAGCTGCATTACAATAAAAGTTTCAATATTGAGGATATCGCCCGCGCACACGGCTATTCACGGGCCTCTTTTTTCCGCAAATGGAAAGAGACCTTTGACACGACGCCCACGCAGTATCTGATCGACCTGAAACTGACCGCCGCCGCAAGGCTTCTTTCTGAAAGCACCGAAAGCGTCAGCGGCATCGCCGGAGAAGTCAATTTTTCCGGCTTGTCAGCCTTTTACCGCCGCTTTGCGGAAAAGTATGGATGCACGCCGGATGTTTACCGCAAGAAAATGCAAAATTAAACCGGAAAACTGTTGAATTTTTTTTCCGCAGAAAGTATATTGACAGCAAAGAAAAAATGTGAATAAAAAACAAGGCTCTTTTTTTCCGCGGCAGCAGAACAGGTCAGGAAAAACAGAGCTGTGCTTGAAACTTCAGGGAGAAGAGGATCTATGGATATCGTCATTGCAGGCGGCGGTGTGGCGGCTTTTGAAGCGGCGCTGGCCGCAAGGAAATACTCTCCGGATTGCCGGATCGTTATTCATTCAGCGGAAAATGTTCTTCCCTACCGCCGTCCGGCGCTGCCCGGACTGATTTCATCAGACGAGGCGGCTTTTACCAAAATGTTCATCCGTCAGGAAAGTTTTTATCAGGAAAACCGTCTTGAAGTCCGGCTCAACTCCCGTCTGACGGCAGTGGATGCAGCCTCAAAAAAGGCTCTGTTCAACGGCAGTGAGCGTGTTTCTTATGACGCCCTTGTGCTGGCCACAGGGGGCAAAGCCTTTGTCCCGGATCTGCCCGGCGCTGCGGGGGAAAACGTGCTGACGCTCCGCAGTTTTGAGGATCTTCTGAAATTGCGCAAAAGTCTGGCTTCCGGGGCCGGAAAAATCACCGTCATCGGCGGCGGGATCCTGGGGCTGGAACTGGTGGACGCCCTGCTTCAAAGCGGGGTCAGGGTAACGCTTCTGGAGCAGTCGGAGCGCCTTTTGAGCCGCAATATTTCTCCGGAGGACTCCCGTCTGATGATGCAGGAGCTGGCGGGCCTGGACGGTTTGGAAGTGATCTACAATGCACGGACAACGGCCATAACGCCGCAGGGAGCTGTGCTTTCCACAGGGGAGACCGTTGCTTCTGATCTGGTGATCTTTTCCACCGGCAGCCGTCCGGAGCTGGCGGGCCTGCCGCCGGAGCTTCATGTGGATAAGGCGATCGTTGTGGATGAATACATGCGGACAAATCTGCCGGGGATCTATGCCTGCGGCGACAACTCCCAGTTTGCCGGAAATGTCTGCGGACTGTATGCCACCAGCCGTGCCATGGCGTCCGTGGCCGGAGCCAATGCCGCCGGAGCAAAAAACGTTTATGTGCCTAAAGCACAAAATATCCTGCTCAATACGCTGGGCTTCAAAATGTCTCCCGACGGCCATGTCATTCCGACGGGAACAAAACACTGACATCTGTATCTGCCCGTATCGGGAACACAGTCTTTGCTGTAAACATTGTTCCCTATACAGGCAAGTCAATCACAAAAAGCAAAAATATTCCGCTTTTCTGAAAGGCTGTGTTCCCGATATGGGTAGATACAATGATACAGAACTGAAAATACTTCGCTTTTCTTGAAAAGAGTTGGGGGTTCGGGGGAAGAGGAAAACTTCTTTTCACGTGAAAAGAAGTTTTCCTCTTCCCCCGATGCCA
>JAFVYP010000199.1 GCA_017508555.1 Lentisphaeria bacterium
CCTCGCGCTCCCCTTTTCTTTCAAAAAAAGCGGGATATTTTGTTGTTGGGCGAAACCAGCCGTATTCTGCGGCGCACCGATATCCATTTTTGTCCGTTTTTGTCCGTTTTTAACGCGCCGCCCCACAAAGACAGCATGCCGCAGCGGTTATACAAAACACCTGTTTGACAAGTTGCGCTCCCCTTTTCTTTCAAAAAAAGCGGGGTATTTTGTTTTTGGGCGAGACTGGCCGTTTGTGACAACGCATTGCTCTGTACTCTTTGGTACTTATTCGTAATCATCTGACTCATAGGTCCTCCCGTGGTAATTGAAAATATGATTTTTCCTGAGAAATAAAATAGCGCAGGAAGTTGTTTTTGTCAAGGGAACTTCCGCGCGGCGGGCAAATTATCTCCGGAAATCCGGATTCGTCTGGATGTAAAGGTTTTTTGTCCGTATTTTGTCTTGAAAAAAGAGGCGTTTGGCTGTATCTTATGAAGATTGCAATATCCAAAATCAGGAACATGTGATGATGAAACGTTTCTTTTTTCTTTTGCTCTTTGCAGCTGCTCTTTGTATTGCCGGGTGCGGCAAACAGGAAAAACCCAAACTGGTGATGGTCACCAATGCTACTTTTCCGCCCTATGAATATGTGGCCAATCAGCGGATCGAAGGGATCGATCCTCATATCGTTCGTGAGATCGCTTCGCGTCTGGGATATGAACTGGTCATTCAGGATATGAGCTTTGATGCGGTCATCGCCGCCGTTCAGTCCGGCAAGGCGGATATTGCCGCCTCTGGATTGACGGTGACGGATGAGCGGAAAAAACAGATCAATTTTACCATTCCCTATGTTGTGGCCGAACAGGTCGTGATCGTCAAAAAGAGTTCTCCTGTAAGAACGCTGAAGGACCTCAAAGGCAAGCGTATCGGCGTCCAACACGGAACGACCGGAGATACTTTCGTTGCCAAAAACATCTGTGAACCTGAGCGTTTTTCCACCGGTCCCGTGGCCGTTGCCGCTTTGCTCAAGGATAAGGTCGATGTTGTTGTCATCGACAACGAACCTGCGCAGGTTTTTCTCAAGCAGCGCCGGGAACTGCGTTTGCTCAAAGAGCCTCTGACGGCGGAGGAATATGCCTTTGCCATCGGCAAGCACAATAAAGAATTGCTCGGACGTTTCAATAAAGAACTTGAAAAAATGCGGAATTCCGGAGAACTTGCCGGGATCATCAAACATTATAAGGACTTGAACTCCCAATCTTCTCCGGTCGCTGCCGACAACGGTTACTGGGGAGGGATCAAAGAGAGCTTCAAGCTGAATTTTGTCAAAGATAAACGTTATCTTTACCTTTTGAACGGTTTCTGGGTAACGGTCAAAGTCTCTTTCTTTGCCGTGCTGCTTGGCATCGTTATCGGTTTCGGAACGGCCATCATCCGCAGTGCCGCCGATCAGACGGGGAAATTCAAACTGGCGGATTTCTTCTGCCGTTTGTATCTGACCGTTATCCGCGGAACGCCTGTTGTGGTGCAGCTGCTTATCATCTATTTTGTGATCTTCGGCGCGGTGGATGTGGATAAAGTCATCGTTGCCATCATCGCTTTCGGCATCAATTCCGGAGCTTATGTGGCGGAGATCATTCGCGGCGGCATCATGTCCATCGACAAGGGACAGATGGAGGCCGCCCGCAGTCTGGGATTGAGTTACTGGCAGTCCATGCGCGAGATCATCCTGCCCCAGGCCTTCAAAACCGCTCTGCCCTCTCTGGGAAATGAATTTATCGTTCTGCTCAAAGAGACCAGCGTTTCAGGATATATCGCCTTGCAGGATCTGACCAAGGGGGGAGATATCATCCGCAGTCAGACCTATGATGCTTTTCTGCCCCTTCTGGCTGTTGCCGCCATTTATCTTGCGGTGGTCGTCCTTTTGGGAAAATTGCTTGAATGTCTGGAAAAGAGGTTGAAGAGAAATGAGTGATGTGATTTTTGAGATCCGTGATCTGGTCAAGCGTTATCCCGCGCTCACGGCAATCGACCATGTGGACTGCGACATCCGCAAAGGAGAGGTCGTTTTTATCGTGGGGCCCTCCGGCTCCGGGAAAAGTACCTTCCTGCGCTGTCTCAATCTGCTGGAAAAGCCCACTTCGGGCAAGATCTTTTTCAAAGGAAAATATGTGACTTCCGGAGAAATGCGCCTCAATGCTCTGCGGCGTCAGGTGGGAATGGTGTTTCAGCATTTCAATCTTTTCCCTCATTTGACGATCCACAAAAACATTACCCTGGCACCTGTCCGGACCGGGCGCGCCTCTGCCTCTGAAGCCTCTTTGCGGGCTGATGCTCTTCTGGAAAGGATCGGCCTGCTGGATAAGAGAGATGTGTATCCCAATCAGCTTTCCGGCGGTCAGAAACAGCGTATTGCCATTATCCGCGCTCTGGCGATGGAGCCGGATGTGCTGCTCTTTGATGAACCGACCAGTGCCCTTGATCCTGAAATGGTGGGCGAGGTCCTGTCTCTGATGAAAGATCTGGCCAAAGAAGGCATGACCATGGTCGTCGTGACCCATGAGATCGGTTTCGCCGCAGAAGTGGCTGACAGGGTGATCTTTATGGATCAGGGCAAGATCCTGCTTTCCGGAACGCCTGATGAAGTTATCCACGCTCCTGAAAATCCGCGCGTTAAAGAGTTTTTCTCAAAAGTCCTTTGACAGAGTGTTTTGAAAGAGGGCTTTTTTGCGGCGCGGCCGATTTGGGCCGGGGATGATCCCGTAGAGAATAATATGATTTTTGAGGTAGTAAAATGAAAAAATGGTTGTTTTCAGTATTGCTGAGTGTTGTTTCTCTTTCACTTTCAGCCCTTCCGGTGATCGTTCTGCCGGAAAAACCCACGCTTCAGGAAAAAACGGCCGCCCGTGAGCTTGCACTTCATCTGAAACTTGTTTGCGGCAAAGAACTTTCTGTCATCACTGAAAATCTTGCCGGCCGCGGCGGACAGTTGATCTATGTGGGCGCGACCGGCTTTGCCGCCGCGCAAAAGACCGCTCTTGAAAAATTTGCTCCGGAAGAGTGGCTTGTCAAAGCCGTTGACGAAAGCCGTTTGATCCTTGCCGGAGGTTTTCCCCGGGGAACGCTTTATGCTGTGTATGAATATCTGGAACGCAACCACGGTTTTCTCTGGCCGGATGTCAAATCAGTTTATTGTAAAAAGGATAAAAATATCCATTGGACGGCCGGCATGAATTACCGCGGCAAGCCTGCCTTTGCTTACCGTTCCATTTACAGCAGTTTTGTACCGGGCAGTGAATTGTGGAAGATCCGCAACCGTCAGAATACTTTCCATACGGTTCTCCCGGAAAAGTTTGATGCCTGGGGGATCGCTCCGGCTTACGGCTCACCCTGGTTTTGTCATACCTTTTATGAATACACCCGGCATCTGCAGAAAAAAGATCACGACATCCTCTCGCTCAACAGCGGAACACGCCGTGTATCCACCTCGCGTCACGGGATGGGACAGATCTGTTACAGCAATCCCAAGACGGCTCAGTTCTTTGCCGGAAAACTTCTGGAATGGATCCCCCGGGACCGTCAGGGAAAAGAGAAGTGGCAGTATCCCTCTTTTTATATGCTCAGCACCAATGACAACCGGAATGAGTGTGAATGTGCCGACTGCCGGCGTGTTGCCCGGACTGCCGGATATTCCGCACTCAAAACCCGCTTTGTCAATCAGGTCTCGCGGATCGTTACGAAAAAGTATCCGGATGTCGTTTTTCAAACGGACGCCTACGGCCTGCATGCTTATCCGGCAAAAAACGATGTCAAGCCGGATAAAAACGTTGTTATGATGATTGCCTACGGGGCTCTTGATCCCACCCGTCCCCGGGATACGTTCAGATCCTACGCCCATCCGGAAAACAGGATCACCCGCCAGCTTCACCTGGATTGGAGCAAACAGGCTTCTCTTGCTGTATGGGATTACTGGTTGGACTGCATCCGTCCGGATTATCCCTCCACGCTTTTGCCGGCCATGGTCGATAACATCCGTTTTTACAAAAAACTGAATGTGATCTACCTGATGGGAGAGTGTCCCTTTCCCAGCCGGGTGAGTTTGTGGTATCTGCGGATTTATATCGCCAACCGTTTTATGACAGATCCCTCCCGGGATCTTGATACGGAGATCAAACGTTTTATGACGGCATACTACGGAAAAGCTGCCCCCTTCATGTTCAAGTATCAGAAACTGCTGGAACGGACGACGCCGAAACTCAATGAACCTGTCAGCGCGTATGCCATTGACCGCCGTCATGATTTGGATGAGGCTTTTTTTGCAGAGGCTGAAAAACTTCTGGCAGAGGCTGCTGAAAGTGTGCGCCGGGACAAGGCTTCTCTGGAGCGGGTCGAAGAGGAATGGTCTGTTGTTGCCCGGGCGAAGATCGAAAAGTTTCATGTTTCCGATCCGGAATATGTCAATAAATATCACAGGATCGCCGTGCGCATGATCTCCCGGCACGAAGGAGCCTATCGTTCCGGGCAGAGAAAAAAGGCTGTCGATCAGCTCCGTGATGCCGCTCTTGCCAGAGTTCCCCGGGCCGCCGGTTTTGAGAAACAGACCCTTATTACCGATTACAGCTGGCCGCTGCTTTCTCTGGCCCGTTTCAATAAAAAAGTCAAAGATCCTGATGCCGCAGGCGGATATGCTGTCGTTTTCGGAAATCCCAAAGAGGATCTTTCAAAATATCCGGGTGTTTCCATGGGCGTTTACGATCAGAAGAAACGCGTTTATGCCATGCCGGCAGTCACGATCCCCAAAGAGGCTGCTCCCCTGGATGAAAAGTATCACTGGTACGATTTGGGCCGCTGCCGTCTGCCGGAAAATCCCCTGATCTATCTGCACTGGTCATGGACCCTTCAGCTGGTTGCTTCAGCCTCTTTCCGTTCTCCTGAGATCTACGACAATGATGTGCGGATCTATGTCTCTTTGAAACTTCAGGGACCGGCTTATGTCAAGGGCTCTGTCAAGCCTGATATGTATGCTGTTGACCGGGTCTTGATCGTGCGCGGAGATCTCAACTCTCAGAAACTTCTGCATCCTCTGCCGGAAAAAGTTTCTCCTGAACAGGTTGAGGCTGATCTTGCCGCGGCTTCTCTCAAATTGCGCCCGTTGAAAGCGGATAGGGCCAGTCTTGTTCAGATGTCTTTCAAAAGCGCACAGCTCCGTCCGGGGGCAAAGTTTTATGTTCTTGTCAAAGACAATACCGGCAAAGTTTCTCCCGTAACGAATGGACTTATTTTGAAAAAAGACGGCAAATACCACTTGTATAAAGTCTATTCCGGGCCTCTTACCCGTGACTTCCGCATGGGAGCAGGGCGGGCCAAAATTGACTTGAGTCCTTATTTTGCCATGGCGGAAGCTGAAAAACAGTATGATGTCATGCTTTCCATCAAATGCATATCATCCGGCGAGGTCTTTATTGACCGCTGCCTGATATTGAAAAAATAATATAAAGGAATGAAATATGTTTGATCTGCAAAAAATGATCGGTGTCAAGAGTTACTCTTTCAGAGAGATCAAGGAAAATGCCGAATGTGCCAAAGCGATCCGCTCCTGCGAAAGCTGCGTCGTCGATCTTTCCGGATGTCATGTGAACTACGATGCGCCGGAAACCTGGGGGAAAGTCATTTCTGATTACAAAGACAACGGTGTGGCGATCGACGGTCTTGGCGTTGTTTCTGTCAAGCCCGATGATGCCTGGAACCGCCGGTATTTTGAGTTTGCCAAACAGGCCGGAACACGCCTTATCAGCTTGACTTTCACCCCTGAAGATATGGATAAAACCATTGCCTCCATTGAAAAACTTTCAGAGGAATACGGTATTCTGACCGCCATCCACAACCACGGCGGATACAACTTCCTGGGCAATTCAACTGCCTTGAGCTGGGTTTTCAGCAAGTGTTCCAAGCGCATCGGCCTCTGCCTTGATACCGCCTGGTGCATCCACATTGAACGGGAAAACCCCGTGCAGTGGATGGAGCTTTACGGCGATAGAATGTATGGTATCCATTTCAAGGATTTTGTCTGGGAACGCAATGGTAAGCATGTGGACTCCATTGTCGGTGAGGGCGCTCTTGATCTTGCCGCAACGCTTGAGAAATTCAAGGAAATGGAACATATTATTTCCGCCGTTCTTGAATATGAAGGTCCTGAAACTGTCGAGTGTACGCGCAAATCCATTGCCAATATCCGCAGTCTCTGGAAGTAACTTTTTTCGCGCGTCTTGCTGACTTGTTTTGCAGCATGGCGCGCGTTTTGTGTTTGAAATAAAATGGCCGCCCCGACGAAAAATCGTGCGTCAGGGCGGCCATTGATCGTTTGTGCTGCTGTTTTACAGCATCAGACTGCGTGCCTCTTTGACATGATCGTCAAGATAGATGACAGCAGCGGCGGCCATTGCCGGGTTTTTCCGGGTGCAGGGCAGAGAAATTTCCTTGCTTTGACCGGGGGCAAGCGTGAGAGAGGTTCCGGAAAAATCCGCATTTTCCGCATAAACGTTGAGTTTGACCGTTGTTGTTTGGGCAGAGGGATTGATGACGGTCACGGCTGTACCGTTTCCTTTCTTGCTGAAATTGGCGATAAAGGGACGGCTCCTGTCGAGTTTGAGCGTTTTCTTTTCTCCGCTGATGACCGGCAGATCAAAGAGCGGATATCCGGGGGCGCTGACCCGGTAAACCGTTCCGCCGGGAAGAGAAAATTTGCCGTTATCGGCCGTATGGACCTTTCCCGTCAGGGTATCGGTGAGAGTGATCTTTTTCTCGCCTTCAAAGGTGAGCAGGGCAGGGGAGGAGAGGACTGTCAGTGCGGCTGTGTATCCGCCCTGGGCCTGCGTGTAAACCTCATATCTGCCGCAGTTGCGGTTGTAGGGCAGCTGCGCCGTGCCGTTCTGGATATCAGGATTGCCCATCATGCCGGAGATCCAGCCGAAATTGGTGGACATCAGCTGCCGGTTGAAATTGACACCTGTATCGGTCATCAGAGAACGGGCTGACTGATTTTCTCCAAGATGGTACCGCAGCAGTTCAGAGGCGGCGTATTGCAGTTTGACATCATTCAAAAAGGCCGCCGCCGCCATGTTGTCCAGCGCCATGGCTCCCGTAGCCTGAGAGAGGAAGATCTTTCTGAAATTGGCATAAAGCTGAAGTTTTCCTCTGGTGCCGATCACACGCGGAGACCAGTGCTTGAAGGGACGCAGGCTGAGGATCGGATAAAGCATGTTGTAGGGACGGACACGGAAATCTTTATTGGCAGTACAGCCGTCAGCATAAATGCGCAGGGCCGCCGTGATTTGAAGGTATTCTTCCGGCTGTGCCATCAGTTTGGCATAAAGCGAAAGGATGCTGCTTGCGTAATACGGACCTTCGTAATAGGTCGAACGGGGACGGTAGGCGTTGAACCAGCCGGTGATCCTGCCCTTGTTGGCGGTGTAGATAAAACGCTCCTGTTTGGCCAGCAGATCTTTGACCAGGGCGGCGGCAAGGGCACGGTATTTTTGCTCTCCGGTCACAAGATAAAGGGCCATGGCATTTTCCAGCCTGAAAAATTCAGACCGGGTGAATTTGCGTTCAAAGGGAAGGATGCCGTCAGATTTCAGTTCCTGCGGGGCGGCTTTTTCCAGTTTTTCAAAATGCTTCCGGCTGTGGGCAAAGGCTTTGGAAAACGCACTGCTTTTGCCGGAGGCAAGATAGATCCAGCTGCCCGCAGCAGTGAGACCGTAATGAAAATCCTGCCGGTCGTGGGGGGAAAAGATACCGTCGATTTTTCCCAGATGGACGCCCCGTTCATCTCCTGTTCCCGGTTTGCCGTCGGTGAAATACTTGTTCATGGTCCATTCACCGTTGTTTTTGATGATATCCAGCGTTTTCGGATCGGGATTTTTTCTGTCAAATGGATGAGCAGAGCGGTACGCGCCGAAATGACTCATGACGGTATAAGGCAGACCGTACTCTTCATCAAAGAGTTTGTTGAGGAGTTTGCCGCCCCAGAAGGCTTCGTTTTTCATTTCCGGGATATTGAAAAGGCAGAGGCTTCTTGCCAGGGGGCGGGTGATGCTTGTGGCCGCCATGGAGTGAAAACCGCACAGATCCGCGGCATCGCACCAGCCGCCGGAAACATTGACCGCTTTGCCGTCGGAACGTCTGGCATCATCGGTCAGCTGAGCGTGTTTTGGGAAAAGCGGTGTGGTTCCTCCCAAACGCATGGAATACATGAAATTGCGGCTTCTGGCCGCGGCCTCTTTCAGGTGATCGTAACCGATCTTGAAGGGGACAGAGCGCAGATTGCCCGAGACCAGACGGTATGTTCCGGGGGTACGGAAATCGGAAAAACGGGCGATCTTGAAAGAACCTGTGGCAAAAGTTTCAGTGACGAGCTGTCCGGAGTAAACTTTTTTGCCGTTGGCGGCAAGATAAAAGTCCTCCGCCTTGTGGGAGGGGGAAAGCAGCGCCTGTTTTTCCTCTCCCGGAGAAAAACCGGTTTGAGGAACAACGATTTTTTCAGGAGAGACAGCCCATGTGTTTTCCGTTCCGACAGCCACTTGTTCTAATTTGAAATCTTTGAAGAGAAAGCGGGTATAACGCTCTTCTCCGAGAGGCGTGCCGAAGCCGCCGAAACCAAAAGAGATACCGGTGATTTTCCGGGCTTTTTCCGGAGAAAGATTGTTCCAGCTGATTGCGATCTTGTTCCAGACATTTCCCTTCATGGGAACCGCTGACTGGTGGCCGCTTACGCCCAGCACATCAAACCACAGATGGGATCTGTCATGGCTGCAAAGCGGCTTGGCCATGACTGATAACTGATTGTATTTTGTCCAGGTTTCCGGAGGGATATCTATGAGTCTGTCCAGACGGCAGGTCAGGCGTCCTGTTCTGAAGTTGAAGGGAAAATATTTGGTTTCCAGACGTCCGGTATGGGTGTCGAAAATAACTTCCAGCACGCCGGGTGTGACCTTGTTTTCCGGCAGGAGCGCCAGACGTTTGTCTCCCGGATGTCGGATTTCCCAGCCGCGGGAAAGATCCAGCGCTGCCGAACGGATGATCCGCTCACTGTCTGAGTCGATAACTCCGGGGACCGGATGGATCTTTTCTGTTATTTTGACTGGAACCTGATCTTTTTTGAGCTTCAGACTGATTTTTTTCAGTTCCAGTTGACCTGTTTTGCCCCGGACTGAAATAAACAGATAGCCTTCTCCGGCCGGGACTCCCTTCAAGTCGATCTTGAAAAAAAGCCCCTCTTTTCCCTGAGACTGCATGTATTTTTTGCGGAGACTTCCTGTTGCACTTTTTTTCTGTATGACAACTTTGGCATAGAGTTCTTCTCCATCGCCTGTGCAAAGTCCTGAAAATGTGAGGATACCGGAACGCGGGATCGTGACAGGCAATATGACGAAATTCCCTTTGGCAGCGTTCAGGATAACCGTGTTTTGGCCATTGATGTTTCCTGTCTGCGCCCGGAATACCTGAAATCCGGCTTTTTTGCCGGTTGCATCAAGACGGGTGAAATCTGCCTGCAGGAGTTCTCCTGCGCCTGCTGCCAGCGTCAGAAGAACTGCAAATGCGCTCAAATGTTTTTTCATCGGAAAAACTCTCCTTTATTTATTGCCGCCCCAATAGGTGTCAAGATCCGTTGTCTGGAAAAAGTATTTGTGGGTCTCTGTTTCGTGCAATGTCACGTCTTTTACCCCCGTGATGTGATTTTGGACGTCTCCCCCCAGTGTGACAAGGTTGAGCGACCCGTTGTGCCGGGGATAAAAGTTCTGTTCATACCGTTTGAAGTAACTTTTGACAGAATCCGCAAACAGAAAGGTTTTTCCCGGATTTCTGATGCGGGCAAGAGTCAGCGCCTGAACGTTGTAGTCATGGAATACATGTCCGCTTGAGGCATAACTGTAATAGAAACGCAGGCCCCAGCTGCCTGCATACAAGGCTGAATTTTTCAACGTCGTGTCCGAGGGACAGACGGAAACACTCTTCTTTGCCGCTCCGGGACGGACTGTTTCTGTTATCATTGCCAAAGCATAACTGTTGTCTTTGCCGCTTGCAAGCCGCAGCGGCGGAAAAATCTCTTTGCTGCCGTCAAGATAGATCTGCGCCGCCACGCCCAGCTGCCGCAAATTCCCCTTGCAGGAATTGCTTTTGGCACTCTCCCGCGCCTGACTCAACGCCGGCATCAGCATCGCCGCCAAAATAGCAATGATCGCAATCACCACCAGCAGTTCTATGAGAGTAAAGGCTGGCTGTGCGGGGGGGGAAGGAAACTTTCTTTTCACGGGAAAAGAAAGTTTTCTTCCCCC
>JAFVYP010000200.1 GCA_017508555.1 Lentisphaeria bacterium
CAAGAGCAATGGCATCTGAGCGGAATCTCTTGAGCCTGAACAGGGATGTGAGCATTCTGTCCGTGTCGGAAATACGGGACATCAGGGCAGGGGAGTACCCCTGCAGGCTGATCTCCCTTGCTCTGCACAGAGGCAGGCTGCAAAGGATCGTAAAAAGAAAAATTGCAGCGATATGCTTCATCTGATTTGTTTTTTTCTGTTTTGTGATGTATCTTAAAAAAGTACCATATCTGCACCGGCAGAAATGACCCTGAAGAAAATATAATACACAGGAAGGATAAAAACAAATTTATGTCGCAGAAAAAAACAAAATCTTCTCACCGTTTTTATCCTTTGGCCCTGACTGTTGCCGGCAGTGACTCCGGCGGCGGTGCCGGTATTCAGGCGGATTTGAGGACTTTCAACGCATTCGGCGTTTTCGGCACATCGGTCATTACGGCAGTTACGGCTCAGAATCCGAAACAGATTTCACGCATAGAGGTCCTTTCTCCGGAATCGGTCCAGGCCCAGCTGGATTCAGTTCTTTCGTGCTTTGCTCCGGATTGTATCAAGAGCGGCATGCTGCCGGATGAAAAGATCATCAGAATTCTTGTCCGGGCTGTGGAAAAGTACAAATTGAAACTTGTCTGCGATCCGGTTTTGACTGCCACTTCAGGCGCTTTTCTGGTCGGCACTTCCGCTTTTGAGGTCTTGAGAAATGAACTTCTCCCCCGGGCGGAGTGGATCACGCCCAATATCCCTGAAGCGGAGCAGCTTCTGGGGGGAGATATCAGGATCACCGGGAAAAAGGAGCTTTTTGAAGCGGCCCGCCTGCTGGCGGAACGGTTCGGGGTCTCTGTTCTCCTCAAAGGGGGACATGGAACTTTTTCTGAAGCTGTCGATGCAGTTGTCCGCGGCGGCAGGAGCTATTGTCTCTCGTCGCCCCGGGCGGAGTTTCCTGCGCTGGCCGGACATGGGACGGGCTGTACTCTTTCGGCCGCTCTGGCCGCCGGGATCACCCTGGATTATCCCTGGAAACAGGCGTTGTGTGAAGCTAAATCCTTTGTTCTCGGCAGTCTGACGCAGCATGTGGAGCTGGCATCCGGCGTTTCCGCCATGTATCCGCCCACAGAGGACTGTTATGAGCTTGTAAAACTTGAGCCTGCGGCTGATTGACGAGGCGGACATTGAAAAAAATCCTCTCATCCCTTCTTATTGCGCTCTGCCTGCTTCAGCTGGGCAGTGTATGGATCCCCCGGGCTGTTTCCATCAAAGGCAGGCAGTACAGGAATATTGCCGGGATAGCTTCCGCTGTCAATATGCGCAGCCGCAGGATCGGAAAGTTTTTTATCTGTTCAGGAGCTTCCCGGAATCTGCGCCTGGAGCTGTCGCACCGCAGAATGTATTGGAATGGTATGACGGTCATGCTGGGATATCCGGTCCTTCTGCATAACGGGGGGATATATGTTTCGGAATCTGATTGGCAATCGACGCTGAAGATCCTCTTTTTTCCCGCGTCTGTTCCCCGGCATCCCATCGGCGTTATCACCCTCGATGCGGGCCATGGCGGAAACGATCAGGGCGCTGCCGGAAAATATTCTCTGGAAAAATCCATCACCCTCAAGCTCACGCAGCGTGTCGCCGCTCTTTTGCGTGCCTGCCGTTACCGGGTCCATCTGACCCGGAGTTCTGATACCGCCGTGGCGCTGAAAACAAGAACTGCCATGCAGAGAGCAAGGAAAAGCGATCTTTTTGTCTCCATCCACGTGAACGCGGCGAAAAATAAAAAAGTCCATGGTATTGAGACCTATTGCCTTACCCCCGCCCATGCGCCGTCAACCAATGGTAAATTCGAGTTGAAAAGAAATCCTGCCAACCGTTTTGACTCCAACAATTTTGCCCTGGCCCGCAATCTGCAATATGCCATGCTGGTACGGACCGGCGCCTGGGACAGAGGCGTGAAACGGGCCCGCTTTGCCGTTCTGCGGGATATCACCTCTCCCGGCGTTCTGCTTGAGATCGGCTTTATTTCCAATCCCGCCGAAGAGAGAAAGCTCAACAATCCGGCTTATCTGGAAAAATTGGCAAGGGGCATCGCCCAGGGGATCATTGCTTATCACCGGGATCTGCGTCCCCGGCGGTAAGGGCCGTTGGAGATCCCGTGCTGCTGGCCCTTTTGAGAACGGGCTGCAGTTTTGTATGGACGCCTCCCGGAAAGCGTCTTGAGCTGTCATCCAGCAGGGCGATGGCTTTGCGGGCCAGATCGGTATAATCCAGAGAGATGGAGGTCAGTTCCGGATACAGCTGTTTGCCCACCGGCAGATCATCACAGCCGCACACCGCGACCTCTTCCGGAATACGGCGACCGTATTCGTGGAGGATGCGATAGACCCCCGAGGCCATTTCATCATTGGAAAGGACTGCATCGAAAGAGCCTCCGGCTTCCAGATGTTCCCGGAGCGCCTCTGCCGCAGAAGCGGCGGAAAAATCCGTGTAAAGAACACGGCTGTCGTCAAAGGGGATGCCGTAAAGGGCCAGAGCCTTTTTGTAGCCTGAAAGCAGTTCTTCAGAGAAAAAGTGTCCCTTCCTGCCGTTGACCAGAAGGATGCGGCGTCTCCGGCAGTCTTTTATCAGATGTTCCGCGCCGATGAAAGCGGCTTTCTGATTATCGAAAGAAAAGGAACTGTAACTGCCTTGAAAGTGATATTCCCCAGTATTGTCCAGCAGAATGACGCCGGGAAGCGCAGCAATGAGGGCCGAGAGCTGTTCCGGCGGAAGATCCCCCATAACAAGGGTTGCGGCGCATTTGTGTTTCCGGGCGTTATCCAGCAGGCGGATGAAGATGTCGTAGTCTCCCGGAGAGGTGCGGATAAGGCACTCGTATCCTGAGCTTGCCAGTTGCTGTTCCAGTGAACACAGCAGGCGCATGTGGAAATAAGCCGTACTGCCGTTGCAGATCCCCAGAATCAGCTGGACCTGACGCTGCTCCCGCGGCTTGGCGGCACGGGGACGCCCTCTGCGGCTGGAATGGTGGTAATGGAGCATTTCCGCTGTGCGCAGGATACGGCTGCGCGTTTCAGGATGGATGACTGTATCCTGCCTGAACGCGCGGCTGACCGTCATGAGGCTCACGCCGCAGAGGGAGGCGATCTCTTTGAGACCGGGCTGTTTGGGTGCTGTATTCATCGTCCGGGAATTTAACATTTTTTATACTGTAATTTAACATGTTGCAAAAATCAAGTTTTTTCTGCGCAAAAGGACTTGTTTTTTTTATTTTGCTATCTATATTATACCGTAAAGAAAGAGAATTTAACATCATGTCAACCACTGAAAACAGGGAGTTTACGACAATGAAAAAGATGAAAGTGATGTTCGGTTTTGATATGGAAACCGATATCGGCAGCTGGACAAGTCTCTATAACGGCTTCAAGCCGGGAACGGAAAATATCCTTTCCGTTCTGGATAAACACGGCGTCAAAGCCACGTTTTTCTTTACCGGAGACGCCATCAAAAACAACAGTGATGTTGCCAAAAAACTGATCGCCGAAGGTCATGAAGTGGGCGCTCACTCTCTCTTCCACGAGACTGTGGGAGACGCTCTTTTTGAGATCCCCGGTGTTTATCCCGTGCTGGACAGCGAAGTTGAAAACCGTCTGACCATCAATACGCAGATGATCGAAGAGATCACGGGCGTCCGTCCTGTCTCCTTCCGCTGTCCCCGTCTGTGGGGTTCCACAACGGTTGTCAATGCGCTGGAAAAACTCGGTTATGTTGCTGATGCCACTTATCCCATGTATTTCTACCGTGACCGCATTTCCCCCTATCATCCCTCTGCTGATGACTGGACAAAAGACGGCGATATGAAGATCGTTGAGATCCCCAATTTCGCCAATCTGTCTCTGCCCTCCAACGACCAGTACGGCCGTGATCTGGATCAGTGGCCCCGCTGGAGAACTGAAAGCGCCGCCGCTGTCTGCAAGGATATCGAAGGCTATGTGAAATATTGCGAAGAGAAAAATGCCGAGCCCTTCCTCTGCTTCTATATGCATCCCTGGGAGTTTGCCGCCATGCCGGAAGGTCTCATCTATTCCGGAGAGGGCGCTGTTCTGCCCGATCCCTTCATCATTAAGAATTGCGGTAAGTACGCCACTGAACAGTTTGATGAATTGATCAAACTGCTCAAAGAGATGGGTGCCGAGTTCTATATGGCCAAAGACGTTGCCAAAATGTATTGACAAGTAATAAAACAGGAGAAAACAAATGGCTTATCTTATCAAATCCGAAAGTGAAGCCCGTCTTGCGAAACTGCGCGGAATCCTTGAAGACAAAGGTCTTGACCTGGCTTTGGTGTACTACGATGAATTCAACATCGGTAACGGCTGGTATCTGACCGGCTGGTGTCCCCAGTTTGAATCCGGCGCCGTTCTGGTTCCCCGCAAAGGCACGCCCATGATCCTGGGCGGTCCTGAGAGCGAACCCTTTGCCAAGCTGGACAGCGCCATCACCGAGACCCGCAACTTCCCCGTGTTCATGGTTCCGGATGAAGAGTATCCCGCTGCCACCATTATCGACTTCCCCAAACTGTTTGCGGAACTCAATGCCACTCTCGGCAAAGTGACCAAAGTCGGTCTGGTCGGCGCTGACAAGATGCCTCAGGGCTGTTACAGCGCTCTCTGCGAAGGTTTTGCCGGCGTGGAAATGGTCGATATCACCGGTGACTTCCTCCGTCTGCGCTACATCAAGTCCCCCTGGGAAATCGAGCAGATCAAGGCCGCTTTCAAGCTGGCTGATGCCTCTTACGATGCCATGAAAGAGCAGATCAAAGTCGGCAACACCGAGATCCAGGTCGCTGCCGCCGGTGAATATGCCGCCCGTTCCCGCGGTGCCTCCAACTTCGGTTTTACCGCCATTGTGGGTTCCGGAGAGCGTTCCAACGCCGTTGTTCCCACGGCTTCCTCCAAAGTGCTGGTCGATGGCGAGACCGTGATGATCGGACTTTCTCCCAAAGTCAACGGTTATGCCAGTGCCATGGGTGATTATCTGCCCGTGAACGGCGTTTACACGGATCGTCAGAAAGAGTGTCTGCGCATGCTCCGCGAAGCCTTTGTCATGACCCGTAAAATGCTGGTCCCCGGCAAGACCGGCCGCGAGATCGACGCTCCCGCCCGTGCTTATTTTGAAGAAAAAGGCATGAGTAAATATCTGGTCTGCCCCTTTGTTCACACCATC
>JAFVYP010000201.1 GCA_017508555.1 Lentisphaeria bacterium
AAGCAAACCATCTGATACGGGTAGATACAATGATATAAAACTAAAAATACTTCGCTTTTCGCGAAAAGGGGTGGGGTGTGGGGAGGGGAAAAACCTCTTTTCCCGCGAAAAGAAAGATAACGGAGCCGACGTTCGGCCCCCTCCCCGCGATACCATCGACCCTTGTCGGGAACAGCGCGAAAACAAAAAAGCCGTTGTTGTTCTTCTTGCGCTGTCCTCTGCTCTTGCGGAGACGCCGTTCCGGGGGGGGCGGAAAATGCAGACAGAGGGCGTTTTTGTTTGTTTTTTTTGCATTTTTTGGAAAAATAATGTTTTTTTTGCCTGAGAGAGGATTGACTTTTGTGAGGATGCGGGTTATCTTATCAGGTGATAGTGTGTATGTTTACTTTTTTTATCAAAGGGTTTTGAAAATATGAAAAAGATGTTTTTCCGTACGGCTCTGGCTGTTGTCGCTGTTGCTGCCGTGCTTCTTGCCGGCTGCAAGTCTGAGGATGATTTCCGCAGGGAACGCGCAGAAAATGCCATGAAGCATTTTGAGATGGCCCGTTTCAAGCATCCCTCTGACGGCAAGGTGATGACCCTGCGTGAGTGTATCGGTCTTGCGCAGAAAAATAATCTTGAACTCAAGGTGCAGCAGCTTGAACAGCAGGTGGCCCGTGAGCAGAAAACAGCAGAAATGCTGGGGATGCTCCCTGAATTGAATATCAAAAATACTTTTACCGCCAGAAACAACGATGCGGCCTCTTCCAGCAAAAAGGTCGCCGCCTCCGGTTTGACTTACGGATACAGTACCAGTACGGACCGCAATGTGAACGTGTTCAGTACGGAACTTGCCCTTTCCACACTGGACTTCGGTCTCGCTTTCTTCAACACCGTTCAGGCCAACGACCGTGAGCTGATGAAGGCCCAGCGGGTCCGCCGGACCAGTCAGAATCTGACGCTGGATGTCATCAAGTCCTATTTCAAAGTGGCTGCCGCCCAGCGGGCCATCAAAATCACCCGCAAACTGCTGGATGACTGCCGCGGACGTTATGTTCTGATTGAAAAATTGAGCAAGTCCCGTGCGATCACCCCCTTCCGTGCGTTTGACGAGACCCGTCAGTTCGTTGATATGGAAAAACGCCTGACCAATTATATCCGCAATTACGAAAACAGTTGCGTGGAACTGCGTGCGCTGATGGGAATGGATCCCTCCGGCAAGATCACGGTGGATGAATCCTGTCTGGGCCGGGAGCCTAAAATGGAATTTCCTGATTTGACCCTGCTTGAACAGATCGCTCTTTTGGAACGTCCTGAGCTTTACGAAGCGGATATGCGCAAGCATATCAATGTTGTCGAATGCCGCAAGGAGCTGGTGAAAATGCTTCCTTCTGCCCGGGTGTTTGTTGATTTCACCAATAACAACAACAGTTATCTTTACCATGCCTCCTGGTACAGCATCGGTATCAATGCGGCTTACAATCTGCTGAAGCTGCCCCAGCATATCGCCAACTACATGGCGTATGACAGCATGGCTGATGCGGAAGAGGCCAAGGCTTACTCCATGGGGATCGGTATTATGGCTCAGGTGCGTATGAGTCACTTCAATCTGCTTTCCGTTAAAGAGCGTTATGCGATCGACAGCCGTGTTTATAATACATACAGCAAAAATCTCAAATGGGCCATGGCCAACCGCAAAGTGACCGGCGGTCTCTCCCGGCTTGAGCTTGACCACATGCGCCTTGAGACGGCAGAAAAAGAGATCGAACGGATCGTTTCTCTGAGCAATATTTACGTGGCCTACTTCCAGATGCTCAACGCCATCGGTGTCAGCAAGATCGATGTGGACAGCCTGGATGTTCTCAAAGGTGAACTTGAAAATGCCCGTGTCCGTGCGGAAGCTGAGCTGGCCAGAGCTGAGGTCGAATACAACACCAAAATCGCCCGTCCTGCTGCTTCTGTGAAAAATACGGAGCAGGAAAAAAAGATCTTTGATCTTGTCAATCAGCCGTTGACAACGCTTGGCAACGCGGATTACATTACAATCGGTCTCTGATAAAGAGCGGTTTTGAAGAAGAGTTGACGCAGCACGTTTTTGATTTTGAACGTGCTGCGATTTTTTGATGTTTTATTCGTGCAGGGAACAAAATTTTTGAATCAAGAAAGTTGGGAGGTTGGGAGATGAAGTGGATTCAGCGTTGTCTGTTGCTCTCTTTGTTTTTGACTGCTGTGTTGAGTGCAGCTGATTTGCCGCGAAAAGAAACAGCTGCTCCCGGTAAACTGAAAGTCGGTCTTTTTGTCGGGAAGGGGGCTCGCGGCGGCGGTGTTTTTCACTGGGCGCGTCTGATGGCCTACTCTCCCGGAATAACGCTTTCTTTTCTTGACGGGGCGGATATCCGCAACGGAAAACTTGCCGGCGTGGATGTGTTGATTATTCCCGGCGGCTCCAGTGAGCATGAATATCTTGAGATCCAGGAGTCCGGGGGCGAAAAAATCCGTGAATTTGTGCGTAACGGCGGCAAATATGTGGGGATCTGTGCCGGATTTCACTGTTCATTGAATCATAAAAAGCGTTTCCGTTTATTGCCTTACCGTTATTATCGTCCGGCTGTTGGTCGAAGTGCGGTGGTGGCGGTTGAGTTTACCAAAGCCGGCGCAGAGAGACTGGGGATCAAACCGGGTGGTCTGCGTTGGGTGACTTATGCCAGCGGACCCATTGCTCAACCGGATCCCAAAGGTCCTGAGGCTCAGGTGGAGGAGCTGGCCTTTTACCGCAGTTCTGTAACCAGGGTGGATAACTCCAAAAACTCTTTCAGCGGTTTTCCCGGTGCGTTGTTCGGCCGGGTCGGCAAGGGACTTGTCATGGTAACAAGTTTTCATCCGGAATACCGGGAGTGCAATGATGATATATCCATGGGGATGATCTATGCTGTGAGCGGTTTGAAAACAGCGCCGGTCTATCCCCGGAAGAACCGCCGTCCGCTGCGTGTGGTCATGTATGTGAGCGCCATTGCCGGAAAAGAGCCGGTGCGCCGTATGTTTGAACTGGATAAACATCCTGATATCGACGTGGTTTTTGCCAATAAAAGCATGATCGGGGAAGGGGTGCTGCGTCATTGTGATGTCTTTTTCGTGCCTGACGGCGAGGATGACTGGTTTGCCTCTTTTTACAAAGCTTCCGGAAAGCGTATCCGGACGTTTGAAAAGAACGGCGGCGTGATCCTTGTTTCCGGAAAAGGGGAGGCGGAGATCCTCAAAGAACACAAAAAAGTGATTTTTGTTTCTGAAAATATTTCTGCGGCGGAAGCGGCTTTGAAAAGGTGAAATGACCGCAGATTCGGAGCGAAAAGGTCCGGAAATGATTTTTTTGCACTGTAAAAGTGAAAAAAACAGCTTAAAAGTTCGTTGAAGCTATTGACTAAACGCTGTTTTGGAGGCATATTAATAAAGTTGCATTTATTTTGCCAATGCTTATCAAAAAAATTATTATATAACTAAGGAGAATTTTTATTATGACCAAACGTGATTTGGTAGTCAAAATCGCCCGTGAGATCAATCTGAACCAGAGTGAAGTTGCGGAAACAGTTCAGAAAACCCTGGATTATATTGCAGAAGAGTTGATCGCCGGCCGCACCATTGAATTGCGCAATTTCGGTGTTTTTGAGATCAAAGTCCGCAAGAGCCGCAAGGGCCGTAATCCCAACGAGCCTGAGCATGAAGTTGTGATCCCCGAGCGTACCGTGGTGAAATTCCGCGCCGGAAAAGAGCTCAAGGACGCTGTCGAAAAACTCAACCCCGCAGATTTCAGATAATGTCGGATCTTGTGAGATAATCAGGAAAATATACGCCTGACGAAAAAACAGAATTTTTTCGTCGGGCGTTACTCTCTTTTTGGAGCTTGAAAAAATGGCAACTTATTCCCCCCCTCCCGGCACAGCAGATATTTTTGAAGCCGAAGCAAGAGAATGGCGCGGGATCGAGCGTATCGGTGCGGATGTTTTCGGCCGTTACGGCTACGGTGAACTGCGTACGCCCATTTTTGAATACACCGAAGTCTTTCAGCGCGGACTGGGCGGAGAGACTGAAGTTGTTCAGAAGGAAATGTACACCTTTGAGGACCGCGGCGGCCGCAGTTTGACGCTGCGTCCCGAGGGGACCGCCGGTGTGATGCGGGCGCTTTCCGGTACCGATGTGATGAACGGTGTGGAGCAGCGTGTGCGTTATTTCGGCCCCATGTTCCGCGGAGAACGTCCTGCGGCAGGACGCCGCCGTCAGTTCCACCAGATCGGCGTGGAAAATGTCGGCCGCTGCGCTCCCCTGATCGACGCCGAGTGTATCGCCATGCTGGCGGCATTCCTGCGTGAGATCGGTCTGGGAGACTTTGTTCTTGATATCAATACCCGCGGTGCTCTGGATGACCGGGGACCGGCTGAAGAGCTGCTGCGCAATTATTTTTCACAGCACATCGGGCAGATGTGTGATGACTGCAAGACCCGTCTTGAGCGGAACATCTGGCGTATTCTGGACTGCAAGCAGGAGTCCTGCTGCAAGATCATCGCCGACGCGCCGGATTACATTGCCAGTTTCAGCGAAGCCAGCCGCACCTATTTTGATGAAGTGCGCCGTGCGCTGGATGCGCTGAAGGTGCCTTACCGTGTCAATCCCCGTCTGGTTCGCGGACTGGATTATTATGTCCACACGGTTTTTGAAGTGACCCATCCGGCCCTGGGTCCCCAGACGGCCGTTGCCGGCGGCGGACGGTATGAACTTTTCCTTCCCGGAGAAAAACGTCCTGTTCCCGGCGTGGGTTTTGCCGCAGGCGTGGAGCGTCTGCTTCTGGTGCGCGATGCTTTGAACATCAAGTTTGAAGAGCCTGCCGGTCCTGCTGCTTATCTTGTGGGCCTGGGGCTGGGAGCCCGTCTGGCCAATCTGGCGCTGGCGGATCAGCTGCGTGCTGCCGGTATCCCCGTTGAGCTTGAGCTTGAAGAGCGTTCTTTCAAGGCTCAGCTGCGGAGTGCCAACAAGAGCGGTGCGGCGCTGGCCATTGTCCGCGGCGACAGTGAACTTGAAAAAAATATTGCGATCATTAAAAACATGTCCGACGGAGAGCAGACAGAGATCTCCGCAGACGCCATTATAGACTATTTACAGCAAAGGAGTTGATCCAAATGAGTGAACACAATCTGATTTTTCTGGGCGCCCCCGGCGCGGGTAAAGGCACAGTTTCCAAGCAGGTTCTTGCCAAGTATCCTCTGGCCCACATTTCCACCGGTGATCTGCTGCGTGCAGAGGTTGCCGCCGGTACTGAGCTGGGCAAACAGGCTGATACCCTGATGAAATCCGGCCAGCTTGTTCCTGACGAGATCGTTGCCGGCATGGTCCGTTCCCGTCTGACCAAAGAGGATACCAAACCCGGTTTCATCCTCGACGGTTTCCCCCGTACTGTTGCGCAGGCTGAGCTGCTCAATGATGCGCTCAAGGCCATCGGCAGAGAGCTGAAGCAGGTGGTTTATTTCAAGGTGGATGATGAGATCCTTCTTCAGCGTCTGACCGCCCGTCAGAACTGCCGCGGCTGCGATGCCATCTACAACAAACTTTTCAAGCCCTCCAAGGTGGAAGGTATTTGCGATGTCTGCGGCAGCCAGCTGTATCAGAGAAGTGATGATTCTCTTGAAACTGCCAAAAACCGTCTGGCCGTGTTCTACAAGCAGACCAGTCCTCTGATCGAGTACTACGAGAAGGCCGGACTGCTGCTGACCATTGAGGCTACTGACAGCGAAGAGATCATGGCTGAGCTGGTGGCAGCCCTGGAGAAATAATTTTATGTCCCGGAATCAGAATGTTCATACTCCGGAGGAGATCATCCGGATCCGCCGCGCCGCTGCCATCACGGCAGAGGTGCGGGACAGGATCGCTGAATCCATCCGTCCCGGTATGACCACGATGGATGTGGATATGTTAGCCGGTGAGTTGATTCGCGGCTCCGGTGGAAAAAGTGCTTTTTTCAATTACCATGGTTATCCCGGCAATATCTGTATTTCAGTGAACGAAGAGGTCGTCCATGGAATTGGTTCCCCCACCCGTGTGATCGGGGAAAAGGATATCGTCAGCATCGACGTTGGTGTTGAGTTTGACGGCGCCATGGGGGATACAGCGGTGACAGTCAGCATGGATCCTGAACCGTCTGCCGATATCCGCAGACTGCTGGAAGGAACCCGCAAGGCCCTTTTCAAAGGGATCGACGCTGCCCGCTGCGGCCGCAGGGTCGGAGACATCAGCAGGGCGGTGGAATTGGCC
>JAFVYP010000202.1 GCA_017508555.1 Lentisphaeria bacterium
ACTGCCAGCACGTCACACAAACCTCATTTGCCACAGTAACCGCCAACAAAGCCTGTTTGCAGCTCTGTCATGCCCCAACGAGGGCATGACAGTTATACCGAAGCCGACGTTCGGCCGCGCCAACGCGGCCATACAGAGCTTGTACTGCCAGCACGTCACACAAGCCTCATTCGCCACAGTAACTGCTAACAAAGCCTGTTTGCAGTTCTGTCATGCCCCAACGAGGGCATGACAGTTATACCGGAGCCGACGCTCGGCCAGAGCTTGCATCGGGGCTGCTGAGCAGGATGTTTCTGGGAAAAATTATCTTTTTTGGTAATAAAATTATTCTTTTTGTTATTGGCTTTTTTGTAAAAAAGATTATATTATGATTACATTAGACAAAAGAGGCGAACTGGATTCTGTACTGTGACGGAGACATCCCTGTCATGCGCCGGAAAAATCTGGAAAAGGTGAAATTGTTGTTGAAGCCCAGGATGAGCGCAATGTTTTTGATGGGCATGTCTGATTTTGTCAGATGAAGGCAGGCAGACTCCAGAAGCAGATGATCTATGAATTTGCCGGGAGAAGAGTAGTGTTCAAGAGGGGGGAGCAGAGCGGCCTCCTTTTTGAAGCGGTAGCGGTACTGGATCAGTTGCAGTCCTGCCTTTTCTGCGGCAAATTTAACGGAGATCTTGGCGCCGTACTGAGAGACCTGCATGCGCAGGTTTTCCAGAAACGGGGGCAGGGAACTTGTCGGCAGGAAGCGGAGCGTATAGCGTTCCAGAAAGCTGCCGATCAGGACCTCCAGGATCTCCGCCGTCGTCGGGACATATTTGAAGGGGCCGGTCTCTTTGCCCAGGAGTGCGCAAAGGGTATCGGCGATCCATCCGGAAAAATGGTCCCGGGGAAGGATAACGGGGGCAGGGGGCAGTTTTCCCTCCGTCAGACGGAACTTGAAACTGTAATAATGGGAGTCATCAGATTGATCGCTGCGTGAAAAAGAGTGAGCGTGACCGGGAGGGATAAAGAGTCCTTCTCCGTCGGCAAAGAGGAATTTATCTTTGCCGGAACGGCAGAAGTTTGTGCCTCTGATGGCAAGCTCAAGCTGACAGAAATCGTGGGTATGGGAAGTTGTTTTTTCGTTTTTCCCCAGAGGACCGGTCCCCCAGTAAAGCATTTTTATTCTGCAGCTCATCTGTCTCTCCCTTATGGCCGTTGATGTTCTGATAAGATAACCTTGAAATGTACTTTAGTCAATAGAATATATGGAAAAAACAGGAGATTCTCAAATGACTGTTGGATTTGGTATCATCGGAGCCGGTATGATCGCAGAAATGCACGCCCGCTCCATGGCGGACCTGAAGAACGCAAAACTCATCGGGTTTTATGACAAAAATTTTGCCGCCGCTCAAAAGCGGGCGGAAGAGTTCGGCGTCAAAGCGTATGAAAATTTTGATGAATTTCTTGCTGATCCGCAGATCCGTGCTGTGACCATCGCCACGCCGTCAGGGATGCACGGCTCTGTGGCGATTCCCGCCGCCCGGGCCGGAAAACACATCCTGTGCGAAAAACCTCTTGAGATCACCCTGGAAAAATGTGATGAGATCATCCGTGTCTGTGATGAAAACAATGTTCTGCTTTCCCCTGTTTTTCAGAGCCGTTTTTCCAAGCCCGTTCAGCTGGTGCGGAGGGCGATGCAGGAGGGGCGTTTCGGACGTATGGTACTGGCCAGTGCCCAGATGCGCTGGTACAGAAGTGCTTCATATTACAGCGGTTCCAACTGGCGCGGCACCTGGGATCTTGACGGCGGCGGCGCGCTGATGAATCAGGCGATCCACATGATCGACCTGCTGATCCACATCAACGGCGCTCCCGAGGAGGTCTTTGCCTTTTCCGGAACGCTGACCCACAGTATCGAGGTGGAGGACAATCTCTGTGCCACGGTCAAATACCGTAACGGTTCTTTCGGAACGATCGAAGTCAGTACCTCCTGCGCGCCCGGATTTCCCCGCCGTCTGGAGTTTTCCGGCAGCTGCGGAACGGTGGCTTTCGGTGAAAACTATATTACCCGCTGGGATTTTGCAGACTCCCGTCCTGAAGATGAGATCATCAAAAAAGAGCTTCAGCACACATCGGATGCGGGTGGGGGCAGTTCTCCCATGAACATCAATGCCAATGGTCACAGCAGTCAGATATCCGATCTGGCCGACGCCATTCTGACCGGTCGTCCTCTCTATCTGGACGGCAAGGAGGGACGCCGTGCGATCGAGCTGATTACCGGCATCTACGAGTCCGCCCGTACCGGCAAACCCTACTTTTTCAAAAGAGGTTGAAAATGGATATAAAACTTGATCTTCTGCCTGTCAAAATGCGTCTGCCTCTCAAGTTCGGGGCGGAGACCATCGACTCCATCCAGATCGCCCATGTGGAGCTGTCGGCTTACGGGGCAAAGGGGATCGGCGAAACGCCTCTTTCCGTGGCCTGGTCCTGGCCTTCGGCCCGTTCTTTCGGGGAAAGAGAAAAGATCATGTGTGATTTCTGCCGTTTTCTGGCAGAGAACTATCCCACTCCTGAAGCGCACCCCATGACGGAGGGAAAGATCTTTCTGGAAAAGGTCCTGCCGGAACTTCACGCCCGTTTCAACGATGAACGCAAGACGGATATGCCTCATCTGGCGGCTCTGATCTGCGCCTCTGCCTTTGATATCGCCATCCATGACGCTTATGGAAAAGCGAAGAAACTTCCGGTTTACAAAACCTACAACAAAGATTTCATGGACCATGATCTTGCCTGGTTTTATGATGATCCGGCTTTTGCGGGAAAGTATCCTGAAGATTATTTTGTTTCCGTTCCCGATACGCTGCCTGTCTGGCATCTTGTCGGCGGCAAAGATCTGCTGACGGAGGCGGAATTGACCGGAAACGAACCTGATGACGGTTATCCTGTCACGCTGACCGGCTGGATCAAACGCGACGGCCTGACCTGTCTTAAAATCAAATTGACGGGCAAAGACGCTCTCTGGGACTATGAACGCATGGTTTCTGTGGGGAAAATCGCGCTGGAATACGGCTGTGATGCCCTTTCTCCGGACTTCAACTGTCAGGTGACGGATCCGGATTATGTCAATGATATCCTGGATAAACTCAAGGCCAATGAGCCTGAAATTTTTGATCTTGTGATCTACGTTGAGCAGCCATTCCCCTACGATCTTGAGGCCAACCGGATCGACGTCCACAGCTGTTCCGCGCGCAAACCTCTTTTCATGGATGAAAGCGCCCATGACTGGAAATTTGTGAAACTGGGCTTTGAACTGGGATGGAACGGTGTGGCGCTCAAGGTCTGCAAGACCCAGACCGGAGCGCTGCTGTCTGCCTGCTGGGCCAAAGAACATAACATGCTGCTGATGGTGCAGGATTTGACGAATCCCACCTATGCTGTGATGCCCCATGTGCTTCTGGCGGCGCATGTGGGAACGATCCGCGGCGTGGAGTGCAACGCGCCTCAATTTTATCCCCAGGCCTCCCTTGAGATGGAAAAGATCCATCCGGGACTTTACGAGCGGCGCAACGGTGTTGTGGTCATCAAGTCCCTGACTGGAAACGGTTTTTCCTGCTGAAAACTTTGTTTCCGCAGAAAGTTGACAGAAAAAAACTTCTTTTCCTGAGAAAAGAAGTTTTTTTCTTGCTTATTTTCCCGTTTTTCAGGGGAACCGGATGGGGATACCGGCGCAAGTCATTGGGGGAAGAGGGGATAAAGCGTGATCGTTTTATCCACACCGCACTCCCGGTCATCCCGTTCGTACAGCGTAAACCTGCGGGCGTAGCTGTTTTTCCAGTTCCGCGGTTCCAGTTCCTCCTTGAAGCAGCGGAAAAACTCATTGCCGCCGGAACTGGCTATTTCCAGTTCCAGGCGGTTTTCCCCCTCAGCCAGTTCCGCTTCAAAGACCCACGGGGCAAAGGCCCGCAGGCCGCAGGGGCGGCCGTTGACCGAAAGGGCGGCTGAGTGCTGGACGTTGTGCAGTTCGATCAGCACTTTTCCGCCTCGGGAAAAGAGGGAGCCTGTCAGGTGCAGAAGTCCTGAAAAATCGGGCTCGATATCGGTATATTTGCCGGAAGAGGGCAGGGGAGTTCCCCCCTTTTCTTTTTTGAAGTACGTGGGACTGCAGGCGGACATCATCAGCCGTTCAATGCGGCTGATCTGCCAGTCAATCAGCCTTTTTTCCGGCTCTCCCTGCTTGGGAAGGCACTCTTGTTTGCCGTTGACGAGCAGGATACGCAAATTGCCGGGGCAGAGGGGAACCGTGATGGTTTTACCTTCCTGCCGGAGAGGATAAAGCAGAGAGGGCGTTTTATCCGGCGGCAGCAGTTCTGCATAATTTTTCTCTGACTCAAAGACAAAATCGACCATTTCTTTTCCGGGATTGAAGACCATGAGGGCCTCTCCCTCCGGCCGTATGACCGGATGGATGAAACAGCCGTTCCCCTTGAGGATCCTGACCCGCGCATAAGGGGCGGGATCTTCCGGTACGCCGCAGATGATTTCAGGAAAAGACGCCGCATCATTGACGGCTGTCTCAAAGGGCAGGATCAGCAGTTTTGGTCTCTCTTTTCCTGCCAGATCCTTTTCATCGGCAAAGCGGTAAAAGATGCCCAGCCTGTCCAGCTGGATACAAAGCTCACGCACCTTTTGATCGGCCTCTGCGTGGCAGGCGGGATACCCCTGGATGTTTTGCGGATCTTCGGGGCAGGGATGTTTTGTCCTTGCCAGGACCCAGACATCCGGCGTCAGTGCGGCGGTATCAAACCGGCCGGCCCAGCGCCAGAACTCATTGAGCGCGCGCAGACTTTTCCAGATGGGATTGCGCGGAGAAAAATCCGTGCTGCAGCTGATTTTGCGCTCTTTTCTGTCACTGTAAAGATAGGGCATGGGCAGAATACGGTTGATTCCCTTGACCAGCAGATCATTGCCCACATAGTGCATGACTTCCGGTGTGATAAAATAGGTATAGACATTGAAACTTTCGCACAGGGCTTCCGGACGCTTGTTCCTGATGGCGGCCGCCGTGGCGAAACGGGCGAAAAATCCGTGGGCTTTTCCCGGATAGATCTGGCGCCAGATGGTATCCACGCCCGGG
>JAFVYP010000203.1 GCA_017508555.1 Lentisphaeria bacterium
AAGGTTTTCGCTTTCCCCCAAACCCCCTTTCACTTTCAAAGAAAAGCGGGATATTTTGTTGTTGGGCGAAACCAGCCGTATTCTGCGGCGCACCGATATCCGTTTTTGTCCGTTTTTGTCCGTTTTTGTCCGTTTTTAACGCGCCGCCCCACAAAGACAGCATGCCGCAGCGGTTATATAAAACACCTGTTTTGCAAGCAGCACTCACCGGCAGTTCTATGAGAGTAAAGGATCTGGATGCGGGGGAGGAAGACGCCGGGGTATGGGCTGATTGTTCCGGAGAGGCCGTGTTCTGCGGCGCAGCTCCCCGTACAGACACGTTTGAGTCCGGACCGGAGGAAAAACGACGGATGAGTTTATTTGAAGTCATACAGATACCTCTTTCTGTTTACGGTTGATTTTTGACAGCATGAATGTTTATTTGTTCAGATATTCTTTCAGATGCTTTTTGTTGAATTCCGTACGGGATATTCCCGGCGTGAATGTTGAGATCTTTTTCAGCGTTTTCTGGAGACGTTCTGCTTCGGAGGCTTCGCCGCAGACGACCAGAGCCGTCCGGCGGCTGTCCAAAGTGATGCTTCCGGTGAAAGGCGCCGTTTTTTCTTTTCCTTCCATACAGAGATATCCCTTGGGAAGAATGGGGGCAAATGTCACTTTTTCTGGCGTGTTGTTGATGAATATATACACCCGGTTTTTGCCCAGTTTGTAGGTGTTGGATGTGATGACAGGAACCGTCAGCAGCTCTGTTCCTCCCGGGATTGAGGCACGCACTGTGCGCTCCCGGAGCGGCTGCTTGAAACGGATCGGCGCCAGCATTTCCCCTCTGTCGAAATAGTCGGTAAGGGCCATGCGCAGATGGATCATTTTCTTGAAGAAGAGACGGTTTTCGTTGGCAGGTTCCAGCTCTTCCACACCGGTACGGCTGATTTTCAGACCGTGACAGAGTGAACGGGCTGTTTTGATGAAATTCGACTCCATTGAACCGCGTCCGTTGAGGGTCTTGTCGTACAGCAGGCCGAAATACTGCATGCGTCCGCCGTAGATGGCCTGGAAGGCAGGCACGATACCGGGATATGACCACCGCCAGACATGGCCGCCGTCAAAAATATCCAGATAAGCCTCTGCTGCGTCCTCACTGGTCAGGGGAACGCCCGGGAAGGCGGCTTTGATCCGTTTCATTGCAGGACGGAAACCTTTGCTGATCCAGACGGAGGTATCATTGAGGGCATGACCGTGGGTTTTGTCGAAACAGCCGATGCCCTGTCCGGCAGTCACCTGATCCATATAGAATCCTGAGGCAAAGGGCGCGATCTGTTTGGCCATATCGAAGAGTTTATCCTGCCAGCCCCTGGTCATGGGACACATCACCGCATACAGGACACCGCCGTAATCCTCTGTGGGGATCGTGCCGTTTTCCAGTTTGACCGCAAGCTGTTTGCCCCGGGCAAGATACTTTTTGTTTCCCTTTTCCTCCTTATGGTCGATGGTACACCACAATCTGCCGTCGAGATAGGGTTCGGTGTAATTGCCCTTGCGGATCATATCTTTGAAGATTTTGACGGTGTAGGGACGCGCAGGATATTCCGGCCAGGTGTAACTGTTGAGGAAAAACCAGTGCATCCAGGTGATGTATGCCGGTGTTCCAAGATATTCCCGCAGATATTTGAACCAGGCATAATTGATATTGGCGGACCGGTCGGAGTAGCCGCGCATAGCAAAGACAAGGGGGATCTTTCTGAACCATTCCGGGGTCTCTGTCCGCGGCAGGGGAACGCGCCAGTCGGCTTTGGCAAGAGCCCACTTTTTATGGATCATGGCCGCTTCATACCAATTACCGGAAAAGAGTTCATAACGGACGGCTCCGGGACTGGCATAACTGTTGCCGCCCTGGAGTTTGTCAAGAGGCAGCGCCACATCCTGGCTCCAGGAAAACTCCAGCTGTTTTCTTTTGGCCAGCGCCTGATAAGATTTGACTGTTCCGGCAGGGTCCTGCCAGCCGAGGAAGACGCCGCGCCCATTACCGTAGTAGGCAGAATACTGCATCGAAAGCGAAGCGGTCGGATAAATGCCGCTCTGACCTCTTGCAAAGACATTGACCAGAGGATTTTTGACCTCTGCTCCGCTCATGCTGGGATAAAACATCACATCGTTCCCGCCGAACTGGGGAATATGGACGATCGGAAAATTGACATGCTGAAGGATCAGATTTCCCGTTTTGTTGATGATTTTAAGATCCGCAGTGATGCCGTTGTTGTCCGTTGAGACTTTGGAAACGGCAGACAGAGCTGCCGGGGCGGGTGCGTTCCAGGTGACGGTAAAGCCTTTTGCGCTGATATCCGAGACCCGGCAGGGGAGTGTTTCTGACTGTAAAGTCACACGTTTTCCCGCACATTTTCCTGAGGCTTTCCAGGCGGGCAGACTGTTGGCAAGCACCGCGCGTCCGGCGATGCGGTCATACATGCCCAGCAGAGGATTTCCCCGGAGCGCACGGGTATCCAGCAGGAAATACATCTCTTTGCTGCAATAAAGTTTCAAGCCGGATATCTCTTTGGGGAAACGGGCGGCGAACTGTTTGTCATTCTCTGCCTGCCAGACGGAGGACAATTTTTTGCCGGTCTCCGTGCCCCGTTTGAAATCAGACATGTTGTTCAGGACAGACAGCAGCCACTTTCCTGCGGAGGAGCGGGGCTTTATGCCTGCCAGTCCCGGATTTGACGCTTTGCGGAGATATTTCAGTGCCCGGCTGTTATCGGCAAGATCTGCGATCTGGGCATCTGTCAGCGCTTTTTTCTCTGCAAAAATATCCGCCATGGCGCCGTTGAGCATCCAGACATCGCCCCAGCCCTTGCCCACATCCAGCATGCTTTTGTTGGTCAGTGGGATCAGGCCTTTATGCTTGACATGAGCGATCCGGTCGCCGTTGAAATAAACGGTAACGAAATAACCGACATCTCCCTGTTCGTGATGATTGTAGGGGCGGAAAACCGCTGCCACATGGGTCCATTCGCCTGCATTGGGGATGGTATAGCTTCTGGTGGCGCAGCCGAATTGATTTTTATTGGCGGCATTTTTGATATTGGTGTAGATCCGGCTCAGATATCTGCCGAACACAAAGGGGACATCTCCTTTGGAAAAGAACATGTCATAGCCGGTCGGGTCACTTCCGCCGGTACGGGTGGTGTTGTCATTGAGCTTGACACAGCAGGCCAGGGTCAGACCGGAGGGACCGATATTGTAATCCTCAGTGCCCGGCAGGTAGGCAAAGGCACTTTTGCCGTCAAGATAAAGGACATCGCCCTTGACTTTGGCCCGGCCTTTCAGGATCAGTTTTCCTGTGGGAAACATGCCGGCTTCGAGAACGGTCGACAGGATGGCGGCCAACAACAGAAAGAAATACTTTTTCATACTTTCTCCTTATCCAAGTTTGATGACAGCGGCATCCAGGGGGGCGAGGGTGATCTCCCGTCCGTCCATGCGGCAGCTGACTGGTTTTGTGTGATAGTTTGTCAGAACGACGGCCCGTTTTCCTTCGGGCGAACACCATTGGACAGCAAGGATCTCCGGAATGGAGATCTTTTCTCCGTTCTTTCTGGCGATGACATCTGTGCCGCAGGAAAAGTCCACGGAAAGTTTTTCCATCCTGCCGTAAAGCAGATATTCCGGATATGTCTGACGCGCTTTGTTGAGATTGGCGGTCAGGGTCAGGGCGCTCTCCTGATCCGGTTCCGGATAGTCCCAGGGAATGCTCCAGCCCCAGTGGATCTTTCCCTTTTCCTTCAGAACGACTGAAAGCAGATTGCCGGCGGCGAAACCGTAGGCGATGCGGTAGAGCATATTGACCGGAGTTCCCTCCAGATCCAGATGGTACGTCAAGCCGCACTGGTTGCCTGAAAAATTCACAAGATATTCATGGAAAACAAATTCATACGCCGGCACAGGCTCTCCGTAAGGCCAGCTGAAGTTGTTGCGCAGGTCGCTGAACGGCAGTTCTTTGATAAAGGGGAGTGCGCCTGCCGCCTCGGCGCCCAGAAGCGCTCCTGTTTCTGCAACGCTTTCGGAGTAAAGCCGTTTCATGGCCTCCGTCTGCCATACGCCCGGATGTTCCGGGTGGCCGTGTTCCCGGGAGTAGCAGGGGAGAAACCTGCCGCCGATATTCTGGTCGAAGAACTGGATATAATCCACGCCGCTCTTCTGGATCCTGGCGATTTCCGCTTTGACCGTATCGCGGCACCACTGGCGCGCCATGCACATATCGTAACCGAAACGCTGGCAGCCGGGGGCTGTGCAGGAGACGGCTTTGATCTCGCCGTGGGGACCGCGGATCATTTCACTGATAAGCCCCTCCTCTTCAAACTGCTTTTCACAGCTGTAACTGTTGATTTGACTCTTCTGTGTCCAGGCGGTCCCGGAGCAGTAGAGGCCCAGATAATGTCCCTTTTCATGCAGTTTTTCCGCGAATCCGGTCAGCATGTCACTGCCGCCCAGAGGGGGCCAGACGTAGGGGGGCGCCCAGGGGGCAGTGCCCTCCCAGTGCATCAGAAGGCTCATGACCTTGCTCTCGAGCCGTTTGGAAAGTTTTTCAAGGACAGGCAGGGCGTTGTCGTAGGGAAAGTATTCATTGACAGTCATTTGACCGCAGTCTTTCCCTTCTCCCTGTACCGGATAGATCACGACCACCGGACTGTTTTTCACAACGGAGGGATATTGGAATTTTGCCGGCAGAACAGGATCATCGGCGATCCTTTCCCGGTAAATGCCGCAGGCATCCTGCCAGTCGCCGGAAAATCCCCGCACGAGGCAGGCAAAAGGACTGCGGTAGGTTCCTCCGGTCACACGGCCGCCGCAGAAAGTCTGAAGTGAAAGCCGTCTTTTATCCGTTCCGGCAGGGGCAAAATCCACATTTTTCAGGGTATGGCTTCTGTCATCGGCCTCAAAATAAAGTCCTTCGCCGCTTTCGTCGTAGTGGCAGAGGAACTGCATCTGGCAGTGGCCGGGGTAAAAGCCGCCGGGAAAGGTATCGACAAATCCCGCCACATGCCAGGGACCGTATCCTTCCCGGCGGTCGCTGCTGTCGATGAGGATGCCTTCACACCGGGGCCACAGGAGAAAACCTGTTTTGGGAACGCAGACGCAGGGATAATCCACCCATTCCAGAGGCAGCTGTTCCGGGATCCCGGTGACATTGAGGTAAAAAGCAAAGCCTTCCGTGGTTGACTCGACCTTCAGTTCCACCTCAAGGGCGTTGTATCCGCTGTAAACAAAAACGGCCCGGGTTTCATCGGCTGTTACGCTGCACTCTGTAAAAAAGCTGTCATCCACGATGACGGGATCGCGGTTTTCATCTCTCAAGCCCAGCATGAAGGCTGTTTCCGCAGCGGCGGCGGTATTGGTGTTCCGGCGCAGCAGAGCGGTGATCCGTCCGCGGAGATCCAGATGAAGCTCTCCGCTGTTTCCTGATAGAATGATATTTTTCATTTTGAAAAAAGTCTCCTGACAGTGTTCTGTTTATGTATATTATAGCTTGGGAAGAGCATCCGGCATAGCACAAACCAGAGAATATATTGTAAAAATCAAAGATTTTTTCTTCTCCGCCCTTGAAAAAGGGAAAAATTTCTTCTAAAGTATATAAAGAAAAGAGACAGACAGCAAAGAGAAAAGGTATGAAACTTTATCATCTGGACTATTATCTGCGTCCGGAAGGCACCGTTCCGCTGTGGATCGAATGTGAAAAAAAACGGGTGAAGCCGGAACCGCCTCACTCGCACGACTGCATGGAGATCATGCATATCCGCTCCGGTGCCGCCTGCTGCCGGATCAATGAAAGACATTATCCTGCTGTCCGGGGAGATCTTTACGTTTTTGCCCCCGGGGATGTTCACGCGTTTACGATATCAGGACATCTGACTTATGACACGCTCCTCTTCTCTGCCAGCCTTTTTTCTGAAGAGGAAATAAAAAAATTGCAGGAAAACAGGATTTTTGCCAGCTGGTGTACGCCGGGGGATTTCAAAGAAAAAAAACTTTCCATCCCGCCGGGAGATGCGGGGACACTGGATAATATGTGTGACGAACTGGCCGCTGAGTGCCGCAAGACCTCTCCCTGCAACGCGATGCTGCGCAAAGCCCTTTTTATCCGGCTGCTTTTTGCGGCGCTTTCCAAAGGGGGGCAGGGACATCCGGAAACATCCAACGATCTGCAGCTGAGCAGGCTTTTTGACTTCATCCTCAATCATTATCAGGAGGAACTCACCCTTTCCCGTCTGGCCAGAGCGGCGGGTGTTTCACCGGGATATCTCAACGAATTCATGCACCGCAATATCGGGCAGGGCGCCATGGAATATCTGATCCGTTTCAGGGTGGAACAATCCCGCGCCCTCCTGGAAAATACGGCGCAAAGCATTGCTGAGATCGGCGTCGCCTGCGGCTTTTACGATGCCAGCCACTTTATCCGCACCTTCAGCCGGATCACCGGCATGTCTCCCGGACGCTATCGTAAACTGGCCGGATCCGCTGATATCTGATCCGGCGCCGGAGAAAACGGTCACTGGTTGATGTGCCAGAAGAGATTTTCCTGAACGGCTTTGAAGGAGGCGATCGTCGGCTGGGCGAAGAGGGCCGGGGAGGCGGTGTGGCTTGCCACAGCAAATTCGACCGCCGCCCCCAGCTGCATGCCCAGATAACGGTGGATACGGCTGTGGCTTCCCGTTCCCAGATGGACAAACGGCACTTGCAGTTCCCTGTTGAGCAGCATGGTGGTTTTGATGGCTTCAAGAAGATCCTCTTCACTGTGGATACCTGTGACGATCTTGACCATATCCGCGCCGCGGGACGCCTGTTCCTGAAGATGTTCCAGCACCTCTTCCGCACGGAGAGAACAGCTCATGTGGGAGGATATGATGACTTTCGTTCCCAGCGCGTGCAGTTGGCCGATCACCTCTTTCTGCCGTGCGATGGCGTCCCCGTTGCGGGTCAGCTCCCGGGGAGAGGGATCGAAGAGATCTCCCATGACGTCGATCACCTCTGCTCCGGCACGGGCGGCTGTAAGCAGAACATCCATGCGGGCAGCGTCATCCTTTCCGAAAGATTGATCGTTGCGGTAAAGACAGAACATGAAAGGCAGGCGCACTTCATCCATCAGACGCTTGAAGTTTTCTTCTGTCCGCTGCTCCTGAGGCAGCAGACAGAGTTCTGCGGCGATGCCGTCGGCTCCGGCAAACTCCGCTTCGCGGCACTGGCGGATATAATCCTCTATGGACGTTCCTTTCAGCAGAGCCGCAATGACTGTGCGCTGATTATTGAAAAAAGATTTTTTTATCATATCGACTCTTCTTCCCGGTAAACTTTTTCAGCGATACTCCTGGGCGCCGCAGGCTCTGCCTCCATCCACAAGGTAGTTGGTCCCTGTGATGAAGGAGGCCGCATCTGACGCGAGGAAAAGCAGGACGTTGACGACTTCCTGGACCTCCGCAGCCCGGTTCATGGGCGTTTTCATTCCGGCCATGCCCGGACGGGTAAGCACCGGTCCGGGAGAAACACAGCAGGCCCGGACATTATGTTCAGCCCCGATGAGGGCCAGAGATTTTGTCAAGCCGATCAAACCGGCTTTGGAGGTGCTGTAATCGCAGGACATGGCTGACCCTGTCACGCCGTCGATAGATCCCAGCAGGATGATGACACCGCGTTTCTGTTCCAGCATGGTTCCGATGACGGCGCGGGAAAAGTAGAGCGGTCCCTTCAAATTGACGTCGATCCCCCAGTCCAGGACCTCATAAGGACGCGTGGCAAAGGGGCCGGGAGCGTTGCACATGCGCTGACTGGCGCCGCCGGCGGTGTGGATGAGGATATCCAGACTGCCGGTTTCGGCAAGCGCAAAATCACGGACTGCTTCCACCTCTGCGACTTGGCGGACATCACAGCGGATGCCCCGGGCAAAACCGCCTGCGGCACAGATATCCGCCGCGCATTTTTCTGCGTTTTCCTGATTGATATCTGCGATGATGACTTTGCCGCCCTCAGAGGCGATCTGCTGTGCGGCCAGAAGGCCCATGCCCGATGCACCGCCCACGATGACGGCGGTCTTGTTTTCAAAACGTTTTTCCATAATTGTCTCCGGGATCAAAAGGTCAGGATGACCTTGCCGATATTTTCGTTCCTGCGCAGGATGCCATGGGCCTGTTCCACCTCTGAAACAGGGAAGACCGCATGGATATGATTGACCAGTTTTCCCGCTGAAAAGAGCGGCCAGAGCTGTGTTTCCAGTGCGTGCAGGATACGGCTTTTTTCTTCAGAACTGCGGCTGCGCAGCGTACTGCCCAGAAGCCGCAGACGTTTGCGCCAGACGGTTTCAAGATCTATTTCCGTTGCGCCTCCGGCCAGGGTGGCGATCATGATCCATCTGCCGCCGAAAACCATGTTTTTGAAACAGATGCCCATGTTTTTACCGCCGACGCAGTCCAGGGCGACAGCGGGAGGATTGGCGGCAAGGACCTGACAGATATCCTCTTTGTGGTGATCGACCGTGATATCCGCGCCCAGCTTCCGGATAAAGGCGGCTTTGTCGGCAGAACCGACCGTGGCGATGACCTTTGCGCCGGCAAGTTTCGCCAGCTGGATGGCGGCCAGTCCGACGCCGCTTGCGCCGGCCTGAACGAAAAAGACCTCGTCTTTTTTCAGGCCGCCTGCCTCCAGGTTGAGATTCAAATAAGCCGTGGCCCAGACTTCGGGGAGCCCTGCGGACTCCACAAGATCCATGCCCTGCGGAACGGGCATGACCATGCCTTCGGGAACGGTGACAAATTGAGAATAACCGCCGCCGCCCAGCAGCGCACAGACTTTATCCCCCTTGCGGAAACGGGAGTTTCCGGGCGCTTCGACAACTGTTCCGGAACACTCCAGTCCGCACCAGGGCGGCCAGTCCGGTGGGGAGGCGTAGCAACCGTCCTTCTGGAGCAGATCGGCCCGGTTCACCGCCGCTGCGGCGGTCTGTATCAGGACCTCATTTTCTTTTCTGACAGGATCAGGGACTTCAGCCCATTGAAAATTGAGCTTGTCATCAAGGATCATCGCATACATTTTATTTTTCCTTTGCGGAAGTTTCTTTATTTTCCAAAGCGTCAAATTTAGCTTTATCCATCAGGGAGACCTCTCCGTCAACGACACCGTTATCCAGATGGTCGGCTTCGCGGGTCCGCAGGCTTACCAGAAAATCCCGCAAATCACGGAATCCGCCGATACCGAACCAGATCGTTGTGACAACGGCAATGAAGGCCGGGATGATCAGCTGGATCCAGAGAAAATAATTGCCCCAGTGTTTGACGGACCAGGGGGAGACCGCATTCCAGATCACCACGATGACAAAGGTTCCGATAAAACGGTAGATGATGGTGTAAATGAATACGCCCCAGGCGATGCATTTATCTCCGGTGGAATACTCCGGCGTGATGCCGATGAATTTGCTGTAAAAGTTTTTCAATGTCCAGGCGCTCTGCGGTTTCTGTTCATCAATGGCATAGATGCCGCGATGGAGCATCCTGTCCAGATTGAAGGGCGTTTTACAGGTGAGGAAAGAGACCAGACAGTAAGCCAGAATGGAAAAAACGATGGCAAGAAAATAGATCTCATAACTGTTGATGGGGAACTTGAGCGGATTCATCTCCCAGACGATCACGGGATTGAAGGGTTTGGTGATCGTTGAAAGCACCTGGCCCACCGGCTTCACCAGCTGATTTTTGTCAAGCCAGGGATAGATGACAGAGGCCCAGTTGCGCTGACACAAGACACCGCCGACCGTAAAGAAAAGGCCGCTCAGAAGCGAGGCGAAGGCCCCGGCCGCCGTTCCGAAACGGGAGTAGAGTCCGAAGATCATGACCGGTCCGCCACCGGCGGCCCACATGCCCCACATGATTGCAACGAAAAGGTTGATGTAGTCCAGCTGGGCAAAGAACAGGGAGCCGAGCATGTAAAGCACACCGACACCGATGGATACAAGACGGATCATGCGGATATGCTGTTCCGGCGTCAATTCTTTGCAGAAAGGCAGGATGCAGTCCTGGGAAATGGTCAGACTGGCACTGTAAATACGGCTGTCGTCAGTGGAGATCAGGAACATGACCATCATCAGACAGAAAAGTCCGGCAAGACCGCAGGGCAGCATATAACGCATGGTTGCCGGCAGCATCAGCTGACGGAAAAGGGTCCGGAACTCCTGCCTTTTCTTGGCGCTGTCGGGCAGGTCTTTCAATGCCTCATCCGCGGCTTTGAACCACTGGACATCCGGATGATTGCGGTCACTGAACGCGGCGTCTTTTCCGATCTCATGATTTTCGGCCGGGATCACGGCAAAACGGCTCATGATCTTCTGCTGTCCGGCTGCATCGGGAACCATTTCTGCGACGATGCTCCGGCTGATATTCATACGCACATTCCGGGCCTGATCGGCAAAGTTGCGGTGACAGAGAAAGGTGATGATCCCCAAACCGATGGCCAGATAAAAGATGTTGCTCAAAAAGCCGCGCCATGTTCCCAGAACGCCTGCCATTTTCTGCTCATGGGCAGATTTGGCTGCACTGGATGCGCCCGCGCCGAAACCGGAACTGCGGGTCATGATCGTCGAGACAAGAGAGACGATCAGCATAAACAGATTGAAGTCACGCAGATGAGAGATATCATAAGGATTGATGAAACTCTCTCCTTTGGCACGGTCGCTGAGGACTTGAACCACTTCATTGCCCCATGAAAATTTGCTCAGCATGAAAATAATGAACACGACCAGCAGAGGAAAGCAGAGCAATCCCTGCAAAGTGTCGGTGACCGTGATGGCCATGGCACCGCCCAGACAGATGATGCTTACAGCAAGGATGAGACAGATGGCGATGACCAGAAAGAACGTCGGCATCTGCCAGCCGAAAATTTCGATCCGCTGGGGCAGACCGAGGAAGGTGATGAAAAAGCGTGCCGCCAGCGCAGGCAGGATCACATTGGCAAGTACATCCGCTGTTGACCGCAGCGCGGCGGCAAATATACGCAGCGTCTTGCTGCCGTAGCGCATTTCAAGAAATTGTCCCAGACTCATGGCCTTGGTTTCACGCAGGCGGTAAGTGCAGTAGCCGGTGAGGGATAACAGCATGGTCAGCGGCCACATGACGGCGCTCCAGAAGTTGAGGGCATAGCCTGTTTTGTAGTGGACTTCGATATTGGCGATCAGCGTCACCACAGCCAGACCGCAGGCCACATCGCCCACGCTGAGCATATACCGTCCGCAGAGACGGCCTGCCGCCAGAAAGTCACTGACGCCCTTGATGTTTTTACAGATGTAGAACCCGATGCCGAAAATAAACAGCAGCGGGACCGCGACAATGATCCAGTCGATAAATTGCATCATGATACAGAAATCTTAAAATAAACCAATGTTATTAAAAATAGCACAACTTTCACAGCTTTCAAGGGCTGTGAAAGTTGTCCGGCGGCAAATTCACCGTAGAGCGGAGGTGTGATCGATGCTCAAATTGCGGATCATGCCGTCAAAGAACACTCCGGGATAGCCGCCCAGAACGAGGCTCAGGGGATGACGTCCCGGCGCGCAGCAGGGGATCTCCGCCTTCTGTCCGTTGAATTCGACGGTCATTTTATCCACGGCGTAGTGGAGCTTGAGTTTGTTCCAGGCATCTTTTTTGAATTTGAATTTGGTTTTGAGGGTTGAGTGTTCATCCTGAAGTCCGGCAAAATCCACGCGGAGCGTTCCGTCGGTATCCACAAAAACGCCGTAGAGCGTTCCGGAATCGCCGGGGCCGCCGTCATGGGTGCAGATGACCCGCTGACGGGCGCCCGTGAGACGGCGGGGCATGATCTCCGCTTCGAGGACGAATTCGCTCCATCCGGGAACGACTTCTGCCGGGAACGCGGCATATTTTTTAGTTCCTGCAAAATCCAGTGCCCAGGAGCCGTCAGCCAGTTTGACCTGTTTCGGCGCGCTGGTGGCCTTCATGCCCTGACGGGTGATGAGGGCATCGAGTTTGGCATGGTGAGAGAGGGGATCTCCCAGATTGCCCTGACTGCGGTTGCGCTGGGTGGCCATGGCGTATCCCGAACCCAGCATGCCTGAAAAGAACCTTTTGCCGTCAACAGGACGGATGCAGCCCCCGGAGGCCGGAGAGAAATCATATTTGATATAAGGTACGCGGCAGGAGGGGATCTGTTTGGTCACAGCTTCGTTTTTGTACGCAGAGAACAGTTTGACCGGAACAGGTTTGGACGCAGGTTCAATGACGATGGGACGGGAACGCCAGGTTTTGCCGCTCATGCCGACCGCGTGGAAAAACACCATGTCGGATCCCATTTCTCCCAGAGGCAGCTCCGCTTCAAACTGACAGCTGTTTTTGCCGATCAGACGGGGATAGCGGGCAAAGCGTTTATAGACGGAAACTGTCAGCTGATGACCGCCGTTGCCGCAGACGGAATAGATCTGTTTGCGGGCAACATCCGCCAGACTGATCTGACCGTCAAAATGTCCTTTGACAGTTACACGGAGTTTGGCCTGGGCAAGTTTGCTCCGGGGAATGCGCAAAAAGTAATAATCATCGTGTTTGTTGATCCAGGTGTAGCTGACTTTTTCACCTTTGGTCAGCGTTTTGCGGTACAGCCATTCCGCTTCGGGGATGCCGGGAACGGAAAAGCCGGACCCTTTCAGATCCTTCATGCCTTTGGAGATCCAGGCAAAGTTGCTGATGGCAAAGACCGCATAGTCTTTGCTGTCGCGGAATTTGCTGATGAAGTTATCTTTGTCGTAAAGATAAACGATATCGCCGTTGAGATTGAGCGCCGCAGTCCGCAGCGGCTCACCGGCTTTGAAATCCACTTTGAATTTGCCGTTGCTGTAAGAGAAGAGGGCCTTTTCAGCCTTGAGCTGATCCCGCAGGGGATGTTTGGCGAATTTGTAATCGGTGGTGACGCCGGTACGCAGGCCGATGGGGGTCAGTCCGTTGTCGAAAGTCCAGCTTTTTTTGCCGGAGCGCACTGTCAGAGAAACGGTCAGGCCGCGGTGATCGGAAAAATCCTCTCCGGCGGCGATGAAGCGCACTTCGGAAAGTTTCTCCGCCGCCAGCTTTTGCGGCGCAAAGGTTTTGAGGATTTTGCCGTCAACGCTTCTTACGGTGACAAAACAGGTGATATCCTCTTTCCAGCTGCCGTCGGGGATATTGATGACTTCAAATACGAGCCGTTCGCCCAGCGGCTGGATTTTGCGGTAACTCAAAACAAGGTTGGGAAGCGTGATATCATCTCCGGGCAGGGGAGAGAGCTTCTTCCCTTTCCAGAGCGCCATGAAGTAACGCACGATGCGCATGGTGGAAAAGGAGTTGTAAAGTGTGGGCATGAAACAGGTGTTTTCATTGTATTCATCCCATTCTGCAAAGGTCACATAATCGGGATTGGCCTCCACAATGGCAGCGAGGCTGTCCCGCAGGGTTTTGGTGCCGTTGCTGGAGGTGTTGCAGCCCAGATGATTGGGGTTTTCATGGCCGACCAAGGCGGTCAGCCCCAGCATTTTTTTGCCTTTGAATTCGGGTTCTTCCAGAATTTCAAGCATATTTTTGATGATGAAATCCCGATAGACTCTGCCGTCAAACTCGCGGACGCAGTCCACGGTCCGGCGGCGGAGGATCTCGTTGAAATAGATGCCGTCTCCGATACGCAGCCAGGAGCGGTATTTTTCCTTGAGGGCCCGGGTCTCCTCTGCCGTCATGGCGTAGCCCGGACGGCGTGTGGCAGGATGATAGGCGATCCTGGTCATATCCGGCAGAAACCAGAAACGGTCTCCCACGTGTTTGCGCAGAGCGTTGATGTTTTTTTCAAACTGTTGGGCTGACAGGAAGCTTTCCGTATCGTAGGAGCCGAAAAACTTTTTGCCTTTGAAGGTATAAAGCTGCGGAGAGTTCAGCGAAAGATTGACGCTTTTCAACAGCGTGTTGTCCGGAGAAACATGTCCGGTCAGGGCGTTCCACATAGTGTAAATGGGCACGATTTTGACCTGCGGTGCATTTTTGGCAAACATCGGATAATTGCCCAGACTGATCTTGGTTCCGGCAAAAAAGGAAAAGCCGGATATATCGTAGTTTTTAAGAAGCTCTGCCATATATTTGTAATCGCCGTCCCCCAGTTTGGCGCCGTTGCGCCAGATGTCTCCGGGCAGGGCGGGGTCGATCAGAAGCGGCTGATCCACCCAGCGCCCCAGATAGGAGTGGGCTCTGTCGCCGCTGGGGTAAAGCTGGGTCTGGGCCACCACAAGAGGTTCGGGCAGGATGCGTTTGCGTTTGGGCAGAACAACAGGCTTGAAAGCCGTATTGACGGCATCTCTTGCCAGGGTTTTGATCCGGGCGGGGGAAAGCTCTTTGCCGTAGATGGTCAATTCATCCATGAGGGTATAGCCTT
This sequence comes from Lentisphaeria bacterium, assembly GCA_017508555.1. Classification (GTDB taxonomy): domain Bacteria; phylum Verrucomicrobiota; class Lentisphaeria; order Victivallales; family Victivallaceae; genus UBA1784. The sequence goes on from JAFVYP010000203.1 coordinate 14,425, forward strand.
TGACGTGTTTTTCTCCCCAGTTGAGGGCCCCTGCGGTCAGGATGCGCCAATTTTTTTCAGGAGTGGTGAAGGTGCGGGGACGGGTGGCGAGAAGTCTGCCGTCCAGATAGAATTTGAGCTGTGTTTTGTTCCAGACCGCTGCCCAGTGATGCCACACGTTGTCCACCGGAAGGAGCTTGGAAAGACGCACGCTCCTGCCGCCTCTTCCCTCGTAAAAGACCACAGAATGTATATCCGCACCGGGGGAGTAATTCACCAGCGGCAGACGGTTGCCGTCGGCCAGAAAAAGATGCTGGTTCTGCCTTTTGAACTTCTGCCAGTCGAGCATTTTGAAGTAGAAGGAAAGGGTCCCCTCATCCTGACGGATATTGCCGTTGGCTGTCCAGGTGACGGATCTCAGATTTTTTCCCTTTTCATCCGCACCGATGCGCAGCGCTTTTCCCTTGAGACCGGGAAAATAATCCTTTTCCGTGACGCCGTTGAGAATGGTTTTGGTTTTGCTCTCTCTGACCGCAGGAACAGCGGTTCCGTCAAAGGGGACGGAAAAGAGAATTGGACTTTCTCCGGCGGCAAAAACAGCTGCCGGCAGAAGAAATGCCAGAAATTTCAGATGCTTTTTCATGGAATACCTCTTGATTTTATTTTTTTTTATGATGTGAAATTTGTTACTTTTTTCATGTTTTTGGCACAAAACACCCCTTGTACGAGGTGATATGACAGATAAACAGATCAGAATTTATTCCAGCCGATCTCGTTGTTGTACCGCGGACGGATCCTGGTCAGAGAATACCGGTTGCGGTCTGCTGTCGCTTGATCCGGAGCGTGCCAGGCGCTTTTGCCCGTATAGCTCGAGACATGCCCGTCGGAGTGAACGGCATTGAAGGAGTTGTTGTGACGGAAATCCAGCGCATCATAGTTTTTGTAGGGAACATTCCACCAATAGGTGCTGTTCTGGATCGTATAGACGTTGCTGTCCGCAAAGGCAATGTAGTGAGAGGGACTTTTCAATCTCGTTTTTTTCGTCATATAGGGACCCCAGCCGCTGGTATGTCCCATAAGAGCTGTATTGTGTCCGTAACTTTCAACTTTGATGTCCGCTTTTTCCCCGGTGTTGAGGTCCGGCAGACTGGTATGATATTTGTCGGGATTCCTGTTGGGACAGGCAATGATCGTTTTGGCCCGGATCCACTGGGCCGCATCCATGCCGGGATAAATGTGACGATGCAGCCAGCCATTGGGCCAATGCCATTTAAATTCATTGTTGGCATACGCCGCTTTCGGGTTCTGCGGCAGAAAATAATCATCAAAGGCTTCGCCGTAATCGTGGATGACTCCCCCCAGCTGCTTCAAGTTGTTCTGGCACGTCGCCGATTTTGCCCGTTCCCGCGCCTGAGAGAGCGCCGGCATCAGCATCGCCGCCAATATCGCGATTATCGCAATCACCACCAGAAGCTCGATCAACGTGAACGTTGATCGAATGAAGCACGGCTTCGCCGTATGAAGCATTTGCCTGCGGCAAATATGAAGCGCACTTTCAGTGCATGAAGCGCTTGCTTCGCAAGCATTATAAAGCGGG
>JAFVYP010000204.1 GCA_017508555.1 Lentisphaeria bacterium
CTGATAATTGCCCTGCTGGACAGTGTCTGCCACCTGATCGATGACTTTTTGCGTTTTTGCCGCCGCATCGTTTGCCATAAAAAAACTCCTTTCAAGGTGTTGAAAATGATATAAAAATCATAAGGAAAGAGCCAATCCGTTCGGACAAGCTCTTTCCGCAAGATCCGGATCAACGGACCGGGGTCATTCCCATTCGATGGTTCCCGGGGGTTTCTGGGTGATATCATAAACGACACGGTTCACGCCGGGCACCTCTTTGATGATCCTGTCGGACATCTTGAAGAGAAGTTCCCAGGGCAGCTGAACGACTTCAGCGGTCACGGCATCCACACTGTTGATGGAGCGGATGGCTACCACATAATCGTAGCTGCGGCGGCCGTCGCGGATACCCGTCGTCTTGACGGGAACAAAGATGGCAAAGGTCTGCCAGGTGCGGTGATACCAGCCGGAAGAAAGAAGCTCTTCGGTCACGATCGCATCTGCTTCGCGCAAAATGGCCAGGGTCTCGCGTTTGATCTCGCCCACATGGCGCACGCCGAGAGAGGGGCCGGGGAAGGGATGACGGTCGATCAGTTCGGAGGGCAGACCCAGTTTGCGGCCTACTTCACGGACCTCGTCCTTGAAGAGACGCTCCACAGGCTCCACCAGTTTGAACTTCAGATTTTTGGGCAGGCCGCCCACGTTGTGGTGGCTCTTGATAACGCCGTTGTGATTGCCGTCAAAGGAGATGCTTTCCAGAATATCGGGATAGATCGTTCCCTGTCCCAGGAAGGGGGCCTTGCTCTGGGCCGCTGCATCTGCAAAGACCTCGATGAACTCTTTGCCGATGATCTTGCGTTTCTGCTCAGGATCGGTGACGCCTGCCAGTTTGTCAAGGAAACGGTCAGCGGCATCGACAACGACCAGATTCATGCCGAAGTTGCGCTCAAAGATCTCTTTGACCATCTCTTTTTCATTTTTGCGCAGCAGACCGTGATCCACAAAAACGCAGATCAGTTTATCTCCGATAGCCTTGTGGATCAGGGCCGCAACGACGCTGGAATCCACGCCGCCGGAAAGTCCCAGCACAACGTGTTCATTCCCCACCTGAGCCCGGATATCTGCAATGGCATCATCAATAAAGGTATCCAGATCCCAGCTGCCGGTGCATTTGCACTCGTTGAAGCAGAAATCCACAGCTGTCTGGACGCTGTTTTCGGGATCGGTGATGACCAGCAGAGGTACACCGCAGACAGCAAACTTCTGTTTCGCCTCGTTCAACAGAGCTCCGTTGCCATCTGCCACAAGGATAAGTCCGGCAGGTTTTTCGGCGCTGACTCTTTCAGCGGAGGCACTGTACGGGATCACCATGGTGTAAACCTTCCGGGATCGCACAGCACGTGCAAGTTTCTGTATCCCCTCACAACCGCAGTTGATCAGGACGACGGTTTCCGGTGTGACTTTCATGATTTTATGAAATTCCCTCTTATGTTGTTTACAGTTTGCTCACAACAACGGCGGCATTGGATCCGCCGAAGGCAAAACTGTTTGATAACGCATGTTTGATCCCTGTTCCTGTCCGGCAGGTACGGACGAAGTCCGCCCACGCAAATTCAGGATCGGGATTTTCAAGATTGACTGACGGAGAAAGGAAATCTTTTTCAAGCATCAGAGAGCTGAAAATGATCTCCGCCGCCCCCGTGGCGCCCACCATGTGTCCCGTCTGGGACTTGGTGCTGTTGATGGCAGGCACGCTGCCCATGACTTCACGGATGGCCGCCATTTCGATGGGATCGCCGATCGGCGTTCCCGTTCCGTGGGTGTTGACGTAGCCGATATCAGCCGGTGTAAGTCCCGCATCGGCAATGGCTTCAGCCATGACCCGGGCACTGGCTGCAGCGTCGGGAACGACCATATCCGTCGCATTGCTGTTGGCCGCGATACCGCTGATGCGGCTGATGGGTTTCCCTCCGCGGCGTTTCAGACTGCTTTCGGACTCAAGCAGCACATAAGCTGCGCCGCCGGCAAGAACGAATCCGTCACGGTCCCGGTCGAAGGGGCGGCTGGCTTTTTCGGGCGTATCGTTATATTTGCGCGACAGCGCGCGGCAGACACAGAAACCAAGTCCCTGGAGCCAGTCGAGCTGTTCAGCACCGCCGGCGATGACCATGTCATACTGTCCGGAACGGATCAGGCGTGTTCCCACGATCACGGCAAGGGCGCTGCTGGCGCAGGCGGCGGAAATATCGTAGGATTCGCCCGTGATGCCGAAGCACAGAGAGACGGCGGAAACAGCATTGGAAGGCATAATGCGGGAAACGGCAAAGGGATTGATTCCCCGCATTTTATACTCTTCCATATAAAGGTGGCTGAACTTGTAAAGTTCAAGATAGTTGCCGCCGGCGACACCGCCCACGATCGCGATACGGTGATTTTTGACCTCATCCAGCGGGATCCCGGCTTCTGCAAACATTTCACGGACGGCGGCAATGGACATCAAACTTGTCGGAGCGCAGAAACGCATCCGCTTGCGGTCAACGAGTTCAGAAACGTCCGGTTCAAAATTGGGGACGCCTCCCACTGTGCTTTCCAGACGGTGTTCGATAAAATCAGCAAAGGCGGAGATCCCGCTTTTGCCGGTCCGAAGCGCATGTTCATTGACAGTCAGACCATCTCCCAGAGGAGATACGATCCCCCGTCCGCTTATGTAGGCTTGCTCCATCCTGTTTTCCTGTTATAAAATTGTTGTCGTTTCCGTCCCGCAAAATGTCAGCTGCTCTTCTGTTTCCGCAGGCTGTTTTCTTTACTTCTCTATAATATACAGCATGTATCTGATTTTTCTAATCAATTTTACACCTTTTTGCATGGAATACTCATTAAAATGTGCTATATTAGCTTTATGACGGCACTGCCGGAACCTTTGTTTTGTTTTCAGAAGGCCGTTCAAACCCCGTAAAAGCCGATCTTTCCGGCGGGAAAAAGGCTTGAAAAAGTTGGAATTATGAAAGTTTTACAGGTCAGAGATCTTTCCATAGATTTTCTTTCCGGCGGCAGATATCTGCGGGCGGTAAGCGATGTCTCTTTTGATGTCCGCGAGGGGCGGATCACGGCTCTTGTGGGGGAATCCGGCTGCGGCAAAAGCGCAAGCTGTCTTGCGCTGACGGGCCTTCTGCCGGTTCCTCCGGCCAGAACAAACGGTTCTGTGGAGTTCACCCTGCGCAGCGGGGAAAAGGCCGATCTGTTCAAACTCTCTCCCCGGCAGAAGCGCAAGATCAGAGGCAGCGGGATCGCCTATGTCTTTCAAGAACCGTCGGCATCGCTCAATCCTGTTATGAGAACAGGAGATCAGGTGGCGGAAGTCCTGCGGCTCTGCTGTCCGGAGATCACTGACAGACGCAAAAGAGTCATTGAACTCTTTGCCGATGTGGGCATTCCCTCGCCGGAGGAGCGTATCCGGGCCTATCCCCACGAGCTGTCGGGAGGCATGCAGCAGCGGGTCATGATCGCCATGGCTCTGGCGGGCAATCCCCGGCTGCTCATTGCTGATGAACCCACCACAGCGCTGGATGTAACTATCCAGGCGCAGATACTGGAGCTGATCGACCGCTTGAGAAAAGAGCGCAATATGGCGGTGATCCTGGTCACACACAATCTGGGGATCGTCTCCAATCTGGCGGATGATGTGGTCGTCATGTATGCCGGAAGCATCGTGGAAAAAGCGCCCTGTGCTGAATTGTTTGCCCATCCGGCCCATCCCTACACCCGTGCCCTGCTCAAAGCGGTTCCCCGCCTGAGGGGAACGGCGGATAAACTGGAAACGATCCCGGGACGTGTTCCCGCCATTGCGGATTATCCGGCCGGCTGCCGCTTCTGCACCCGGTGTGCCAAAGCAAAGGAAAGCTGTTTCACAGAGTATCCTGCGCTGCTGGAAGTGGGGGAAAACCATTTCTGCCGCTGTCCGGAGTATTTGACATGAAACGTTTCATAGCACCGGGGATCCTCCTGTCAGCTTTACTGCTGACCGTTGCCGGAACTGTTGCAGTCATTTCCCGGGGGCCGGTCAGGGTACGGCAGAACAAATACGGTTCGCTCCCTGAACGGATGCAACCTCTCCGCCGTCAGGTGATCCTTTTCATCAAAAACGGCAAGCTCAGCAGCGCGGAAAAGCTGCTTCTCAGGATACGCCGGATCTATCAGGCAGACCATACCTCGGAAAAACTGCTTTCAAAGGTCTTTTTCCTCAAAGGAGATCTGGACAAAGCCGAAAAACTTTTGCGGGAATTGGCAGTCCGTCATCCGTCAGATGCCGTCATCCGCAACAATCTGGGTGTCGTTCTGGTTGAAAAGGGACATTATGAATCGGGCAAAAAAGAGCTGCTCAAGGCGCTTGAATTGTCTGCCGACGCCTTCTATATCAAGCTCAATTTGTGCCACACCTGTGCACTGCTGGGAAGATTTGATCTGGCCTCAAAATACTGGAAGGAAGCCGAAAAAGGGAAACACATCTCTGAAATACCGGAAGAGGCCATCACAAGACTGGAACCTGAAAGTTTGTCACAAAAGGAAAAGCAATGGGGAAAATAGTGGTTATGAGCCGCGATCTGGCAAACCGTATCGCGGCCGGAGAAGTGATCGAACGTCCGGCTTCCGTTGTCAAGGAGCTGGCTGAAAACGCCATTGATGCGGGGGCCAAACGCATTTCCATCGTCATCGAACGGGCCGGAACGAGATTGATCGTCGTGCGGGACGACGGATGCGGCATGTCTGACGAAGATGCCCTGCTGTCACTTCAGCCCCACGGCACGAGCAAACTCAAGGATATTGCGGATCTGAACAATATCCTCACCCTGGGGTTCAGGGGGGAAGCCCTTCCCTCCATTGCCTCTGTCAGCAAATTTTCACTCCGGACACGGACACCTGATGCCCCTGCCGGCATACGGATATCCTACGCGCCCGACGGCTCTGTTGAAGGCAAACCTGAAGGCGGTCCTGCCGGAACAGCGGTGGAGGTCCGCGATCTTTTTTACAACACCCCTGCCCGGAAAAAATTTCTCAAATCCCCCGCCACAGAGGAACACCATATAGAGGAAACTGTCCTGACCCTGGCACTGGGACATCCGCAAATCGGCTTTGATTTGAAGATCGACAACAGAACAGCCTTCTCTCTTGCCGCAGACTCCACGCCGGAAATGCGCATCAGAGAACTTTTCGGCAAAAATTATGCCGCCAATCTGCTCAAACTTGACCACAGGGAAAATGATCTGCTCATTACAGGCTTCATCGCTTCTCCGGGATTCACCCGTCCCTCCCGCAAAGAGCAGCGGCTTTTCATCAACAGCCGCGCCGTGGATGCCCCTGCTGTCTATCGGGGCATCAGAGACGGCTTCGGAACCCTTGCGCCGGAATCGGGACGCTTCCCACCCGCTGTGATCTATATAGATATGGACCCCTCTGAGCTGGATGTCAATGTGCATCCTGCCAAAAGAGAGGTGCGTTTCCGTTCTGAATTTGCCATTACAAGAGCCGTTGCCTCGGCGGTCGCCAATGCGCTCAGGGGAACCGGTGAACACTTGAAGGAGCAGGCGGAAATCAATTCGCTGCCGCTGTCGGGCAAAATCCCCCTTGCCAATATCCTTGACGCCGCCATGGTCCGTTATCATGCCAAGACGGACGATCAGCCTGATCTTGTCCCTCCTCCGCAGGAACCGGAAACATATTCCGGGGAAAACATCCTGCCGCCGCCGGCTCCTGTTTTACCGGTTCCCCGGATGCCTGCCGCTCCGATGACAGAAAAAAACGCCCCGGGCGTTTTGAATCTGACTGACAAAGATGATTATCAGGCCCCCTATTCTCCACGGGCGGTCCTGCCGGAAACACCTGTGTTCGGCGGCGCCTGGCCGGAAAGGATCCTGGGGGTCTATGACAACACCTATATCCTCTGTGCCGGAGCGGAGGGACTGGTTCTGATAGATCAGCATGCCGCCCATGAACGTATCCTGTTTGAAAGGATCGTTGCTGAAGCCGAAAAGGGGACAGCGCCCGCTCAGAGGCTGCTTATCCCCAGAACACTGGAACTGCCCCGCAGCCAGAACGCCTATCTGACCGCCCACAAAAAGCTCTTTTGCGATTTGGGATTTGATATTGAATCTGCGGGAGGCAACACCATTCTCATCAACTCCATCCCGGCCGGATTTTCCGACGGACGCGCTCCGGAAGAGATCATTTCCGACATGCTGGCTGAGCTGCTGGAACGCAGTGAACTCCATCACGGCGGTGCAGATCTGGCCGCTGCCGCGCGGGCGGCGTGCAAGGCCGCGGTCAAAGCCCATGAAGCCAAAAGTCAGGAGGAGCTGGAGTGTCTCCTGCGGGATCTGCGGGCCTGCCGTCAGGGAACGCTCTGCCCTCACGGCAGACCGACGATGATAACCATTTCCCCCAGAGAACTGGAGCGCAGATTCGGCAGAAAATGAGGGTTCTGTTTCCGGCAGGGGTAAATAAATGACCGACAACTCGAAAAACGCTCCCCTTTTCTCCCAATGGAGCGGAGGAAAACTTTTCCAGCAGGCTGCGCCCGGCCGTCCGGAGTTTCCCTTTGCCGCCGGTGTCATTGCCGGATGCGCCTGTGCCGACAGCAGACTGCTGATCGCCGCCTCTGCCGGCATACTGCTGACATATCTCTTTTCCAGAAGGACCGCTCTCTTTCTTCTGACTGGACTTTTGTGCGGTGTCCTCTCTTTTCTGCTTCACACAACGCTTCGTGAGGCCGCCCGGCGGCAGCTGCCTGAAAGAAACACGCGCGTCACTCTGGTCTGCCGCGCCATTGACAGCCGTGTCACCCATGTTCCCGGACTGCCCCGGCCCACTGGATTTACGGCAAAAGTCATCCAAGTCAACGGAAAAAAGATCTTCCCGGAAAGCAGGATCACTGTCCGTTTGAAAAACACCTCCAGCCTGCCCTGCTGCGGAGAGCTCTTTTCCGGAACCGGATCTCTTGTCAACGTTGACCGGGAAAACTCTTTCAGCGGTTTCCTGCGGGCAAGACAAATTGAAAAAGTCTGGTATCCGGATACCGTTTCACAAGTTCAGGCACCGTCAGGATTCCTCTATCATCTGACAACCGTCAGAGATAAACTGCTGGAAAGATGTCTCAGCGGCCTTGACTCTCCCCGGGCAAGGACCATTGCCGGAACCATATTTTTCGGTATTTCAGGCGGTTTGGATCCTCAGATGCGCACAGCTTACATCAATTCCGGCACGCTGCATCTCTTTTCTGTTTCAGGCATGCATCTGGCGGCCATTGCCTTTCTTGTTCTGAAAGGACTTTTCTTTCTGCCCCGCAAAGCAAAATATCTCACCGCTGCCGTTTTTCTGACAGCCTATGCCCTTTCCACGGGAGCCAATCCCCCTGTCATGCGGGCACTGACTGTCATCCTCTTCTGGATCGCCGGCAAGATCTTCTTTTTCCACAAAGACAATTTTGATCTGCTGGCCATTGCCGCTGCGATTCTTTTTCTTTTCAATCCGGCTCTGATATATGATACCGGCACCTGGTACTCTTTCTTTATCACGGCAGTTTTGATCCTTTCTGCCCAAAGGGTCAATGATTTTTTCAAACCGGCTTTTGCAGTTGTCAAAAATCTCCCGGAAACAAAGGAAACCGGCAGATTTTTCAGGGATCTTTCTACGGTGAAAAAATACACGCTTGCCGCCGTTCTCTGTCCGGCTGCTTTCGCCGCAGGGATCGGCATCTCTGCCGTCAACGGCAATCTGATCATTCCGGCATCTGTTTTCATCAATCTCCTGCTGCTTGTTTTTGTGCCTCTGCTCTTTGCCGCTGCCGGGATCAAACTGATTGCAGGCGCTCTGTTTCCGCCGGTCCTCCTTGAAAAACTCCTGCTGTTTCTTCATGCGCTCTGTGCGGAAGGAGCCCTTCTGGCCGTCCCCCTCACGCCGGCGATGCCTCCCCTCGGAGAAAGCATCATTTTCTGTTTTCTTCTTCTCACCGTCCCCGGCGCGGAAAAAAGATGGATCAGATACACGGCCGCCGCCGGATGTGCCGCCCTGTTCGCCCTCTGGATGATACGGCCGCTCTTTTTTGCTCCCGCCGCCGCAGTTATTTCCGGTGACAGCGCAACGCCCCCTGTGGTGGTCATCTGCGAACCCCGGGAGGGGCTGGCCTTTGTCGTCAATGCTCCTGACAGAAAACTCGTTGAGCGCGCCGCTGCCTTTTTGCTTGAAAAAGGAATTCGGAATCCTGAAGTTCTCCTGTTCTCCACTTCCCGTGTTTCCGCAGCTTCAGCCCTCTCATACCTGGCAGACCGGACACCGCCGCAAAAGATCCGTCTCCCCGATGATTCGGCCGGGCGTCTGATGAAAAAACTCCGCGAAAACGGTATCAACGACCCTCTCCCCGGCGGCAGAGAAAGAGAATTTTTGCAGATTTTCAATAAAAACTCCCGAACTCAGCTTGAATATTTCAATCCAGGCTCTAAGTTAAATCTCCGTATAGAATGGACTGACACGGACGGGGGACGCAATATTTCTGTCAACAACACCGTCCCACGCCGGATCCCGTGGAGCAACAGACCGGAGGTAATTGTTTATGAATTCGACCGATAACAGAAAAATGAAGATCTGCCATGTCATTACCCGGATGATCGTAGGCGGCGCTCAGGAAAATACCCTGCTCACCATCAAAGGACATGTGGAAAAAGGTCACGAAAGTGTGCTTGTGACCGGATTTTCTCCCGGCAGAGAGGGTGAACTGCTCAAAAATGTGGAACTCCCCCCCTTCCGTATTGAAACTTTTCCGGAACTGGTCAGAGAACTTTCCCCCTTCAAAGATCTGATGGCCGTTATCAAACTGCGCAGATTTTTCAAACAGGAACAGTTCGATGTCGTCCACACGCACAGCTCAAAAGCCGGGATCATCGGACGTCTGGCCGCTCACCTGGCCGGCGTTCCCGTTGTCGTCCATACCGTCCACGGACAGGCTTTCCACCCTTACGAAAAGTGGTGGCGCAACAAATTGTATATCTCCCTTGAACATCTGGCCGCCGCATGGTGCGACAAAATCTATGCCGTCGCTCAAGCCATGATCGACCAGTGCGTCAACGCCAAAATCGCCCCCCTGGATAAATATAAGGTCGTTTACAGCGGCATGGATACCTCCGCTTTCGATCACGCTCAGAAAGATCCGGTCCTCAGAGAAAAACTCGGCATCCCCCCCAATGCCTCCGTCATCGTAACTGTGGCACGGCTTTTTGAACTGAAAGGATATGAGTTTGTTCTGCCCGCCGCTAAAGAACTTATTCCGCAATATGATGATCTCCATTTCCTGATCGTCGGCGACGGCCCCATGTATCATCAGCTGCTCGATGATCTTAAAAAAGATCACATGGATGACCGTTTCCATTTCGCAGGACTTGTTCCGCCTCACGATGTCTGCAAGTATATCGCTCAAGCAGATCTCCTCTGGCATCTCTCCCTCCGGGAAGGTCTCCCCCGCTCCGTCGTTCAGGCCCTCGCAACCGGCATCCCCGCCGTCGGATTCCATCTGGACGGTACCCCCGAAGTCGTTATCAATGGAAAAACAGGCTTTACCGTCTCCCCCGAAAATGTTCCCGAAGTCATCAGCGTGACTCAAAAAATCCTCAATGATCCCCTCCTCCGCCAAAACATGGGCGCCGAAGGCAAAAAATTAGTCCTCGAACGTTTCGACTGGCACCGCATGTCAGACATCCTCGAATCCGAATACCTCACCCTCCTTTCCGCTTTTTTTTCGCGAAAAAAAAGCTTGGCAAAAAAAAGCGAGTAGCGGGGGTGACGCTGCGCGTCGACCAACCCGCTCAAGGGGGCCTGCCGCCCCCTTGAGAATCCCCCCGCATTTTTGGCCCGTACGTCACACAAGCCTCATTCGCCACTGTAACCGCCAACTGAGCCTATTTGCGTCGCACA